>CAMDRI010000268.1 GCA_945906725.1 Candidatus Kuenenia stuttgartensis | reverse complement strand
GACCACCTCGACGACCTGGTGAGCTACGTCTACAAGCCGAACCAAAAAGCCCTCGGCCCCAAGTACGGCAAGCTGCTGGGAGCGATCACCCAAACGCTCGCGGCCACCGACCCCAACACGCTCGCCCCGCTCCGCCGAGGCGAAAGCGTCGTGCTGAAGGTCGCTGACTCCGACGTCGTGTTGCTGCCAACCGACATCGTCATCACCACTCAACAAGCCGCCGAATGGGTCAGCACCGACGAACGTGGCGTGCAAATCGCGCTGAGCACGCACCTGACGCCAGAGCTGCTCCAAGAAGGGATCGCCCGCGACTTTGTCCGCCAAGTCCAACAACTCCGCAAAGACGCCAACCTCGAAATCCAAGCGCAAATCAAAGTCTGCTATTCGACCGACGACGCCAACGTGTTCGCCGCGATCACAGCCTGGGCCGACTACATCAAAGCCGAGACTTTGGCGGTCTCACTTGAACGATCCGTTGCAGTGCCACCTGATGCCAAGCCGGTCACGGTGGGCAATGCCAAAGTCACGATTTGGATCGAAATCGCGTCTGTCTGAAATCTCGCCCGCAAATTGAAGATCACAAATTGTGATCTTCAATTCAGTGGTCGGCCTGGCTACGGCTCCGCTGTAAACTTCCCCACTTTGTTCTTATGCCCGCGGAGCACGTCCATGATGCCTTGGTAAACGCAGGGGCTATTTTTCTCCGAAGCCTGGTTGTCTTCGGACCAGGATTCGTAGCCGAGTTCTTTGAACGCGACGTCGTCGAGCTTGTCGAGTTCCAGCAGGATGTCGCGCATGATGTCGGCTGCGACGAGTTCGTTGTCGCGGAGCACGGCCATTGCTGTATTTGAGGCTCTTCAGCTCCTTGCTGAGTTTTGCGGCCACGGGCCGCGGGTGTCGTACTTGACCTCGCCGAGGCCCCTTTGCCAAGTCCTCGTTCCGACCAACGAGTCATTCCCTCCAAAAACTAGCGCGGCTTGAAATAGGTCACGCCGTACTGGATCAGATGAAAACTCTCGTGGCTGGCCGAAGCGTTCTCGATGGGATTCAGATGATTGCCAACAGCCGCCATGATGGACTTGGTCCCAGGTGGATCGGTCTTCTGAGCGGATCGCTGTGGCTCATCGAAAGCCAGTCCATCGAGTCCGTCCATCCGGTCTTTGTGCCAGATCGTGACCTCGATCCATTGAACGCCTTCGTAGCGTGATACTTGACGCGGGTCTGGAAAATTGAGCGATTCGCAATACAGGTAGTAGGCATGCCCAAGCATGCTTCGCTGTGTCCTCGACTTGATCCGGTACTTCGTTCTTGTTGGTATCGGTCAGGTTCGCGGCGTCCTTACTTTCTTTGGTGTATCGAACAAGGATCGGTGCCATCTCGAAATTCTCTGTCATCTTCGGCCGGTCATTGTCTTGAGCCGAGAGAGTGTCGTCAAACAAATCGCTCCGCCGATCACCCAGACGACGAGCCTATTCGGTGAGTCGGAAGACTTCATGGTTGGCCCTGTTCGTGTCCCGGTTCCGTAATGACGCCCGCGGGGGCTGGTGTTGTGCGGCCACTGTTATCTCGGAACGGAGTTGAATACAACCGCGTAGTCAGAATCTTGGTTTCGTTTGCCTCATCTTGAAAGGAACTGCCATGACTTCACAAACTCGTCGCTCGTTCTTACAGGGTTCGTCCGTCGCTGTGGCTTCGGGAGTGTTGCTGTCGCATCTAGATCAGGTTGCGAAAGCTCAGGCCAGCGAGCGGGTTCGCGTCGGTGTGATGGGATCGGCGGGGCGGGCGGCGTCGCTGATTGCTTCGTTTGCGGCGAACAAGTCGGTGGAGATTGTGGCGATTGCGGACATCGACGCGAATCGACTGCCGCGGGGGTTGGAGTCAGCTGAGAAGTTGCAGGGGAAGAAGCCGCGTGGGGAGTCGGATTTTCGGAAGCTGATTGATGACAAGTCGATTGACGCGATCGTCATCGGAGCACCGGATCATTGGCACGCGATCCCGACGATCTTGGCGTGTCAGGCGGGGAAGGACGTGTATGTCGAGAAGCCGGACAGCCACAACATCGTCGAGGGGATGCGGATGGTCGCGGCGATGCGGAAGCACAAGCGGGTCGTGCAAATGGGCTCGCAGCATCGCTCGACCGAGCGGATGCAGTCGGCCATCGCGTTCGTGAAGACTGGGAAGCTCGGCCGCTGTGTGGTGGCGAAGGCCTGGGAGAGCTCAAAGCAGGGTGCCTTGCCGGTGCGACCCGATGAAACGCCTCCGGCTGGAGTCGATTACGACATGTGGCTCGGTCCCGCGCAGAAGCGACCGTTCAATCCGAATCGGTTTCATGGGAACTGGCGCTGGTTCTACGACTTTGGGACAGGCGATCTGGGCAATGACGGCGTGCATCGGTTGGACATGGCGGTCGCGGTGCTGGCGGCGGCGTGCGAGGTGCAGAAGGACGAACCGCTCGGTTTGCCGACGTCGATCTTCGCGAACGGCGGAAAGTGGTACTTCGATGACGCTCAAGAGTTTCCGGACACGGTACAGGTCAATTACGAGTTCGGCTCCGGCAATGTCAAAGACGGAAAACATCCGAAACTGCTGACCTACGAGATGCGCGTCTGGACTCCGTATGGCTACCTCGGCGAGTCGGAAGGTTCGGCGTTGTTTGGCGATCAAGGCTACATGGTACTCGGCAACTCGCGCTGGGTCGCCTACGGTCGCGGCAACGAAGTGCTCGCCAAGGGCGAAGGGGACAGTCACGAGAAGCCGCACGTGCAGAACTTCCTCGACTGCATCAAGTCGCGAGCGAAGCCGTACTGCGATCTGGAAACGATCGGACATCCGGCGTCGGTGCTGTGTCACGCCGGCAACATTTCCGTGCGACTCGGCCGCAAGTTGACGGTTGATGTCGCGACAGAGACATTTGTCGGCGACGCAGAGGCCAATGCTCTGCGCGGCCGCACCGAATGGCGGAAGCCGTGGGTCTTGCCAGAGGTGTGAGCGACATGTCGGAACCACTCTTGCATGTCGTGCTGTTTCAGCCGGACAT
>CAMDRI010000267.1 GCA_945906725.1 Candidatus Kuenenia stuttgartensis | reverse complement strand
CCGTGATGCGGGAAGGTGAGCCGTTCGTGGTCGAGCCCCAGCAGGTGCAGCATCGTGGCGTGCAGATCGTGCAGGTGAACTTTGCCCGCGACCGGGCGGAAGCCGAAGTCGTCGGTCTCGCCGTAAGTCAGGCCGGCTTTCACGCCGCCGCCGGCGAGCCAGGTGCAAAAACTTTCGGGTTGATGCTCGCGGCCGTGTTTGTCGATCGGGTTTTTTCCAGAGAGATCCTGGCTCCACGGAGTCCGTCCGAACTCGCCGGTCCAGACGACGAGCGTGTCTTCCAAAAGCCCGCGAGCCTTCAGATCCTGAATCAGCGCGGCCACTGGCTGATCGGAACCGAGACATTGCCGTGGCAGTGCTCCGCGAATGTCGTCGTGATGGTCCCAGCCGTCGATCGTGACTTGCACGAATCGCACGCCGGCTTCGCTGAGCCGCCGAGCCAACAAGCACGCGCGGCCGTTGCGGTCAGTTGGTGGCTGGCCGATGCCGTACAGCATTTGCGTTGACTGCGACTCGTTGGAGAGATCGACCAGCTTCGGCGCCTCGGCCTGCATGCGGAACGCAAGCTCGAACGATTCGATCATCCCTTCCATCTGTTGGTCTGACGCAACGCGGTTGAGCAGTCGCTGATTCAATCGCTGGATCATGTCGAGCCGTCGCCGCTGCTGCGCGGCCGATGTTTGCGGATCGATCAAATGTTTGATCGCCGAATCTTGCGGGCTTTTCGGGACGATGACCGGCGTCCCTTGATGGGCTGCCGGCAAGAATCCGGCTCCGTAGGTTCGCACGTCGCTCGGAGCGTGGATCGAAATGAAGCTCGGCAGATTTTCGTTTTCGGTGCCGAGTCCGTAGCTCAGCCACGCGCCCATCGACGGCCGCACGTCGATGCCGACGCCGGTGTGAAGCTGCAACGTCGCCGGCGCGTGAGCTTCGTTGTCAGTATGCACGGCTCGCAGCAGGCAGAGGTCGTCGGCCACCTTCGCCAGATGCGGCATTAGGTCCGAGATGGTCATGCCCGACTCACCCCGCGGTCGAATCGGGGCGGCCGGTCCAAGAGCCAGGTATTTGTCGACGCCGACGGAGACCTCGCGGCCATCCACCGGCGGACTCACCGGCTCGCCGTGCTTCTTGATGAGGAGTTTTTTCTCATCGAACAGATCCGGCTGTGACGGTCCGCCGGCCATGAACAGGAAGATCACTCGTTTGGCACGCGGCGGAAAATGCGGCTGCCGACTGCCCGGCGTCGTGCTCGCGGCGCGAGCTACATTCGCCAGCATTCCGCTGAGCGCGAGGCTGCCGAAGCCGCACCCGGATTGCTTCAGCAGTTCACGTCGAGTCCATAATCGAGTCATCGTCATCGTGAGACCTCAAGCCTGTGCGACAGGAGTCACATCCTCATCAAGAATTCGTTGCTCGCCAAGAGTGCGTGGCACAATTCGGCCCAGCATCGTAGCTCGGAGTCCGGCATTGTCGTTGGGTTTTCTTTTCGGAGTTCGGCGAGGAATGCCACTGAGTCCTGGCGTTCGTTGTCAGTGATCGGTCGATTGAAGACTCGTAACCACAGCCGATCCAAGCGTGCGGTTTCATCCGGTCCGGCGGCGAAAGCTCGTTCTGCCAAGTCGCGAGCACGCTCTTTCAGTAAGCCGGAATTCATCAGGAACAACGCCTGCGTCGGTACCGCGGTCGCCGGTCGTTGACCCGCGAACTCGGCCGGCTGAGTGAAGTCGAACACATTGCGAATCTCGCTCGGCCCCGCTTGCGGGCCGGAGCGAACGATCGGCAGATAGATCGTGCGTTCAAACAGTTGCTCCGGCCGAAAGCGGTTCAAACGGAAGAATGGCGGATTGACTCCGCCGGGCGCAAGCCCCCCCGTGTTTTCCGGGTATTCAAACGGAATGGACGGTCCGACGTGTGCGTCGATCAGCCGTCCCGACACAAGCAGGATCGAGTCCCGCAACGCTTCAGCATCGAGTCGCCGTCGATTCATTCGCCACAGCAAACGGTTGTCGGGATCAACGCGCACTGCGTCGGCGTTCAGTTCCGAACTGCTCAACCGGTAGACGCGGCTCAGCACGAGCGACCGAATCAGCCGCTTCTGGGACCAGCCGTCCGCAATGAACTGCCGAGCCAAATGATCGAGCAACTCGGGGTGCGAAGGGCGTCCGCCGGGCAGACCGAAGTAATCGACCGTTCGCGCGAGTCCCTCGCCGAACAGTTTCTGCCAGATGCGATTCACAGCGACACGAGCGGTCAGCGGGTTATGAGGACTGGCAATCCATTCGGCGAGTTCGCGGCGACCGCTGACCTTGCTTGCGATGTCGGCTTTCGCGGACGAGTTGGCCACTTGCAAGAAGCCGCGCGGCACTCGGTCGCCCAGCGTGTAGGCGTTGCCGCGAATGGTGATCTGCATGTCGGCCGGCTCGGCGATGTCTCGCACGGCAATCGCTCGCGGCGGCGCAGGTGCGAAAAACTCGGCGTGTTGAATATCGCGGTCGAGCGTCTTCAAACGTTCGGTCTGATCCAACTGGACCTTCGTCAGTGCGAGCCGATTTGGATCATCCGCCGCGCCGTCCTTCTTCAAGGCTGCGTCGATTTCGGTCTTGCTCGCTTGCAGCTTTTGGCGTTCCGCCTGCATCGACGCGAGCCGTTGACGATGATGTTCCGTCTGAGCCAGTCGTTCGGCTTGTTGTCGTTCGGTTTCGGGAAGCACAACGACCGTCGGCCAACTCCAGACACCCCACTCCGCTCTGACAACCGACTCGGTGCTGAAGAAGAACCCGGCCAGCGCGTAGTAGTCGCGCTGCGGGATCGGATCGAACTTGTGATCGTGACAGCGAGCACAACCGATTGTCATCCCCAGGAACGCTCGGCCAACTTTGTCCACCTGTTGATCGACGACGTCGATGCGCAGCTTCGGCTTGTCGGCCTCGACGACGGTCAGGTCGCCGAGCACGAGAAACCCGGTCGCGGTCAGTTGTTCGGCCCGCTGCTGCGGCGAGTCGTGAGCGAGCAGGTCGCCGGCCAGTTGCTCGCGCACGAACTGGTCGTAGGGTTTGTCGTTTCGGAAAGCGTCGATGACATAGTCGCGATACCGCCACGCATGCTCGGCGAAGAGGTCGTTGGCGGT
>CAMDRI010000266.1 GCA_945906725.1 Candidatus Kuenenia stuttgartensis | reverse complement strand
GAGCTGTACCTCGCCGAAGGCAAGAAGCGCGAGCGTCTCTGGAAGCAAGCGGGCGAAGTCATGGAACGGCTCGGCGTGCCGCAGTCGCGGCTCGATCACGTCCTGAAATCCGCCGACCCCGCGATCCTGGCCGAGGTCGTCCAAGACGTAATCAACGGTCACATCAAGCCGCCACCAAAGAAGAGGCCAACGGTGCCCAGCGGTTCTGAGAAATCGAAATGAGAAATCCGAGATGCCACCGTGGCCCGACGATGTCCGACCGATTACAGCCGAAGGGCTGTCAGAGGCACTTTGTGTGCAGCGAATCGTTGGCATTCATTGTTGGGCGTCGTGGAATGGTCATGATCGTGTATTCGCGCAACAACTGAGCGCGATCCGTGAAGCCACAAACAACGACATCGACCTCTACATGATGGATGTGGAACAGCCATCGAATGTCTCGCTCATATTGAAATGGGGCATTCTGAATGTGCCCGCCTTCGTCGTCATTCAGCAGCAACGGCGACTTCAGACTTTTTATCAAGCCAACGAATCGGTTGTAGAATTTGCTCGAAGGATTCTGCGATGGTTTGAGTCTTATCTACATCAGCGGTCAACTCTCGTTGACCGCCCTTGAGTAATCCACGTCGTTCGATAGCTCAAGTACGTGGCACCACTCGCTCGCAGAGAATACTCACCACGGCATTGGCAGCTTGTGGTTCGGCGAGAGTATGGAGTTTTTGACGGAGTCGGTCTCGCAATGAATGATCGCTCAAGAGTTGGACGAGCGAGGCTCGCAAGGAGTCGGCGGCGGACGAGGTCGGTTCGACCACGAGAGCGGCGGAGTGGTCGGCGAACAGGCGAGCGTTGAGTCTCTGGTGGTCGTGAGCCGAGGTCGGGAGCGGGACCAAGAGGGCCGGCAGTCCCGCGCACGCGAGTTCGGCCAGCGTGGTGGCTCCCGCTCGCGAGATGACGCAGGTGGCGCGGCGGTATTGCTCGGCCATGTCGCGAAAGAAGGGTTGCACGTCGGCCACCAGCGACAGCGCGGCATAACGCTGACGAACCGCGTCGAGATCAGCCGCTCCGGTTTGATGCACGATCTGCCAACCGCTGAGTTCGGTTCGCAGCGTCGCGAGAGCATCGATCACAGCGGCATTCAGCGATGCTGCACCTTGGCTGCCGCCGAGGATCAGCAGCGTCTGCGCTTCCAAACTAACCCGAAGCGTAAGCGAGGGCGATAAACACTCGACGCTCGCTGCAGCGTTCGCCCTCGCTGACGCTTCGGGTTGGTTTGATGCGGCCAACTTCGCGATCTCGGCGCGGATCGGATTGCCGGTCACGATCGTCTTCACACCGCGCGACAATCTGTTCGCGGCTTGTGGCCACGGCAGACAGACGACCTCCGCGATTCGACTCAACCAACGAGTCGCCTTGCCGGGCACGACGTTCTGTTCGAGCAACACGATCGGCACACGCATTCGCCATGCGGCGACGACTGGCGGAACGCTGGCGAAGCCGCCGAGTCCTACAACCACGCTCGGCCGTTCGCGAGCCAAGATCGCGCGTGCCTGTCGATACGCTCGCCAGTTATTGAGCAGCGACGAAACGATTCGCGTGGGACCGAGCGACGGCGAGACCGACGGTAACGCGACATGCTCGAACCCCGCAGCACCGACGATGTCCCGTTCAATCGGCTTCTCCGAGCCGACGAACAGCACTCGCGCGTCCGGCTCGAGAGCGAGCAGCTCCCGCGCGACCGCGATGCCGGGAAACAAATGCCCGCCCGTGCCGCCGCCAGCAAAGATCACGCTTCGTCGTGTCGAGGCATTCGTCATGTCGCTAATGTAGTCCAGCCTCTCCGAGACTGGATATCGTTCGGCGAAAGATCATCGTTGGTTCGAAAGTGTCCAGTGTGGGAACGGCCGTGCATCTTCTCGCCACCCCGCTTGTCGGGGCTGTCGTTTTAGTCCGCCACTGTGTTCATCTCGGTGGAGGTGAATTGCAGTGTCCCTTGCCGGTCGTGATGGCACTCCAGACGATGACGTTCACTCGCCATTTCCCAAGGATCAACCTCCGATGGACACCGCTGTTGACTTGCTCGATCCCGTTCCGACACCCGCGTCGCCGCCTAACGAAAAGTTGCGGCGGCTGAGCGTGATGGAGTGGGAACGGTTTCAGCGCGATGGGTTTTTGGTGTTTCGGCAGCTCATTCCAGTGGCCGTGCGCGAGCAGATGCTGGCCGTGACGCTGGACGGCGTCGAGCGGGAGATCGGGCCGATCGAGTACGAAGCCGAACTGCACTATCCCGGCGCGCCGGTCTCGCTGGCGGCCGAGGGTGGCCGCACGATTCGGCGGCTCAAGCAGGCGCACGCGCGGCATTTCGTCTTCACACAATGGCTGAGCGACCACGAAATGATTGAGCGGCTCGCCGATCTTTTGCTTGGTGCCAACGACGGCAGGGCAAGGCTCCCGCCCAGCCGCGAATCGGAACCAAGCGTCGATGGCGGTAGTGGTTCGGCGGGAGCCTTGCCCTTCCAAACGCGAATCGTGATGCCGCTCGCACACCACAACTGCATCATGACCAAGCAGCCGAAATTCAGCAGCGACACCGGCTGGCATCAAGACATTCGCTATTGGGCCTACGAGCGTCCCGACCTGATCAGCGTCTGGATTGCGCTGGTGCCGGAACGAATCGAGAACGGCTGCCTGCGAGTCATCCCCGGCTCGCATCGCATGAACTTCGACCGCTCGCGATTGGACGATTCGCTCTTTTTTTGCAGCGACTTGCCGGAGAACCAGGCGGTCATCGCCAACGCAGTCCCGGTGGAACTCGATCCGGGGGACGTATTGTTCTTTCACGCGAAGACGCTGCACGCGGCGAGTCGCAATCACACGGCGCAGACGAAGTACTCGGCGGTGTTCACATTTCGCGCGGCGGACAACTTGCCGTTGCCGGGAACACGCTCAGCCGAGTTGCCGGAGTTGATGTTGCCCGTTTCGTAGGGTGGGACCAGCGCCTGTCGTTTATACACAACTCTGACAATTCCAACGGCGATGGGCCGACTCACGGCATGAGATTTGCGCCAGAGCTTGAGGCAGAGATTGATCTGCCAAACAAGCATGGAGCGAGCTGATGTGCGAAGGGATTGTCGAGGAGCTGCGGG
>CAMDRI010000265.1 GCA_945906725.1 Candidatus Kuenenia stuttgartensis | reverse complement strand
CAATAACCGAAACGCCAACTGCTGCTGTTCGGTGAGTTGGCTCACTCCGGAAACTTGCTCGAGGTGTCTTTGAGATTCATCGAGACTCCGCAGGAGATCCCGTCGATTTTCCAGCCGCCCCAGGCTGACATCCGCATCCAGCGCCAGTGACGGAACACGGAATTCGAGGGGCTGATCCAGCTTTCCATCGACATACACCGGGTCGAATTGTCCGCCCAATCGTCCCGCAAACTGGCCTGGTCGAACATAGCCGGATTCGACTGCCTTTTGCGGCATCCAGATATTGGAAGGCAGATAGGGATGCGGCGATCGTTTGGCAGCGACGACAGACCCGATATACGGCCAGTCGCCGTGGTCGGGAGTTCGATTCAACGCCTGACTCCGAAACGTCGCATCTGGGGCGTGCCCCGTCAGGTGATGATAGTGCCCGCCGTGATGATCGGCCGCGGCCTTCCCGTTGTCACCCACCGAATTTACGATCGCAATGTGGTGTGCTTGTCGAGCCGTAAATGGCAGATGCTCACACAACCTGACTCCCGGTGCTGAGGTCTCGATCGGTTGAAACTCGCCACGGTACTCGGCCGGCGCTTCGGGCTTCATGTCCCATGTGTCGATATGCGAAGCGCCGCCTTGCAGAAAAATCAAAATTGTGGACCTGGCCGCCTTGCGTCCTGAAGCCGGTCCAGTCAGCGGTGCCGCAATCAGTGACCTCACATCCAATCCGCAAAACCCCAAGCCACCCGCCACCAGCATCGATCGACGATGACAACGGAAATGGTCGGTTGATGGCCGCGTCATAACTTCACTCTCAGTTGAGGATGGAGGTCACAGTAATTCCACGATCGGCGCGCCATCGGGAAGGAGGGGAATCGGCCGGCCTGCGTTGGTCACGGTGTGCAGGGTTAAGTCGATTCCCAAGTGGCGGTAGATCGTGGCCAGCACATCCGTGGGCGAGACCGGTCGACTGGTGGGAACCTCGCCGTTGGGGCTGGAGGTGCCGATCACCTGACCGACCTTCAGTCCGCCGCCGGCCATCAGAATGCTCATCAGCGAGCCCCAGTGATCGCGACCGCCGGTTACATTCACGCGCGGAGTTCGGCCGAATTCTCCCCACACGATCAGCAGAACTTTGCGATCGAGGCCCCGTTCGTAGAGATCCGCGATCAAGGTCGAGAGCATCTGATCGAGCGGCGGCCCGGAGATGTCCATGCCGCGAGTCGGACCGTCGGAACCGTCGGTCGGCCGATTGTCATTGACGATGTTGCGGTGCCAGTCCCAGCAGAGCGAATCCGGCGCGGTGTTGAGCGTGACAAAGGTCACTCCCGCCTCCACCAACCTCCGCGCCAGCAGCCCCATCTGTCCCCAGCGATGTCGCCCATAACGATCGCGCGTGGCCGGCGCTTCTTCATTGAGATCGAAGGCTTTGCGCGCGGCACCGCTGGTCAACATGTCGAAGGCCGATTGCGTGAAGCTGTCGATCCCGTCCATCGCACGAGTCGCATCCGCCTGACGTGCGAAACGATCCAGCCCGCTCAGCAACGACCGCCGATCCGCGACGCGCGACAGCGTGAAATCATCCGCAAGCTTCAAACTGGATGCCGCGTGCCGAACCTTGTCCTGCTGAAAGCCCTTTTGAAACGGGTCTTGCATGATCGTGAACGGAGCATGTTGCGATCCGAGATACGCGGCTCCCATCACGGTCGCCATCTCTGGATTCCGAGTCTGCTCTTCGGAGAGCAACACATAAGCGGGCACGCCGAGATTCACCGCCCCTCGGAACCGCGAGGACATCGCACCCGACGACGGATGCGTGCTGCGACTGAGTTCGCTGGGATAACCGGTGGAACACCAATGGGCACCGCCGAAATGATCGTTCGTAGCGTGTCGGACCGTACGAATGACGGCCGCTCGGTCGAGAACCATCGCTGTGCGCGGCAACTTCTCGCAGCACAAAATTCCCGGCAGCTTGGTCTGAATCGCCGAGTACGGCCCTCGAATCTCGACGGGAGCTTCCGGTTTTGGATCGAAGGTCTCAAATTGACTTGGACCTCCGCCCAGCCAAATCTGAATCACGGATGTGTCCGCCGTCGATTTCCCGGTCGACTCGGCGAACGCTTGCTGACGCAGAATGTCCGCCAAAGAAAGCCCAGCTCCACCGGCAGTCAAGCTGGACTGCAAGAAGCGTCGCCGAGATGTCGAGGCGGAACTGTTCATGGATGGCTTTCAATCGTTGAAGCGGAATCCCAGATAGGCGCTGACGAGTCGTTTCGGAGTTTTGTCCTTAGTCGGACTGCTGCTGGCAAACGTTTCAAACCAAGGCAAAGCGAGAGAGGTACCGGTACTGCAAAGAAACGTTCTGCGACTCAGTAACATCGATTTGGTATTCATTGTCACTTTCTATCGCATTGGATTGGCGGGAAGTCGTGTTGGTAGGTTCGATGCAGCTTCAAACACAAGTCAGATTTCGGATTGAATCAGTCCGAAGATTTCGCCGAGTTTAGTGGTAGACCTGTTTCGGGCTTGGGGTTGTCGTTTCGTAAATCTGTTTTCGGTGATTGCTTCCGGTTTGACGTGGTCAATCGCGATTTGCACGAGCGGTTCAAGGCCCTCGGTCATTTCCGGGTGGCTGAAGCAGAAGACACGGCCTCGGCCAAAGTCGCCGTGGCAGATGTCACGCGGGCATTTGCCGATGACTTGCGACCTGCTCTTCAAGCCATGCCGCGCCACCAGCGACTCGTTCACGGCCACATATCCCCCCGCAGCGTCTTTGACGAAAAAGGCCACGTCCGGCGACCGGTCGAAGCGCCGTTCCAACAAAGCGATGTCCACTTGCGAAACGTGCGAAAGCATGGCCAACTCGGGATGTTTTGTGCGCGGATCCGCGGTTCAATGCGATTCTGAGCCAAGAGCCGGGGGGCCGCTAACAGCCTGTTGAAGAAGTCTGGGTTTGTTGTTTGCGATCGGCGAGATCAGGTCGCGAGTGCGGTTTGCGAGAATGTGATTTTGAAGTTCGGCAAAGCGGGTTGAGAGCGGCTGGTGGGTTTCAGGGTCCGTAGGGTGGCCAGTCGCAACGTACCAAGGCTCAAGACGAGCGTAAACGCTCGCGGTTTGGCCGCTCCGCAGAGTTTTCGCAGGATCAGGCCCAGGTTGTGAGACAACGCCAGCACTTG
>CAMDRI010000264.1 GCA_945906725.1 Candidatus Kuenenia stuttgartensis | reverse complement strand
TCGCGCGGATTGGGCCGAGTCGGGATGGGAGGCTAAAAAAATGACAGACGGTCCGCACACGTTGGGCGTGGGGTATGGGTCGTTGTTAGTATGGAGAGCGTTGCGAGTCTGGATCCGATCCAGGCTCAACTCATCTGGGAAATGTCGGTCAATGAGCCGCGCGACGAGAGATCGGCCAATCTATCGCCTACGACAATCTCGAACGAAAGCACTTCGTACTCAGCTATCGCTCACCCCACCAGTTCGAACTCCTCCAGATCACAAAACTAAGGAGTTGAGCTGTCCGAGAAATCGACAGCACCTCAGCCCACATTACGTGTGTTCGGATTCGAAGTTGTCACCGACGACGACGCGAGCATGATTGCACTGCACAAACTGGAAGACGGCTCAGTGATTGATGGTCGGGAGCCAATCAGAACCTGATCGCAGTAAGGCGGTCATTCACTGCCTCATGTTGACTCACGGCAGTTCGTTTGCAACCGCGAAACACTCAACACTCGTCTGTCATTTCGACCGGCGCGTCCAGCACGTCCGGAATTATCTCTGTGCCGCCGTTCGTCGGTACTGGCCTTGTCTAACGTTGATGACAGCTAGGCAGTTAGCTTCTTGTTCTGGCGAGTTTGCCCTGAATGACTTGCGCATTGAGTCCATCTGGCCTTCGTGTCCAAACTGCGAGCGAAGTGGTGTCCCCGTGAACTTACGCTATTCCAGATTTGTCAGCGTTTGCGGAGTTGCGTGAAGGACTGCTCCAGCGACTCGCGGAAAAATGCGCCGTCGTTGGAGTAGACCACAAAGCGGGAGCCTTGTTTGATGGTGCGTTCCATTTGCTCGCGTTTGCCAAACCAGCTTCCGGCTGCGACGTGCGAGCGGTTGGCGACATCGATGATCCGTTGGATCATCGCGATCAGATCCGGGTGGTCGTACTCGTTGGGGATGCCCATGTTCGTGGTCAAGTCGTTGGGGCCCACGAACACCGCGTTGACGCCGGGGATCGAGCAGATCTTTTCAAGGTTCTCGACCGCCAGGACAGATTCGATCATCGGGACGAAGACCGTGTTCGCGCAGCGTTCCTCGATAGCGTACTTTCGAGTTTTCTCGCTGGGCCATTTGCCTTCGGACAGGACACGCTCCAGAGCCTGTCCTTTCAGCGGCCGATAGATCGCAGCCGCCGCGAGGCGTCGAGCGTGTTCCACATCCTCGACGTAGGGCACAACCACACCGTCGAACGAATCGCACACCTTCGACACATCATCCGGTTCGCGGCTGTGTGTTCGCGCCAGGCACGCGATCCCCTTGGCGGCCAGCGCGTACCGAACAGGGAGAAACTCGGCCAAGTCGAGTGCGTTGTGTTCGGCCGTGACGATCACGAAGTCGAGCGTGTCGTCCGGCAGGACATCGACGATGGCGGGATTGACCGTGTATTGAAAGAAGGTGCCGTAGACAGTTTGCCCGCGTTGCATCTTTTCCTTGAGCGTCTTGCCGAGTTTGGGTGCTGGCATGAGTTGATGACTCCCAAAAGAGGTTCGTTGAGTTGTCCGAGACAGGGCATCACAGTATCAAAAGACGAGACCGAGGATGAACCGTAGCCACACCTCGCCAGAGCGCGGGCGTTGTGCAAGTTCACCCACGCTCTGGCGAGCGTGGCTACGACCTGAGGCGTCGCTTCGCTGGTGCCATTGTTTGAGGAGAACTCCCGAATGTCGAACGTCTTTGAATTTGGTGCGAAGGGGGACGGTGTTGCCGATGACACGGCGGCGTTGCAGCACTCGATTGATTCGGGCGATGGCGTGCTGCGACTCAACAAGGGGACGTATCGGATCACAAAGCCGCTGGTGCTGGATCTGACAAAGACCGGGTTCCGGGCCGTACGCGGCGAGGGCGGGACATCACGCATTGTGATGGCTGGAGCGGGGCCGGCAATTCGGGTAATCGGTGATCATCAGGGGACGGCCTCGCCGAGCAGCGTGCAGCTTCACACTTGGGAAAAAGAACGGTTCCCCACGATCAACGGCATCGAAATCGTCGGCGAGCATCCCGACTCGGTAGGTATCGAGCTTCGCAAGACGATCAAGTGCGTGATCTCGCAGGTGCTGGTGAGACGCTGCCGCATCGCCGTGCATCTGGTCGAACGGAATCGCGACTTCGTGCTGACTGACTCGCACTTGTACGACAATCACGAGATCGGCTTGTTCTTCGATCGCTGCAACCTGCATCAGATCATCGTGCAGGGCTGCCACATCAGTTGGAACAAGGTGGCCGGCATCAAGTCGCTCGGTGGGGACGTTCACAACTTGCAGATCGTCGGTAACGACATCGAATATAACAACGCGACGGCCGGCGGTTCGAGCAAGCCTCCAGCCGACTTGTCTCAACATCCGGGCGGATCAGAGATCTGGTTCGACGCGACCGACGGCGTCATCAGCGAGGTCACGATCAGCGGCAACACGATTCAAGCGACCGTGCAAACCGGCGGAGCCAACATCCGAGTCATCGGGGCCGAAGTCGAACGGCCTCAGCGAGCCGACGCTCTAAAGACCCAGAAGGTCGATACCGCGCATCTCATCAACATCACCGGCAATGTGCTCGGCAGCCAGTGGCGAGCGGTCGAACTTCGCAACGTCTCGCGAGTCACAATCACCGGCAACACGATTTACGACTCGGCCGATTTATCCGTGTTCGCCGCGAAGAGCGCGGGCATCGTCGTCAGCGGCAACGTCTTCGTCTGGCGCGGCAATGATTCCGAACCACCCAAGGACGGGCTTCGCTTTGAGGATTGCGACAACGTGCTGCTGAGCGGCCTCGCGACACAGCGTTTCTGTTCCGGATCGCCCGAACGAGGCGCGGCCGTGACGTTCGTCCGGTGCAGCGACTGCGGAGTCTCCGACTGTCAAATTCTCGATCCGCTGCATCGCGGACTCGAACTGGAAGATTGCGTCCGCTGCCGAATCGCCAACAACACGATCGTCGATCGCCGCGCATCACCCTCGATGAAGCACGCGATCCGAGTCCTCGGCCATTGCCGCGACAATCTGATCACCGGCAACATCCTCGGCGGCGCGACCGAGAAGTTGCTCGACGCGACCGGCGATCCCTCGGAGTTGCGAGACAATCTGTTGCTGCGTTGATCTGTTCGCTGGACTCCGAACCTCGCCTCAGAAATCGGCGCGAAATAAGATCTGTAGCGGAACGGCGCTAGCCCCCCGATGTTGGCGAATCTCCGCCCGAAACCGGGGGGCTAGCGCCGTGCCGCTCAGAAGTCCCTGGCCGTCGAAAGACCCGCTGGTTACTGAGAGAGCTGCCAATCGTTGAATCTCATTCATTCATGTCAGAGGGCCTCAATCGGGTCCATGTGGGTGAGCGCTCATCAGCACCAATCTTGACGCGTCGAGTAAGTTGGCGGGGTTGTTGATTCACAACCTTTTCAACTTGGAGGCGTCATGTCGCGTCGAGCGGATGGGCGGAAGGTTTCGGAGTGGCGTGGGCGGTTCGAGCGGTTTCG
>CAMDRI010000263.1 GCA_945906725.1 Candidatus Kuenenia stuttgartensis | reverse complement strand
GGACGGTGGCGTTGAGCGTCTCGTTGGTGGTCATGCTGGGATTGCTGTTCCGCGCCAAGCGATTGTCGGGCCGCGTCGTCGGCGTGCTGTTGGCGACGTCGCTGGTCGCCGGGAGTCTGTTCTGGATGCTCGGCTATGAACAAGTTTCCGATCGGCTCGACAACTGGGAGTCGGATGAACGGCTGGCGGTCTGGGAAGCGAACTGGCACATCCTGCGCGACTTCCCGTTATTCGGCACCGGCTTGGGAAGTCATGCCGAGGCTTGTCCGATGTACTACGACCCTCCGTTTGTCGATATCGAATTCACGCACGCGGAGAACTCGTACTTGCAGGTTGCGTCGGAGTGTGGGTTGCTCGGACTGGGACTCGCGCTGTTGGGTGTGGCGTGCTGTGCGACCTGGTGCATGCGAGCGCTGAACTCGCGGGGGGATGTTCGGATTCGAGTGCTGTCGGCGGCGGTCTCGGCCAGTTTGGCGGCAAACGTCGTACATGCCGGCGTGGACTTCTCGTGGTACATCCCCGGATTGATGGTCATCGCGTTGCTGCTAGCCGCGTGTGCTCGGCGACTGGATCAATTGTCCGCATGTGTTGCAGGCGGCTCGCCTGCAACAGAAGCGACTCCGTCTGGCACGGCGATTCCGCGCTGGCTGGGACTGTCAACCGCAGCGATTGCTGTGAGTTGTTCGACGTGGGCATTTCCGCAGTTAGAGCAACTCGCAAAAGGCGAGCCGCATTGGTTCGACTACCTGCGACTCGCCATGCCGCAGAAGGGACCATCGGCGATCGCGACGGCGGATGCGGACGATTCTGAGGATCTCGAAGCCGAGCGGATCACGCAGTTCAAGCGACTTCTTTCGGCATTACGAGCCACGGTGAAACTCAACCCGTCCAAGGCGCGAGCACAATTGCGATTGGCTTCGTCCTACCTGGCGGCGTTCGATCACCTGCAGCAGCACAGCGACGATCCGATGTCGTTGTCGCAAATCCGCGATGCGGCACTGGCGGCACAATTCGAGTCGAACGACGAAATGCACGAATGGCTGGAACGGGCGGTCGGCGCGAATCTGAAGTACCTCGTCGCAGCCGCTCGACATGCCAAGAAGGCGGCGCAGCTCTGCCCGTTACAAGGCCAGGCGTACGTCCACTTGGCGGAACTGCGATTCCTCGACGATTCGGACCCGCAGCATGGATCGGCGTTGCTGCGGCAAGCCTTGTTGGTTCGGCCGCAGTCTTCGACGGTGCAGTTCGCTGTCGGCCGCCACCAATGGCTCGATGGAAAAATCGACGAGGCACTCGATTCCTGGAAGTTGGCGTTTCACCAAGACCAGTCTTCTCAGGAGCAAATCCTCGCGCTGCTGGTCGGCAACGTGCAGGCCGAAGTCATCCTCGACCACTTGCAGCCGGACCTCGCAGCGTTGCAGCGTTTGGAGGCACGCTACCTCAACGATCAACAGCCGTTGCCGGACTACCCCGTCATTGCGCGAGCCTATGCCGAGGCGTTGAAGCAAGAACTCACGAATCCGGAATGCGATCAGCCGATCGACCAGTTGATCGCCGCCGCCGCAATCTACAACCGCCTGCAAGACGCCAATGAAACCGAAGCGTGCCTGCGCCACGCATTTCAGATCGACCGCACTTCCTTTGCCGCTCGCAAAATGCTCGGAGCCTTCTTGCTGGCCCAAGAACGATTCGCCGAGGCCTCGGAGCATCTCAACTGGTGCGTGCGGATGAGCCCCCACGACCGCTGGCTGCGCGGACTCGCCGAACAAGCCTTAGCCAACAGCCTGCGAGGCCCCACCGGCATTCAGCCCGCCGGATATGAAACGCTCGAACCGAAGCGCCGCAATCGTCCGTAGACTTGCTCTCGGCCAATCCACTTGTTCCGCTGCCGCTCCGAAGAATCTGGCGAAGTGGTTCGCAGTACTTCCGAGTCGAAACGTGGAGGCCGGTCATGCGAGTGGTTCTGGCGTTTGTCATTGCTCTGGTTGTTTCGCAATCGCTGTCGCTCGCTGACGACAAACTTGAGGCTCGACTGCGTCCCCTGATCGACGCTCACAAAGGCGAGGTCGCCATCAGCGTGAAGCATCTCAAAACCGGCGAGTCGTTCACCCATCGTGCCGACGAACCGATGCCGACCGCCAGCCTCATCAAGCTGCCAGTGATGGTCGAGGTTTATCAGCAGGCTCACGAAGGCAAGCTGAAGCTCACCGATCCGATCACGCTCAAGCAGGCCGACAAAGTCCCCGGCAGCGGCATCCTGACGGCGCACTTCAGCGACGGTGCCTCGTTCCCGGTGGTCGATGCCGTGCGACTGATGATCGCATTCTCGGACAACACGGCGACGAACTTGGTCATCGACAAGATCGGCCTGCCGGCGACCGCCGCGCGGATGGAGTCGCTCGGCTTTCCGAACACAAAGCTGCACTCGAAGTCCTTCAAACGTGAGACGTCGGTGTTCCCGGAACGGAGCGAGAAGTTTGGCCTCGGCTCAACAACGGCTGGCGAGATGGTCGGTCTCTTGGAGCAACTGCACGCCGAAAAACTCGTCACCCCGGAAGCCTCGAAGGCGATGCTGGAGCACCTCAAGAAATGCGACGACAAAGACAAGTTTCCCCGGTTCTTGCCGGCCGGAACGGTGATCGCTCACAAGACCGGCTCGGTCAATGAAGCCCGAACCGACGCCGGCATCATCTTCTCGCCCGGCGGCCCGATTTTTCTGTGCGTCCTGACGGCGAAGAACGAGGACAAATCCTGGACACCGGACAACGCTGGCAATCGCCTCTGTGCAACAGTCGCCCGTGAAGTGTTCGCTCATTTCAACGGCGCGGCCGTGCCTGCGAAACCGTGAATTTCACGGTGACAGCCTTTTCATATTTTCTCACGACGCGAGCTTTGTCGCCGGATCGCTCCACGGGCCGGTGCCGATAGTGGCGACTCGGTACCAGTTCTTGGTGCTACCGGTCTCGCAGGAAGGAAGTCTTTCCAGCACGACGCGCCAGCGAGTGATTGTTCTCGGACAACCACTCGCTGGCGCGTCGTGCTAAAAGTTATTTCCATTCGCGGGCGAATTGCAGGGCACGTTGGCGGACGGGGTCGCTGATCGTTTGGTCGGAGGAGAGGGCGTTGAGCCATTCGGACTGCGGTTGGCCCTGGTCGCGCAAAGTAGCCCTGTCGCTCCGCGACAGGAACGCCGAACGCTTCACCAACGTCATTCGCGCGATTAACCCACCTGAGCCAATTCACGTCCTTCGCACGTTCGGCTGTCCTGTCGCGGAGCGACAGGGCTACTTCCATTCGCGGGCGAATTGCACGGCGCGTTGGCGGACGGGTTCGCTGATCGTCTGGTCGGAGGAGAGGGCGTTGAGCCATTCGGACTGCGGTTGGCTCTGGTCGCGCAGGAAGTGAATCAGACTCAGGGCCTCACGCTCTGCTCGCAACTCAACTCTGGATGGATCAATCAGCTTGCTGACCCGTGCATCGCGTGAGATTCAAACCGCGCGATTTCCTCTTTGAGTTGGTTGATCATTCGCTTGAGCGACCGGAGCGAAAGCTCCTGCACATGCGCGTTTTCAGAAGGTTCCAAGCGTGAGGCTTCGAGCCGTTCTTCGAGCACTTTGAGCTTCGAGCGGGT
>CAMDRI010000262.1 GCA_945906725.1 Candidatus Kuenenia stuttgartensis | reverse complement strand
CGCGAAACTCAATCCTTGCCGAGACACCAACGACACGGCCTCGACCTTGAACTCCCTCGTAAAAACTCGACGTCTTGACATGAACTTCGCTCCTTACGCGTCACATTACGCGCTACGTTGCGCGCACGCAAAACGTGGGCTAGTCCACTTTTGGATTTGGCCGCGTCGGACGAGACGCCCTCAGCACAACGTCGCTCAGAACTTTCGTCCGGCTCCGAATTGACCAACACCCGTTTGCTGGGCGGGCTGACCGAAGCCGCTGCCGACGACTCCGCCGCCGTAGCGTTCGTGCAAGTCGTCGTGCAGCGAGCGGAGTTCCTCGACGGACCACTCGTCGATCTTCCATTCCGCCATGAGTTGCGGGGAGTGAAACTCGTTTCGTAAGTGGGCGACAACCTTGGCATGAGACGGATCGAGGTCTCCGTCCACCGACCAATGGTTGCCGCGTAGCGGGTAGTGGCCGGTGGTCTCGACTTCGATCTTTTCAGGCACGGCCGGCTTGGGACGCTCGTTCTGGCCCTTCATCAGCCAGCCGAACGTCCAGGCATCTAGCGGCGTGGTGCAACCGAGCTTGAAATAGCGCAGGACTTCGCCATTCTCGACGCAGATGACGCTCGGCAGTTCACGGTCCTTGAGCAGTTCAGCGAATTCCGGAACGTCGGCACGATCGACGATTTGAATGTGGTTGTCGGGTGTCTCGCCGATCTTCCAACCGCGAGCTTGCATGGACTCGAACTCGCCGCCGGGCTTCCGCAAGCGTTTCAGTTCTCGCTCGCACTTGTCGCAGTGCTTGTCGGTGATGAACAGCACGCGCAGATTGCGAGGGGCGACACGACGAGTTTCCGTCGTTTCTTTGGTGGCCGTCGTGTTGACGGCGGGTGGGTTGTCATTCCGTCCTTGGTCTTGGGCGACTGCCGTGAGTCCTGTCACGACAGCGAGCAGCAGTGCTGCATTCGCCAGAAAACGACCAATCATGCCGGGGAGACCTCGTTTAGAAAAAGTCCGGAAATCGCGCGGGAAACGGACTCACTTCGTCCGACGAGCGTTACGAACGAGCAAACCGCAGGCCGCGAGAACATGGCCGCGAAAAGTATGCACGACCTTTCCCGCCGAGTCGGAATGGGCGTCCGCAGTCGAGCGAATTTTGGTGTGCGGCTGTGATCGTCGAATCGAGTGCACGGCCTGTAGAGGGGCGTCCGATTCACACGCTGCCAAAAATCTGACACAGTTTACGGTCGAGGGCTTTCCAAGTGACTGATCTGCCTTTCGCTCAGAACTCGCGGCAGTAGCATGGTCGCGAATTCGTCCGAGCAGCAGGTAGAGCACAATGACTTGTCCGGTGGGAGTTGATGTCGCACACGCCGCCCGTTTGTTGCGGGACGGAAAGCTAGTGAGCTTCGCGACCGAGACGGTGTACGGCCTTGGAGCCAACGCGCTGGATGTCCACGCGGTCGCGCGTGTGTTCTCCGTGAAGAATCGCCCGTACTTTGATCCACTGATCGTTCACATCGCGGATCGGTCCTGGTTGTCTCGGCTGGTGGCGTCGTGGCCGGAGACAGCAGAACGATTGGCCTCGCGATTCTGGCCAGGACCGTTGACGCTCGTGCTACCGAAGACGGAGTTGGTTCCCGACCTCGTGACGTCCGGTTTGCCGAGCGTCGCCGTGCGGATGCCGGCGCATCCGCTGGCTCTCGAACTTTTGCGGCTCGCGAATGTGCCGATCGCCGCCCCCAGCGCGAATCTGTTCGGTCAGCTCAGCCCAACTTGCGCCGAGCACGTCGCGGAGCGGCTGGGCGATCAGATCGACTATTTGCTGGACGGCGGACCATGCTCGGTCGGCGTCGAGTCTACGGTCTTGCTGTTGGAATCTGAACGAACCGTGTTGCTTCGCCCCGGCGGAGTGCCGTTGGAAGAGATCGAATCGATCATCGGTTCCGTCACGTTGCCGTCGCGCGAGACGACATCGGATCAGACTGCGGCCCAGTCTCCGGGGATGCTCCCGCAGCATTATGCTCCGCGGACGCCGCTGGTGATCGTTGAAGACTTGTCGCGCGTCACCGCACCTGCGCGTTGCGGGTTATTGATTTTGCAACCACATCCGGCAGCCAGCGGTTTTGCTGCGGTCGAAATTTTGTCTGCCGGTGGAGATTTGACCGAAGCTGCGGCGCACTTCTTTGCGGCCCTGCGGCGGCTCGACTCCGCCGACGTCGAGCAAATCGTGGCGATGCCATTCCCGAATCACGGCCTTGGTCGCGCGCTCAACGATCGGTTGACGCGAGCCGCCCACTAACCCGACTCGCCCGCGAGGTTTTTTATGAATCCCCCGGTGGCGTGTCGGGCTGAAGTGGCTCGCGCGGACCGCCGCGCCACCAGCGCACGATTCCCAGCAGCACCAGAAGCAGCACAAGCGATGCTCCAGCCAGGATCGCCAAGCTTGGAAGATCGCCGAACAATTTGCGGATCGAAACGCGCGGGGTTGGCTCCCAGGACCAAATCCATCTCCAACTGAGCATCACCACGACTGCCGCCGCGCTGAGGTACGGACCGTAGGGCACATATGGTCGGTTCAACAATGTCTTCACCGTCACGCCGACGACCAGCCCGCAAAACGGAGCCAGCAGAAACACGAACAGCATCGGCTGCCAACCGAGAAAGCTGCCGATCATCCCCATCAGCGTGACGTCACCGAAGCCCATCGCCTCTTGGCCCAGGACCTTGGACGAAATGCCTCGCGCGAGCCAAGTCACGCCGGCTCCCGTCGCTGCGCCGGTCAAACTCCAGACGAGACCGTGCCAGTGTGGATGCTGTTGCAACCATTGTGGAATCTCCGGTCCCTGCAATGCGACGAGCGGATGATTCCAGTCCACCCAAAAGTGAATGAGCTGCATGTCTCCTGACGCAGTTGCCAACAGCACGCCGAGCACGACACCCGGAAAAGTGATTTGATCCGGGATGATGTACTCCCGCAGATCGGTCGCAGTCGCCGTGATCAGCAGTGTGAGCAATCCGAGATGCGCGATCCATCGGCCGTACCTCCACCACACATCGGGCCGTACCTCGCTGACTCGTTGAGCCTCCAGAAACACGATGACGAAGGTGGCGAGCGCGAACAGACCGCCGGTGAGCACGGCAGTGACTCTTGTCTCGCCGCGGCGCGCCGGTGACTCGCACAGGCGGTTGCTCCAGCGGGCAACGAGCAAGCCAATTCCCAAACCCACCAGCAACGAGACCCCAGTCAGCAGCCAAGCCTCGGTCGTGTTGACATGAAAAAACGAGCGACTCGGGTCCAACGACACTGGGGATTCATCCTTTTGCGACGGTCACTCAGAAATTCGGCGGCTCCAAGGGATCAAGCCCAGCCAATATCCGACCCACAGGAACGGGAAGTTGAGAATCCTCAAGGGATTATGCAACTGCGGAAATGTTCGCGAGAGGTGATAAGTCTTGAAGGTCACCTCGTCAAAGATCGCCAACACGGGGACCGACAAATAAATTCCGGCGACCGCATAGGCCAAGATCTCCTTCGGTGTCATTGCCGCCAATCTACGCCAGGGCGTACGCGCCATAGATCGTGACAGCGTAGTGGGTTAGGGTTGCGCGAATGAATTGAAGTTATCACAACACGTTCTGGATTTCTTTTTTTCCAGGAGGTGTCGTGAAGAAACAAGCGTGGTCTGACGTGGTGTTGGGAGGTTT
>CAMDRI010000261.1 GCA_945906725.1 Candidatus Kuenenia stuttgartensis | reverse complement strand
CTGATCCAATGAGGGCGTTCATCACGGCGATGACGCACTTCCGGCCGCAACGAGCGCGACCGTCGTTTGGCGTTTCGCCGCAGGCTCACGTCGATCCGTCGGCGACAATCGGAGTGGACACGAATATTCATCCGAATGCGGTCATCGGGCCAGAGGTCGTCATCGGAGCTGGCTGCGACATTCATCCCGGTGTCGTCGTTGGAGCCGGTTGTCACATCGGCGATCAGACGACGATTCACCCCAATGCCGTCCTGTATCCCGAAATCACGATTGGCAACCGAGTCCTGATTCACGCGAATGCCGTGATCGGCGCAGACGGATTCGGCTACCGCTTCGAGCAAGGCCGGTTCGTGAAGATCCCGCAACTCGGCACGGTGCGTGTTGACGACGATGTCGAGATCGGAGCCTGCACGACGATCGATCGCGGCATGGTCGGGCCGACGATCATTGGTGAGGGGACGAAGCTCGATAACCTCGTGCAGATTGCCCACAACTGCGAGTTGGGAAAGCACAATGCGTTCGCCTCGCAAGTCGGATTGGCCGGTTCGGTGACGACTGGCGACTACGTCCGCTGCGCAGGTCAAGTTGGCGTCGCGGATCACCTCCATCTGGGGGCCGGCTGTACGCTGGCGGCAAAGGCTGGAGTCCACAAGAACACCCCTGAAGGCCAAACTCATGTCGGGAGTCCCGCCGGTCCGATCGACGAGCAATTCAAAATCATGATGGCCGTTCAGAAGGTTCCGGAAATGCGAACTCAGATTCGGCAACTCGAACGGCAAGTCATCGAGTTGACCAAGCAATTGACCGAACTTCGTGACCAGTTGACGGAGTCACTGCCCGAAGCGATTGCCGCTTGAACCAATGATCGAAGATGCCTAGCAACCTTTCATCACCGCCGACGCTCAAGCTGATCGGGCACTCTTCTGGCCAACGGATCGGATTGTTGGCCGGAGCGGGTCGCTTTCCGATCGTGTTCGCCGAGGCCGCCCGTCGCGAAGGACACTCCGTGCATGGCGTGGGAGTCGAGGGACTGTTTCCCGAGGAACTGCGTGAACTGTGCGACACGTTCGCGACGACGACACTCTCGAAGATCGGTCGAGCGATTCGGCTGTTTCGGCGGGCCAAGATTGATCATGTCGTGATGGCCGGAAAGATTGAAAAGGTCGCGCTCTTTCAAAAATGGCGGTGGATAAAACTCGTGCCTGACTGGCGCACGCTGCACATGATGCTGCGATTCTGGTCCGACAAAAAAGATGACACACTGCTGCTGGCAGTCATTCGTGAGTTCGAGCGTGACAACATTCACTTTGAATCGGCCCTCAAATATTGCCCGGAGTTGCTCGTGAAACATGGCTTTCTGACACGCCGCAAGCCGACGCCGGCGCAATGGACGGACATCCGCTTCGGCTGGGAAATGGCGAAAGAAATGGGCCGCTTGGACATTGGCCAGTCGATCGTCGTCAACGACTCGGCGGTGATTGCCGTCGAGGCGATCGAAGGGACCGACCAGTGCATCCGCCGCGCGGGTGAACTGTGCCGCCGCGGATTCACTGTCGTGAAGGTCGCGAAGCCGCAGCAGGACATGCGTTTCGACGTGCCGACAATTGGTCTCAAGACGATTCAGACGATGCACGAAGCGGGTGGCCGAGTGCTGGCCATCGAATCCGGGATGACCATCTTCCTCGATCAGGAAGAGGTCATCGATCTCGCGGACAAGCTGGGGATCGCCGTCGTGTCCGTGAAGGCAGAAGAGCTGGCTTTGCGCCTGGTCGGCTAGCAAACGCACTCGCTGCCGCAACACGTGAGGTCGTCGAGGTACATCCCCCAGAAGCGGTACTTCTGCAAGGCGGATGTGTCGTGCCCCAACCGCAGGCCGATCTCGTTGGCGACGACACCAAAGCGTTGCCGAAATTTGTAAACGAAGCAGAAGACCAACCGCTCGTGCCGGACCAGTGAACCGACGAGAAACAATCCCGGTGCGACCGTTGATTCATCGACCGAGTTCAGCTGCGGGACGCCGTCGTCCCGCCATTCGAAGAGTTCACGGATCAGCGTTGGGCTGCCTTCAAAGCCAGTCGCCAGGATCGGCTTTCGCTTGGTCAACCAGCGTTCTCCAGAAGCCTCGATGACCGCGTAGCCGCCGCGCTGCTTTTCAATCCGTTCGATTTCGACTTCGTCGATGAGCTCAATGAGCTTGTCGGGAGTCTCCAACAAACGGTCCCAAGTGAAGGGAGACAGCGCGATGCTCGGGTCGCTGGCGTCGCTGGGCCAGACGGAATTGCGTTCGAGTACGCGGACTCGTTTGCCGGCATTCGCGAGATGTACGGCGGCGTCCACACCACTCTCGTAACCGCCGATCACGATGAAGTCGTCGCCAGCCAGTCGCTTCCAAGATTTCACACGGCTGTTGTGAACGCAGTGCTCCGCGCCGGGAAACGGACGCAGTTTTGGATACTGAAACTCGCCGGCGGCCCAGATGATGGTGGCTGCCAGGATCCCGCCGGTAGAGGTTTCGAGTTCAAAGCCACCTCCGGAACGAGCCGTCATCGACAACACGTCGATGCCGGTCTGCACGGGAAGATGAAAGTACTCGACGACGGACTTCAGATAATCGGCGTACTGAGCTCCGGTGGGATGCTCGCATTCGAGCGTGAAGGCGGGCGAGGTGCCGATCGCGATGCTGTTGAGATCGAGCGTGCCGAACGAATTCGACGGAAACGACGGCGTGAGGAATCGCATCTCGCGTGGCCAGCGGCGAAAAGAACCGCCAATCTCGTGGCGTTCGAGAATCACGGCCGGGACATCGATCTCCTGCAAGGCCCGCGCGATGCCGATTCCCGCTGCACCTGCACCCACGATGACGCACGGCCACTCGTGCGGGACTTTGTGTTTTCGACGTTGAGCCATTCGATTTCTCGTGCTTGTTGTGCGTGCTGGCATTTCTGCGTGCGAAAAAGCACGGAACGCGACTTGATTGGTCAGAGAGGGGAGGTACGCGAACCCCGCAGACGTGATTGGACTGCTAGGTTCCAAACAGATGGCGTCGAAGGGCGTGCGGTGGCTCAAGAAACCTAAACCTTTTTTTTCACGGATGAGGACTTCGATCCAAGTTTGGCTTGCTCAGGAAGGCTCCGGCGAGAGGGCCTACTGGGTGAGCCTCGAAATCTGCAAATGATTCGTCACCAAGTGTCGTTGTTCAGATTCCAGCACGACAGCAAGTAACGTAGCTCGTGCCCGTCCCAAATTGTGTTTGAGCCGAGAATCAGCGAAGGAGATTTGAGAAAAAAGCCTCGAAGATGAATCGGTTTGGTTCAAAAAGGCGTAACACACGCCGACAAAATCGAATTTCCACCAAGTCATCTTCGAGGAGCGAACGGATGCGCCAAGCGATTGAACGGCAACGGCGGTTGGATGGCGGCAGTGTGTCGCAGGTGGTGTTGAATCTCAATTGCCGAGATGAGTTGATCCCGGTTCTGCGAGGCTTGCAGCAGGTCTACGCCACGCCCAAGGTTCGCGATGCGATTCTGAAGTTGGTGGAACGTGACGTCTCGGCCAAGTCGCGATCCGATCGCGGGCGCGAGGGACTGAGTTACTGGTGCATCCTGGTGTTGGCGGCGGTGCGGTTGGGGTGCAATCTGGATTACGACAAGCTGCATGACCTCGCCGAGAACCATCGCACACTGCGGTCGATCATGGAAATTGGCGAGTTCGACGAGACGCACTTCTCGTGGAAGCGGATTC
>CAMDRI010000260.1 GCA_945906725.1 Candidatus Kuenenia stuttgartensis | reverse complement strand
TTCGGGATCACTCGGCTTGTCCCCCTTGAGGCCGAAGTCGTTGGCCGTCTTCACGAGGCCAACTCCGAAGTGCTGTTGCCAGAGTCGATTCACGATGACGCGCGCGGTCAGTGGATGATCGGGAGACGTCAACCACTTGGCTAATTGCGAGCGCGGCTGTGTCTCGCCGGGCGAGAGTTCGGCAACGTCATCGGCGATCAACACGCTCAGCGGCCGCGGATTCACCGGTTCGCCCTTGTTCTCCCACACGCCCCGTTTCAAGACATGAATCGCGGTGCGTTTCGCGAAGTCGTTGTGAGTGCTGGGAATCGTGGCGAGCGGCGCGGGGAGCTTCTCTTCCAAGTCCTCGATCAGCCGCGCGAACCGATCTTTCTCGGCGGCGTCGGTCGCATCCTTGGCTTGCTGCTGCACGCGAGCGATCTCGTCCTTGCCCTTCTTCGTTTCGGCCTCCCACGCCTGCCGCTCATCGGCCGAGGCCAAAACAAGATTGTGTTCCTCGGTCGCCGCGAGGTACGCCTGCAAGCGGTAGTAATCCTTCTGAGTGATCGGCTCCAGCTTGTGGTTGTGGCAGCGAGCACACCCGACCGTCAGCCCCAGAATCGCCGCACCCAGGATGTCGGTTCGCTCGGTGAGCACTTCGTTACGACTCAGCGCGATGTCGGTATTCCCCGCATTGCGCCGCACCGGGCCGAGCCGATGAAAGATCGACGCGGTCAGACACTCGCGGTTCTCCGGGTCGATCTCGTCACCGGCGAGTTGCTCGGTGAGGAACCGATCGAACGGCTTGTCCTTGTTGAACGAGTCGATGACGTAATCGCGATATCGCCACGCATCGGGGATGTGCCGATCGTATTCGTACCCTTCGGTCTCGGCGAAGCGCACGACATCAAGCCACTGCTGAGCCGCCTTCTCACCAAAATGCCGACTGCCGAGCAACCGATCCACCACCTTTTCGTAAGCCTCCGCCGATTCATCACCGACAAACGCCTCAACCTCCTCTGGAGTCGGCGGCAAGCCAATCAAGTCAAAAGTCACCCGCCGAATCAGAGTCCGCTTGTCGGCCGCCGCAACGACCTCGTTCCGAATATGAGATTTGAAATTTGAGATTTGAAATTTGAAATCAGAACCATCCGCCCTCGTCTGCTTCCTGATCGGCTGAAACGCCCAATGCTTCCGAGCCTCCTCAAACTTGGAATCCTCTGCCTCGGTCGGTTCACGATCGCGCGGATCGGGAGCACCCATCTCAACCCACTTCACGAAGTCCGCAATCGTCTTGTCCGAGAGTTTTCGCTCCTTCTTCGGAGGCATCGCCATGCCCCCCTCATGCCGAATCGCCTGAATCAACAAACTCTCGCCGCTCTTCCCCGCCACCACCGCCGGCCCGCTGTCCCCGCCGCGCAGCACCCCCGCTTTGAAATCCAACCGCAACCCACCCTTCACTTCCTCCGCCTGCCGCGAGTGACACGAATAACACTGAGCTTTCAACACCGGCTCAATCTTCTCCCGAAAGAACCGCACGCCGTCCGCGTCATCCGCTCCCGCCGTCGCACTCGACATCACAACCAAACACACCACCGCCACGACACCAACCCGGCATCGCCAGAACGCGCTATTGAAAAGAGAGGCGAGCATGGAAGGTCATTCTTGAAAGCGCACACACACGTAAGGTCCAGATACGATACCACTCGCAAACGGATATTGGGATATCCCGCGTTCGCGGATATTGGACTAACTCGACTACGGCCTCTAGAAGCCTGCCGACGCCAGCGATCAACAAAACGGGCCACTTGACAAAATTGATCCCTAAATGGAACAGTTGTTGTCAGTTCCTAATTGAACCGAGACCACGGTCGTTCCGAACTCACCCTCAATCCGAATACTCCACTGTTGGGCGATCCGAACCGCAATCTGATTGAGGCACTCAATCGCGAATGACTTGTTGCCTCGGACATTAGACCACGAGAAATCACCCATGTCGTTTTCGATCACATGCCCAAACTGCGGTCAAACGGGGACCGTACCTGACAAGGCCGCTGGAAAGCGCATTCGGTGCCCCAATTGCGCAGCCGCCCTACTCGTGCCACCGAAATCAACTGGAGACTCAGCGCGGTTGGTTGCCGCACCCCATTCTGACGCCGACTTACCTGAGCAAGAGACGCCATACGCTCCAATACCACACCGGGCTGATGAGAATAAACAGGGCAGTCTGTGGTCTACTTTTGGAGTCACAATCGTAACTGTAGTCCTTATTCTCGTTTCAATCATTGCAGTTATCGGCGTCATAGAGATTCGCGAGAACCCTGAGCCAGTTAAACGCCTTTTGGGAAACCTTGGCGAATTTCTTGCAAATGCGTTTGGCAAGTCTGCCAGCATTGGAATGACAGTTGTCGCGATTCTCGTATTCATTGCTATCGTCGCCTATATCCCCTTCGTTTTACTCATGGCCGCTTACGTCGCACGCGACGCGCACAATCGCAACCATTCAGGTTTAGGCTGGGCGGCATTCTACCTTGTGTTTCAGTTTTTGGGATTCGCAACCGTTCTCACGGTCGGAATCATTTTTCTCGTGATTGGGGCCTGCGTCGGATTGATTTTCGGCTGGACGGGGTTTGTCATTTATCTGATTACGCGACGTTCAGGGACACCAACTAAATGTCCAAATTGTCCGAACAAGCGCCTTCCTTATTTGGCATTTTGCCCCCATTGTGGCCACGGTTGAACCGCGCTCGGCGCAGGTCTCCGGACCTCGCCGCTGGGTTGGACCGCAGGTCTCCGTTCGCGTCATGGCGATCGCGTGTCACCAGTTTCGGGAGACTTTCGGTCGGACAATGGGCGGGGTCGGAAACCCTCGCACAGCGCGGACGACAATGACTTTTGCCTTTGCGCGATGCACGATCTTGTTGACTCGGTCCCGATTCGACATGTCCAGCGAGCCGGCTTTCCCCAGCGTTTGACGCACGGCGGGAAAGGCGAAGTCAATTCGCATGAGCGTGTCGAGTGCGCGGTTCTGGATCGCTAACCCCGTCATCCAGCGCGACACGGTTTCCGGCGCGATTCTCAAATGGCTGGCGAAGGGGCACCGACGTCGGAATAATCTCAAACACTTCGAGTCCTGCTGAGGTCCACGAATCATGCCGACCACCGAACTGATCGAGAGTTTTTCCGAATTCGCGAAAGCGAAGGTCGATCAAGCTGGGAACGACTTGTCGATCGACGACCTGTATGACGAATGGCGCACACAGCATCCACCCTCTGACGATTTGCTGGCCATCAAGGCTTCGCTGCGCGACATGGAGAACGGCGAGACGGGACGATCGTTCGACGATTTCGCGGCTGAGTTTCGCCGCCAGAACGGCATTCGAGAAACGCCATGACGTTCCGACTGCGAATCCTGCCGCGTGCCGAACGCGACGCTCAACAGATCTTTGATTGGCTCAGAGCACGTTCCCCTGACGGAGCGATTCGATGGTGGTTCGCGTTCGACGAGGCTGTCCACAATCTGGTTGATCACCCACACGGCTACGGCCTCGCGCCGGAAACCGAATCCGTCCGGTATGACCTTCGCCAATTCCTGTTCAAGACACGCCGCGGCCGGCGCTATCGCGGCGTGTTCGTGGTTGTTGGTGACGAGGTCCGTGTCCTCAGGATTCGAGGTCCGGGCCAAGCTCCACTGGAACCGGACGAGCTTGAGTGAGCTCGCGGGCTGGGCCACCCGCGAAGGCTTATCCGTATTTCGACAATTAGCCGCGCGGCGCTAGCCCCGGTTACACGGCTTGAACCG
>CAMDRI010000259.1 GCA_945906725.1 Candidatus Kuenenia stuttgartensis | reverse complement strand
TTGGTGCGTCGCTGACACCAATCGGAAGTCGATCGTGCGCGGTTTGTCGGAGCCAACCGGAACGATCTCGCCATGTTCGAGCGCTCGTAGCAGTTTGATCTGCAACGGAAGTGGGATGTCAGCGACCTCGTCGAGAAACACGGTCCCGCCCTGAGCCTGTTCGAGCAGTCCGGTTCGCGGTGCGTCGGCTCCGGTGAATGCTCCGCGCACATGTCCGAAGAGTTCGCTTTCGGCCAGCATCGGCGACAGCGCAGCGACATGCACCGGCACGAACGGCCCAGCGCTGCGGCGGCTGAATCGGTGAATCGCTCGCGCGACGAGTTCCTTGCCGGTGCCGCTTTCACCGCTGACCAGCACACAGGCTTCCGATCCGGCGACCAGTGCGATCTGCTTGAAAACGTCTTGCAGGGCAGGGGAGTGCCCCACGATTTGATCCTGCAATCCGAGCATCGCGGCCGGTGGAACGGCCTCTTGCGGACGGCGACGCAACGCTCGGTCGAGCACTTTTTCGGCAAGCGTCAGATCAAACGGCTTCGTGAGGTACTCGAACGCTCCGTTCCGAATCGCATCGACGGCGGTTTCCAGTTCGCCATGCGCGGTCATCACGATGATCGGCGCATCGGGGAGCCGTTCACGCAACTGCGGCATCGCGGAGATCCCGTCGAGCCCCGGCAGTCGCACGTCGAGAAACACAGCCTCAGGCTTCGGCGACTTGTCCGCTTCTCGAAAGCCTGCTTCGGCCGACGATGCGATGCGCGCGACATGCCCCAAACTCTCGGCGAGTTTCTTCAAGCCCCAGCAGATGCTGGGTTCGTCGTCGATGATGAGTAGTTGAGCCATGATTGTCTCACGAGATTCGGCAGGCAGTCTACAAGACACCGCGAACGGTCGCGACACGCGACCTGATTGTGTCTCCGAATTGGTCCTTCTCCCTCTGGGAGAAGGTGGCCGAAGGCCGGATGCGGGACGGCAGACGGCACAGGCGAGACCTTCAGTCGTGGAAAGGTTTCATGCCCTTGGCGTCCCTCGCCACGACTCTCTCCCAAAGGGAGAGGGAGCAAATCGAACCGAACACAATTTACGTTCATCAGGTGACAATGGTCAGGATTGTCCGCTAAAGTCCTCGCGTCCTCGAACCCGTCTACTTCCTTCCTTACATCACAGACTCACAAAACCAATGAGCCAGGAAGCGACCGTTTACGTCGTCGATGATGATCCCGATGTCCGCGATTCCGTCAGTGCCTTGGTGAACTCCGCCGGCCTGCGGGTGCAGACGTTTCCCTCGGCCGAGGCATTTTTGGCGGACTACAAACCTGAGCAACCCGGCTGCCTGGTGACCGACTTGCGGATGCTGGGCATGAGCGGTTTGGATCTGCTCGAAAAGCTGGCAAAGAGCGAATCGCCGCTGCCGGCGATTTTGATTTCGGCCTATGCCGACGTCCCGGCCACCGTCCGAGCGATGGAAGCGGGAGCGGTCACGCTGCTCGAAAAGCCGTGCCGCAACGATCAGCTCGTGCAGGCGATCAACAAGGCCCTGGAACGGGACGCGGCTCAACGAGTCACCCGGACGCTCCAGCAAGACATCAAACGCCGCTTGGCAACGCTCACGCCGGAAGAGTACGAAGTCATGCAACGCATGGTCGCCGGCACGCTCAACAAAGTGATCGCCAACGAAATGCTCATCAGCATGCGCACCGTCGAGACTCGCCGCCACAAAGTCCTAGAAAAGATGCAAGCCGACTCGCTGGCCGAACTCGTGCGGATGGTGGTCGAGGTGGAGTGACTTCGGATTCTGTGCCACCCACGTTCGGCTCTCCAAAGTCGTTTGGCCTCCCAAACTTCACGCAACTGCAACTCACTGCGTTGCCAAACCGCACCGCATAACTTCGGCAACAAATCGCAATGACAACTACAACCGTCTCTCACGTCGCCCACTGGGCGCAGTGCTTCGCGAATCTCTCTGGCGCATCCTCTCCCGTTCGGTTTCGATTCAGTGAGGGATGGATTGTCGGTTCTGGTTCGCCACCATTTCCGAATAGCGGCGGTATCTACATCTTCGCGGACGCTAACGAAGTCGGAACACCACCGCCGATCGATGCTTCGTGTCAGAAAGTCTTAGATGTCGGGAAGGCAAACGATGACCTCGTTGGACGCATCATAGATCACCACGACCATTGTGATGGCCGACGAATCGTCGTTTACACGATCGCCGTTGACGATTCACTGGTTAGCGCCTTCTCTCCTCACTTTCCCACGATCCTTGAGAAATACGTTTTCGCCTGTTCCGTGCGATTCTGTGGGGCAATCCCAGAATGGAACATAACTTTTTCCAACGGTAAGCCAAATCGACGGGCCAAACCACTTTCGGGGGCACGGACGCCGACAGGCGCGGATATCGCGCGGTGGGCGCGCGAATTCATTGATCTCCCCGGCGCTCCCATCCCGGCTTCCCTTTCGATATCAACGCCTCAGCAAGATGCCGCCAGTTTCGGACAAGGGCGAGTTCCCATCGTGACGCTGGCATCCAATGGCGGGACAGCACAGCGTCTTGAAGAATCGAATGACCCCGTGATCTGCATCGGTCAAGCTGTGTCTTCATTGCCAAGCAACAACACAACCATTACCTATGCAATCGCAGTCACCCCACCGCCAGGATTCACTGTTCAGTTTCCGTATCCGTACGCCCTTGAAATGTTTCTGAAATACTCGTTCGTTCGTTGCGCTGGCGCACCGCCCGCGCAGAACGACACACGCCGTCGGAATTGAATCAGAAACAAAACAGCATGAAGCAAGGCATTCGGAACGAAATGAAATCCCCAAAGTCCAATACCGTTGAGGAAGCTTTCGCCTCGAAGCCGAAGGCATTGGAAACTTGGAGTTGGCGTTCCAATCAAAAAGAGCATCGATTCGCCATTGAGCGTCAAACTCGGAATTCCGATGCTGCGCAATTAGCTTGAAGCAACCTGTACGCCCTACGAGAATTCCGAAAAAACGTTCGGGGATACCTCACGGAGATACACAATGGCTAGGAAGGAAAAGTCCGAGCGTGGCAAACGAGAGCGAGTAGTGGAGGAAGTACTTCTCAATGATGCATCGGTATTCGGTTACTCGGAGCCACTCCCGATTCGTCACGTTGAAATAGCCGAATTCGACAAAGTGCGTCCGGACCTCATCCTTCTTCCGCGTCCAACGACAAATGTGCCAATTAGGCTCGTTCTAATTGAATGCAAAGACCATGATTCGCCCGACCTTCACACTGGCCCTGTAGCCCAACTCATTAAGTACTACTCGTATGCACTTACTTTAGGTTCCAGCGCAATAGACGCTTATCGAGATTATGCCGCAAAGAATCCGTCGGACGCGCAAGCCACACATTGGACAACGCTCATTGACGTATTCGGGCATATGTCTATCACTGAATTATCCGGTCGCCTTCATCAAACACCACAACTACAGCCGCACGAAATTGCACTCGTGCTTGCACTTGATGGTCCCCCGTCAAAACGGTTGGAGCTGGTTCGATCGCAGCTTTACGCCCACAATGGGTTTCGTATGGACATAATCAAAGTCGTCGATGGTTGTAAAAGCGTAATCACACCACTCAGTGTCGAAGCTGCGATGCGGCTCTCATTTGATACCTCCCTGTACCGGGAGGTGAATTGCCCAAGCCGAGAAGGATCGGCTGCCGGCGACCATGATTGAGGTCGGAATCGACGTTGGCCGGCATGAGCCGGCCCGACGTCGCTCAGATGTCTTTTCCCAGCAGGCGGGCGACTTCGTAGACGTCTTTGTCACCTCGGCCGGAGAGACAGATCACGACGATATCGTCGGGGCTGCGTTGGCCGGCGGTCTTGATGGCTTGAGCGATCGCGTGCGAGCTTTCGATGGCGGGCAGGATGCCTTCGAGCTTCGCCAGCGTTTGGAACGCGGCGAGGGCTTCGTCGTCGCGGATGTTGACGTAGCTCACTCGGCCGGAGTCTTTCCAATAGCTGTGCTCCGGGCCGAC
>CAMDRI010000258.1 GCA_945906725.1 Candidatus Kuenenia stuttgartensis | reverse complement strand
GTTCCAGAGCATTCTCAGCGTACGGCAGTTCGGGCAAGGTGAAGGCCATGACAAAACTCTCCCAGGTTTGATTCGCGCCGCCGAGCACTCCGCTCCGCACGACGATTCTGTTGGTTGACCAGCGAGAGCACCTCGCCCTCGCCAACACGAGCGATATTGTAGGCGTTGGCCGCGCAGTCACAACTGACGGCAATTTGTGGCGCACGCGGCTCGCATGCTAGCCTTTGGGTGGCGTCGATTCATGTTGGCGTGCCGGCGCACGCGATCCGCGTGCGCCACATGAAGCGAGCCTACGAACTGGACTTTGCGGAGGCTGCGTCCAGCATGAAGCCTTGCACGCGTGAAACCAACTCGGCTGGATCGAGCGGTACACCTTCGAGCAGCAGGGCGTTCGCGAACAACTGGCGGCCGCATTGCTGGATAAATGCCGCTTGCTCATCACAATCGACGATTCCGCTCAACCGAGCGATCAGCGGAGCGGAGGGATTCACCTCCAGAATCTTCTTCGAGGCTGGCAAATCACGGTCGCTCATCGACAGCACTTTCTGAAGCTGTGCGCTCATCGAACCTTCCGGATTGACGAGGCAGCAGACACTGTCGGACAGACGCTTTGAGGCGCGCACCTCCGTCACGGTGTCTCCCAACTCTTCGCGGAACAGTTCGAGCACGCGTTGGAAACCAGACGATTCGGCGGCGGCTGTTTGTTGCTCTTCGGCTTGGGCCTCGTCCGCCCTCTCGGCGTCGCTCGTCGGCGGAAACTCGATCTGAGACGAATCGATCGCAACCAAATATTTGCCTTGATAGTTCTGCAAGTTGGACAACACAAACTCATCGATCGGGTCTGTCACGAACAATACTTCGAGTTTCTTGCGGCGAAAAATTTCGAGGTTCGGATTCTTCTCCAGCGACTTTCGATCCGGCCCGCCCAGGAAGTAAATCTGCTTCTGACCTTCGGGAAGTCGCTTCACATAATCCGCGAATCCAGTCAACGGCTCAGGCTTGTCGGCTTCGGGCGGCAATGCCGACGTCGCGAACCGCAGCAGCGCGGCGATCCCCTCGCGATGCTCGAAGTCCGAGTGCAAGCCTTCGCGCAACGTGATCCCGAACTGGCGATAGAAGGTCAGGTACTCGTCCGGCTGCTCCGCTGCGACCGACTCCAAATGCGACAGAACTTTTTTCGTGAGCACCTTTTTGATTTTGCGAAAGACGGTGTTGTCTTGCAGGGCCTCGCGAGACACGTTCAACGGTAAGTCCGCCGAATCGACGAGGCCATGCAGGAATCGCAGATAATCCGGCAGCAACTCGCGGCAGTTGTGTTGCACGAGAATCCGCTTCGCACAGAGTTGCACGCCATGTTCGGCGCGGCCGAAGCCCAAGCGTTCTACGTTCGTCTCCGGGCAGTACAGGATCGCATGAAATTGAAATGGCGAGTCGGCCGTCAGGTGTAAATGCCACAGCGGCTTATCGCCGACGCCGTGAGTGAGATGCTCGAAGAACTTCTGATACTCCTCATCGGTGACGTTGTTTTTCGGCTCGACCCAGATTGGCTTCTGGTCGTTGACTACTTCGTCACCCAATTTGATCGGATGCGGCACGAACGTCGAATACTGTTTCAGGACCGACTTTAAACGCCACGGCTGAGTGAATTCCTTCAGGTCAGTTTTCAGATGCAACCGAATCTGAGTGCCGCGCGACAGGCCGGCATGAGGCTCGACGGTGAATCGCCCGCTACCGTCCGATTCCCATTTCCAACCCTCGTCGGATTGGTACGGCCGGCTGAGCACCTCGACTTTGTCCGCCAACATGAACGCAGAATAGAACCCGACGCCAAATTGCCCGATTAATGATAAATTGTTGGCGGCGTCTTTTCCCTGCTGAGCCGTGTTCCGTAGAAATTCCAGCGAGCCACTGTGGGCGATCGTGCCCAAGTTTTTGACCAACTCGTCATGCGTCATGCCGATACCGTTGTCTCGAATGACGAGCAGCGACTCAGCCTCGTCCGGCTCTAGCGTGATCTCCAGCGGAGAATTATTTGGAATCTCGTTGTTCGTCAGCGTCAGATGCCGAAACTTGTCGAGTGCGTCCGAGGCGTTCGAGATCAGCTCGCGAATCGCGATCTCGCGATTCTGATACAGCGAGTGCGACAGCAAATGCAGCAGTTGCTTGATCTCGGCCTGAAACGTGAATTCTTGGGGAGCGGTCTCGGTCATGGGGCGTCTTTCGGAGGATGGGCACTCTTGCCCATTTTTTGGGAGATGCGAAGAGAACAGGCAAGAGTGCCCATCCTCCGTCTCGCGACTTGAGCGAGGGGCGGACAAGTTGCAAAGTCACCGTCCAATTTTCAAGAGGGCACAGAAGAGTCGCGAATCCACCGGAAACTTTGCCGATCACACGGAACTTGCCGATTTGGCATCACCGGTCGACGGACGAGTCGCAGGAGCGGATTGTCGCCCGTTGACTTCGAGAATCTTCGCTTGAACAATGGAAGCCCTTGAGATTCCCCGCGTCCGGCCGCCGCTGGCTGGACCGTCATTCGCCTTCCAAAATTGGGTGTTCGATGACTCCGAGATTCCTTACCGCTCTGCCCGTTTACAACGAGCAATCGCATCTGTCCGAGGTGCTCGCAACTGTTCGGCAGTTCGCGCAGGACATTCTAGTCGTGGACGACGGCAGCACGGATTCGACGTCCGAACTCTTGCGACGAGAGTCCAATATCCAAGTCGTCACGCACTCGCCGAATCGCGGGTACGGAGCGGCTTTGAAGTCCGCATTCGATTTCGCGGTGGAGCACAACTACGACGTGCTCGTAACCATCGACTGCGATGGCCAGCACGAGCCACGATTGATTCCGGAATTGGTCGCACGTGTTTTTGAGGACGCCGCGCGGCCTGCGGACATCGTCTCTGGCAGTCGATACCTGCAAAATTTTGAGGGGGACAGCCAGCCTCCAGAAGAGCGACGCCGTATCAACCAGTCGATCACGGAGTTGATCAACGAACGCTTGAACCTGCAACTAACCGACGCCTTCTGCGGTTTCAAGGCGTATCGAGTCGATGCTCTGCCTCGGCTGAACATCACCGAGTTCGGTTACGCGATGCCGCTACAGCTTTGGGTGCAAGCAGTGCAAGCCGGCTTCCGAATGATCGAGCATGCCGTTCCGCTGATTTATCTCGACGAGTCCCGTTCGTTCGGCGGTTCGCTGGACGATGCGAACCGACGCTTGGCGTACTATCGCGAGGTGCTCGATCGCGAGTTATCCACCAGTCGCGAGTGTTCGTCACCGGCGATGTGCCCCGGCGCGTCGAGTTAATTTGTAGTGTGGGCGGGGTTCGCCTGCGCCGGTCGCAGGCGAGCCCCGCCTGCGCTACAAACAGAGGAGTCTTCGCCGTGACGCCGCAGGAGCCAAATTGGGAACGGCGTCGCCTGCTTGCTCCCCGTGAAGACGGCGCGACGCTGGCCATTCCTCCGCTGGCCGACATGCCGGCCGTCGTCGTGAAAAACCGCGAACAGATCGCGACGTGGAATTCCCAAGTCCTGGGCAAGCCGCTGGCCGACCTGCGTCGTTTGGCCCGCGACGAAGTGTTGATGGCGGCCGAGCGATTCACACACCAGTCCGACTCGCCAGCGAGGGGTTGCGACGACCGCTTGCTGGCGCGTCGGGCTGGTGGGGACTGTCCACTCATCGTCAACGGCCATCAACCGGAGTTGTTTCATCCTGGCGTCTGGGCCAAGAACTTCGTGCTCGATCGTCTGGGGAAGGCAACCGGCGGCATCGGTTTGCATCTGATCGTGGACAACGACGCCGTCTCTTCGACGCGCATCGCAGTCCCCGTCGGTTCGCGCGAAGCACCGCGCATCGAACACATCCCATTCGATGCCGACGCTGGTTCAGTCCCATGGGAGGAAGCAACTCTTCGTGACGAGACACTCTTTCGCACGTTTGCGGACCGAGTCTCCGCTGCGCTTTCCTGCTGGCCGCTTGAACCGATGCTTTCGGGAATCTGGCCGGCCGCGGTCGAGCGACTGCCTAACGTAGAGCACGCGGCTCGCGTGCCTCCTCCACGATTGTCCGACCTGCTGACAATCGTTCGCCG
>CAMDRI010000257.1 GCA_945906725.1 Candidatus Kuenenia stuttgartensis | reverse complement strand
GGCAAAGGGATGCCGTTCGAGGGAAATTACTCGTCGTGGCTGGAACAGAAGTACGCGCGGATGAAGGTCGAAGAGAACAAAGAATCGAAGCGGCAGAAGGAATTGGCTCGCGAACTGGAATGGGTCCGCATGTCGCCGAAGGCTCAGGCCACGAAGAACAAGGCTCGTTTGCAACGCTACGAAGAGCTGCGAACACAGCAGTACAACGGTGCCGACGACACCGCTCAGTTCCAGATTCCGTCCGGCAAGCAGCTCGGCGATTTGGTGATCCGCGCGGAGAAGCTGACCAAGAGCTTCGGCGACCGGCTGCTGTTCGAGAACATGGAGTTCAACCTCCCGCGCGGCGGCATCGTCGGTGTGATTGGGCCGAACGGAGCCGGCAAGACGACACTTTTCAAAATGATCATGGGGACCGAAAAGCCGGACAGCGGCCAACTGCGAATCGGCAACGCGGTGGAACTCGCGTACGTCGATCAGTCGCGCGACTCACTGGACGGCGACAAAACGGTCTACGAAGAGATCAGCGGCGGAGCCGACATTCTCGAAGTAGGGGGCATGAAGATTCACGCTCGCAGCTACTGCGGCCGGTTCAATTTCAAAGGCCCGGATCAGCAGAAGATGGTCAAGCAGCTCTCCGGCGGCGAGCGGAACCGAGTGCATCTCGCGAAGCTGTTGCGGCGCGGCGGCAACGTGATCCTGCTGGACGAACCGACGAACGATCTCGACATCGAAACGCTGCGAGCATTGGAAGAAGGACTCTCAAACTTCGGCGGCTGCGCGATCGTGACCAGCCACGATCGCTGGTTCCTCGACCGCATCGCAACGCACATCTTGGCCTTCGAGGGTGACAGCCAGGCGTACTGGTTCGAGGGGAACTACAGGATGTACGAGCAACAGAAGCACGAACGACTCGGAGCCGACGCCGATCAGCCGCATCGCCTCAAGTACCGACCGCTGTCGAGGTAACGAGATCGCGATTCGGCGCACCAATCCTAAACGACCCATTTGTGCCCACACCGCAGGCAAACCCACGTCCTACGCCACCGATCGAACGACTCTTGCCATTTGGCCAAGTTTGCAGCGTGTTTTGCGTTGGAATTTGCTCGTGTTACTAGGCCCACAACAAAAATGATCGACATAATCACAAAGCCAGCAATCGTGCCTGCTCGCTCTCCAGCGGGAATCGCACCGTTAATAATTACAAGAACGAAACCCGGGACACCCAACAAAGCCAAGCCGATAAGACAGCAACCACAACCTGCGCCGCAACCGCCGGTTGGCTTCACAGGCGGAGTAAGAGACTTGGCAAAATCCGTTTTCTGAATGGTATCTCCGACACCGATTCCAATTACGGTTTGTTGTTCTGTTGTTACGCCGCCAAAGACGCCCGTCATTGTTCCACGAGAAATTCCCTGTGCATGGACGACTTCGCACCGCGACACATCGACCTGCTGGCAGCGCGGACAATTCATGGGAGCTTCCAGTTGACGGTTATTTGCAGGCGGGTTAAACGAGATTGAAGGGCAAAGAGACGTCGAATACGAATACACGGTGGACTTGCGGTTCTTTGTTCTCCCATCCAGCAGCGTGAGAATCGCAGGTAACGGCACCAGTGCGATGAAGACGCTGCTCGCCACGCCGAGAGTAACGACCAGGCCGAATGTGTACAGCCCGCGATGAGCCGCCAGGAGCATGCTGCCGAAGCCAACCATCGTGGTCGTCGAAGTGAGCACCAGCGAGTTGATGATGCTGGGCGAAATGCGATACCGGCGTTTGGTCTGCAAACGAAAGTCGTGAACCATATGGACACCGCCATCCATGCCCAGACCCAACAGCAGAGGCAACACGATCAAGTTGGCTGGATTGAGATCGACGTGCATCAACCGCATCAGGCCGAACATGATTGCGGCTCCACCGAGCGACGGCAGCAAGGCCAACAAGCTGTGCCCGACCGTCGCCGAGTCAATCAACCAGGTGATGGTCACGGTCATTGCGAGGTACAAGCCCGCAAGCAGATTCCAGCTCATCTCGATTTGCATCAAATGGGCCAAACCCCAAACGACGCCAATCACGATGGCAGGCGGAATCAGCACGCGCATCGCTTGTTGGCGGCCCAGCAGGTCGATGATCAGCGTGATCCAAATCGCCACCAGAGCGTACGACGCGGCGTCTTGGTAACTCTGCCGAATCTGCCCCGACGCTTCGAAGTTTTGCAGCGGAGTCCCCGTGACGTTCGGGTCAACGGAGCGAACGTCTTCGACGAACTCTTGCAGCGGCTCGATGTCCCAGACTTGGCTCTTGGGATAAATCTGTAACTGCCACACGCCCTCGGGGCTGACGAATCTGGAAACCAATTCCTTGGGAAAATCATCGAGCGTGATCGGCTCATGATCCGAGGCGTCCGCCATCGCCTGCAACTGCGCGTGCAGTGCGAAGTTCATCCGCGCCTGAAACTCGTTCAGAAATTTCATCTGGCGTTCCACCGGGAGTCCCTCGAAGCGATCCAGAAACTCGTCGAGCGCGGCGGCGGCTTGCTTGGCCCAGGGTTCTTCATTGCGAGAAAGACTTTGAAAGAGTCGCTCAATCAATTGCCCCAAGGCTTCGGGATTGACGACTCGCGGTTCGTATTTCATCGGGGCCAGCCGGGCGACCTCCGAATGGACCGCTTGGATGAGCAGACTCGTCTCCTGCGGCGGAGTCGACGGCAAGCGCGAGGCCAACTCTTCCACCTTGCGCACCGACGGCAGCTCTTCAAACTGACGCTTCAACTCACGAGCACGTTCCGGCGAATCGGCAAGCGACACGGCGTACAACAGCGAGTTCTTCGACTCGCGAAAAATGCGGTCCTGCCAGTCGACCGAATCGACCCCTTTGGCCTGCAGGTTCAGCAGGTTGTAGTCGTACTTGATCGCGAACTTTGGCCGGCCGTGATTCCAATCGAACGCGAGGCTGCCGAGGTAGCTCATGCAACCCAAGCCTGCAATCGCGACCCACCACGGATGCCGGCGAATCGTCCAACGCAGCAGGTTGCCCTGAATCGGCGTCGGCAACTTGGCGAGCGGCACGTTGCGATCCACGACTTTGATCAGCGGCGGCAACGCGAAAAATGAAGCAATCGCACAGAGGATGATGCCGCCGGTGGAAATGATGCCGAGTTCGACGACCCCCAGAAACTTCGTGAAGGTCGCGCAGTAGAACGCCAACGCAGTCACGATCGCGACCGTCAGGATGCTGGCTCCGACGGATGCCGACGAGTTGCCCAGCGCGTCATCCAGATTCTGTCCCTCGTGCCGCAGTTCGAGATACCGCGACAAATACATGATCGCGTAATCGCACCCCAGCCCCATCAGGATCGGAGCGAACGAGGCGGACAGAATGTTGAGATGCCCGACCGCAGCGGTCGCGAATGCGAACGACAGGATCATCCCCACGGTCAGCATCACCGCCGCAATCAACGGATGCCGGATTCCATGAAACCCGGCCAGCATCAGCACGATGACCCCTACGAACGAGACGATCGTGGAGAGCGTCATATCTTTTTGCGACCGGACCATCTCGTCGTTTTCGAGGACCGGGATGCCTGTCAGTCCGATGCGGACATGCGGATGATCCGCTCGCACGTCGGCGGCGATGTCGCGCATCCGCTGAACGGCGGCCGTTGCGCCGTTGAAATCTGCCTTGTCGACGACCGGTGCGACTCGCAGAAACCCCTGCGTGCCGCGCTCGTTCAGAAAGTAGGTCGGCTTCGTCACCGCGTCCGCGAGGTCGCCATCGACTTTGATTAGTTGTGGCCAGGGATTGCGAGCATCCTCCGGGTTCTTCAGCGAGGCGGTCATGCTGGTCGCCAGCGAGAGGACGTGCTGACTGATCAACTGCATAATTTGGTCGTTGGACGGCCCAGCTTCCGGGGGCCGCTCACTGCCGGCCACCGCCGTCGAAAATCTCAACAAGTTCAGTCGATGCAACAACTGAGCAATGACCCGCTCAAGATTGATTTCGTCGTAGTCCCCTTGAATCACCGGCCGCATCTGATTGAGCTGCGCCAGGCACATTTCCAACTGTTCCGGTGTCAGAAACTGCAATCCCTTGCGACGTAGAGCATCGTGTTCAACGCGAAAGAATACGCTTTGAAAATGCTGATCGTCAGCGATGAGTCGCGCGCCCAGATCGTCGAGCACGGGCGTGATGTCTTCCGCGGAACGTCCTTCGACCACAACCACGATGTCCGAAGCCTCGCCGAAGCTTTTGGTGTATTCCAGCCAGCGTTTCTGAAAGTCCGCATTGGGGTCGATCAGATCGCCGCGGTCGTTTTTGAATTTCAGGTTCCGCGCGGAGTAGGCGCCGCTGGCGATGCAGGCCGCGCTCAACAGCACGATCGAGACCCACGGCCGAGCCGTGAGGACGCGTGTGAACGACCG
>CAMDRI010000256.1 GCA_945906725.1 Candidatus Kuenenia stuttgartensis | reverse complement strand
TCCGCATGGTCGCCCGACCGACAGGCCGCACAGCCACACTCGTGAACCGCCAATTCCGTTGCCATCGTTCGGCCTCCTTCCTTGGAGTCGCCGGTAGTCTACTTCAGACTGTCTATTTCACGAATCAGTTCTTGGACGGGTTCTAAGTGGTGGCCCACGCCGGCCGTCTCAGACACCCAGCGGTCAGACCGTTGTGACCACTCGGCGTCGTTCAGCAGCGTGCTGACGGCCTTTCGCTTGTCCTCGTTCGACCGCTTCAGGCGGATCGTCCGGCACATTGGCATCGAACTCCGCCGCCAACGAGAATATCGTCGAGCTGTCTCGAAGCCGAGCATTTCAATTTGATCGAGGTCTTCACCGCGGACCTGCCCCTCTTGGCACAGGTACGAAAGGAACGCAGCGACCATGCAGAAGATCACCACACGCATCGCATGTTGGTTTCGCAGTCGTTCGTGGGTCGCGGGATTCTGCTCCGCGGCGGGCTGGGTCGTCGTCGGCATGGCTCTCGCCAGCCCGCTATCGGCTGCTGATGAGACGCTCACGCTGCGCGGTATCCTCGCGATCAATGAGGACAACAGTCACTTTTTCGGCTACAAGATGCCGGAGGAAATGAACGTGCGCGGGCTGCATGCGTGGGTCGACCAATACGCCGGAGGGGCGGTTACACATTTGTTCATTTGCCCCAACGCGATGCGAGCCAGCTTTCGTAGCAAGTCGCGCGACGCCATCTGGGATCCGTTTGATGGAAGAGCACCCGATCATCCCTGGCCGCGGAATGCGAAGAAACTACACGACGCAGGTATCGATCCGTACAAGATCTGGATCGCCCGCTGCCGCGAGAAGAAGATCTCGCCGTGGCTGTCGATGCGGATGAACGACGTCCACAATACGGAGGACCGAGACAATTTCCAGCACTCCACCTTCTGGCGGAAGAACATTCACCTCTGGCGAGAGCCGAATCACGAACACGGATCGGGGCTGAATTACGCGCACGCGGAGGTGCGCGAGTATCAGATGGCGTTCGTTCGTGAGCTGTTCGAGCGTTACGATCCGGACGGGCTCGAACTCGACTGGATGCGGTTTCCAGACCATCTGACGCCGGGCAAAGCCCGGGAGGAAGGCCGCTTCCTGACGGAATTCATGCGCGAGGTTCGTGCGCTGACCGATGAATGGTCGAAGAAGCGAGGGCATCGAATTCTTCTGGGCGTTCGTGCGCCGGCGCTTCCCGATGCGGGAGCCGTTACGGGACTGAACGCTGTCGAGTGGGCTCGCCTGGGCCTGGTCGACTTGATCGTCGCCACCCCGTTCTACTTTTCGACCGACTTCGATATCCCCTTCGAACTTTGGCACGAGCGTCTGAAGGACGCTCCCCGACCGGTCAGCGTTATTGGCGGTGTTGAGAGCACTGCCCGCCCGTGGATCAGTGGCACACCGGTCGGAAACACCATGGAGACACTCCGCGGCTTCGCCGCGTCGAGTTACCACCGAGGATCGCGTGGCGTGTATTTGTTCAACTGGATGGACGACACCCATTGGCCCGTGCCCACCAGCGACTACAAGTTGCTGCTGCGCGACGGCATCGAATTGGGAGTCGCGGCGAGTGGCTCGCGGAGGTATCCGGTCTGCTTTCATGACACGGTGCCGGAAGGCTCCTCGCGTGATGAGCAATTGCCAGCAGATGCTCGCACGGGCAAGACCTTTCGGATTTACATCGGTCCGAATCCGAAGTCCGGTAGCGTTTGGGCTATCGCCGGGCTGGCCAAACGAAGCGGCCTGGCCGATGCACGCTTCGAGGCCAAACTAGACGGCCATATCTTGAAAGCTACCGAAGACCTGGCGAACACCAAGACGTTTGGAGGAGATACCGAGCGCGCCATTCGTTTTGCTTGTCCGTTGAACTTGGTGAAGGCAGGCTACAACGAGTTGACCCTGCGTCAAACCGTTGGTTCGACCGGTCAACAAATCGTCTGGGTCGAACTGCGTATGGAAGGATCTGGGGAAACAACTCCCTAGAACTTCAAAGGCGACGCATCTGGATTGAATTAGGAGTAGCTTCCGATGTCACACGAGCCTGTGCCACCTTCTCGACGTCAGTTCCTGGGAGCATCTTTGGCCGGCCTTGGCGCGATGGCAGTGACACGACTATCACACGCCAAACGTCCTGAGACGCACTCGCGACCGCGAAAGAAGCTCATCGGCTGGGGATCGGACGTTGCGTATGTCAACGGCTTTTGCAGCATCGCTAAATTGCGTGAAACCTCGGTAAAAGTGGACTCTATCGCGTGTCGCGAGTCTTTCAATACTACTCACCGTTTCTCGGCGTTTTTCATCGCGTTTTGAGAAGTGTGGTAGTGACCTGAGTTCCGATGTCGAGCACAACGGTCGTGAGCACGTCCACGACGCTGCCAACGATGCCTCGCTTTCTCGGCCGCTCAGTTCAACGACGCTGTCTCGCGTGATACGGCCGACGGCCCGGTCAGCAGGTTTACTTGCAGGCGTATGAGTTCGGGTTTCCGTTTCAGCACAACCTCGCCCATTCCGTGAATGCCTTCGTCCGAAGTCAATTGCGCGGGACTGTTCGCTGACGTAGCGACCACCGCCGAGAACGACACCAACAATACATGAACTACCCGCGCTGCCGCGAGCAGGGTCTCCCGATCACCATCAGCGTCATGGAATCGACGAAATAGGAACTCAACTATCGAGTCAAAGGAACGGAGAAGTTCTGGAGCCAACCCGGAGCCGAAGCCCTCCTGCAACTCCGCGCCGACCGCCTCAGCAGCAGCGAGTCCCTAAAAACCTTCTGGGGCCACTCGCCCCCAAACCCGTTCCGGCCTCCACGCCCGCACCCGTCTCACACCCGCCTAACCCAAAATTCGCAAACACTTTTCTGCACTCCTGCAACCAGAGCGGCTAAGTGACGGAAATGGCGACCGAAGCGCCGATCAACAACGCGCCGATCAAACGCATCAACATCGTGCGACTGCTGGGCTGCTCGCCCGATTCGTGTGCAAGTCCGGCCAGTAGCCAGGTCAGGCAAACACCCCAGATTCCTCGTAGCGAGTAAACGATATTCACGCGCGTGGCATCTCCGAACTGTGCGAGGGTAAACGTCATGCCGATTGCCTGGATGGCCATCAGCACCGTCCCGACAAGTAAGACAGTTGCGTTCCCGCGACGGATCACCTCCCTGGGACGATCCGCCCAAGGCAAGAACGCCAGCGAAAACAATCCGACAAAAGCAAACGTGATGGGAAGGAATCGTCCGGCTCCCCAGGCAGGAGCCCAGCGTTGAATCAGCAGATCAAAGAACGTCATCGAAAGCGCGCAAAGCAACGCGAAGATCAAGGCAGAGATGATAGCCGTACGTTTCACGTTGGCATCTGTGATCTGCACAAACGCGACGCCCAACATTGCGATGGCCGACGCCAACCAGATTCGCAGTTCGGGGAATTCACTCACCAGCAGCGTGCCGATGGCTGGAACTAGTAACACCTTAATGCCAAGGACCGGAGCGACGATCGAGACGTCGCCCATCTTGACAGCGAGGAACAAGAAACTCTGTCCAGCCAGGAATAACAAGGCGATGGTCGCCGGTTGCCACAGCATGACGAGCGGCTGCATTGCGCCGCCCAACAGCGTCAGAGCGGAAAACACGATTGCTGAGGCTAGACTGACAAGGATCGTCACGGTCCAGGTAGACACACCACGCGATTGCGCTCGCTTAAGTAGCAACAACCCAGCAATGACGATCAGGCTGGAACAGAACGGCAACAGCAGGTGAATGCGAGGCTTCTCCTTTGCGTCTCACCTGCCAAGTGCGGTCGGCAGCGTCCGCTCACATATCCGAGACATCGATTGCGAACCGTTTATACCAACTCGCGCCTCGGTTCTCGACGGTCGAGGAGGAATTGCGGGCGGCCCGTGGGATCGATCTAAAGAGGAACATAGCGCTGTTCAACGAATGTGTCAGACTCCACCCCAATCAAGAGTTCCGAAAATAGCATGGCCGCCAAAATCTTCCACCGGCTCTTGGCACGTGCGAAGTCGAGCGATCCCGTTCCAGTCGTATTCCGAGGGCGGTTTTCCTCATGGCCACGACCAGTCGATCTCCGCGGCCGCAACCAACTGGGCGGCGATGGCCCTAATACCCACCGCAAAATGACCGAACAGGGCTCAGCCGAAAGGTGCTGTGGTCCATCTTCGAAGGCGTCCGTGCTGGGCTGCAGAAGCGCAAGTTGATCACCGAGGCGGAGTTGTTCTGCTCGCTCGCTGCCTCGATCTCGAAGACCAAGAAGACGCTGTTCGACTTCGCGGTCGTGGACGAGGCGCAGGACATCGGGATCGCCCACCTCCGGTTTCTTGCTGCGCTGGGCGGCGCAAGACCGAACGCGCTCTTCTTCGCGGGCGACCTTGGCCAGAGGATCTTCCAGCTGGACCTGCCCAAGGATTGCGTGCGCTGGGTTAAGAGTGGGACTGATGGTTTGACACGGAACAAGTTCCTGAGAATCAGGCCGCAGGCCTGGGGGTTGGCGGCGGGGGGCATTTTCCGCCGCGCGCAGTCGACTCAATTTTGTCATAG
>CAMDRI010000255.1 GCA_945906725.1 Candidatus Kuenenia stuttgartensis | reverse complement strand
CTCAAACCACCGCTCGGCGTGCGAGCCATCATCGGGGCCGAAACCGACGACGGTTTCGATTTCGATTTCGCGCACGATCGAATCATGCTGGATACGAAGACGCCCGTTGGCAAACCACAAGGTGGTGGCTTCGGGCCAACGGTGCAGCTTGACGATGGGACGCTGGTCACGTCCTGCTCGTATCGCGGTGATGATGGAAAGAGTCATCTCGAAGTCATCCGCTGGAAACCACCTGTGCCGAAAGAGAAATAGTTTTCCAGGCCCGTCGCGATGGTCAGCCGAGAAAACAGGTGGATGATGACCTCTGCAAACAGTAACCTGTCGCTCTGCAAACCCGGAATCCGATATCAGAACGGTGTGGTCCTCACGAGTGCCTCAAGCAGCCGATGGCCGAAGGGCGTGGAATGATCTCGCTGGTCTCAGCACATCAAGCGGAGCGTTGCGTCAGCCGTCGCGAATTGCTGCGGCTGAGTTCGTTGGGGCTGCTCGGTTTGACTTTGCCCAGTGAGTTGCGGGCCGAAACGGAGAGAACGAACGGAACCGCCAAGAGCTGCATCTTCATTTTTTTGTGCGGTGGGCCTTCGCAAAATGACCTCTGGGATTTGAAAACGGACGCGCCTGAAGGAATCCGCAGCACCTTTCAGGCGATCGACACCAACGTCCCGGGAATTCGGTTTGGTGAGCTGATTCCGCAAGTCGCGCGACATGCTGACAAGTTGGCGATCATTCGGTCGATGACGCATGACGACAACGGACACGACACCGCGATTGCTCGTTCGTTGCTCGGACAACTGCCGGCTCAGGCGGGAGCTGTGCATGTCTCGCGGCACGATCATCCCGCGATGGGTGCGATCCTGCATCGGCTGCGCGGCGACTGCGGCGAGCTGCCTCCGTGGGTCATCTTGCCTCGGCCCTTCACAACCGGCGGGCCGCCGTACAAAGGACAGTCGGCGGGGTTTCTTGGAGCGGCTTATGACCCGCTCATGCTCGACAAGGAAAAGAAGGGTTCGTTGTCCGATCGTGATGTGAAGCTCGATGCCATTCGCTTGGCCGACGGCATCGACCAGACACGCTTTGAGAATCGCCGACGCATGCTCGGTGCAGCAAACGGTTCAGCGGCCACGGTTCGAACGACTTCCGCCGAAACCGTGCTGGCCGGTCATTACGACAAGGCGCTCAACCTGATGAGTTCGAGCAAAGCGAACCAGGCATTCGATCTCAGCCGCGAACCGGCCGCGCTGCGAGATCGCTACGGACGCAATGAATACGGGCAGAGCTTTCTGCTCGCGCGGCGGCTGGTCGAATCGGGCGTGCGAGTCGTCATCGTCTTCTGGACGTTCTTCGACGAGAAAGGTTGCCAGTTCAATCTGTGGGACAATCACGGCGTCCCCAACGACGTCTGCGGAGTCGACGGTCAGTTCAAAGGGGAAGCGATGCTGAAGCATCAGTACTGCTGTCCGTCATTCGATCGGTCGTTCTCGGCATTGTTGGAAGATCTTCAACAGCGCGGACTGCTCGGCGAGACGCTGGTCGCGGTCGCGGGTGAGTTTGGCCGCACGCCGCGCATCAATGCGACGGCCGGCCGAGACCATTGGGCTCCGTGCTACACGCAGTTGCTTGCGGGAGGCGGCATTCGCGGAGGCCAGATCTACGGTGCCAGCGACAGCATCGGAGCTTATGTGAAAGACTTGCCCGTCACGCCGGACGATTACATGGCGACGATCCTGCATGCCTTTGGTTACGCTCCCGAGTCAGCGGTCTACGATCAGCTCAATCGCCCGCAGCGGATCAGCCTCGGCACTCCGGTGACCGCTCTTTTTTGAGGAGCGTGCTTCAGGCCAGAATCTCGTTGACGATTCGGCCATGCACGTCGGTCAGGCGGAAGTCGCGGCCGGCGTGGCGGTAGGTGAGGCGTTCGTGGTCGAAGCCCATCAGGTGCAGCAGCGTCGCGTGGAGGTCGTGGATGTGGACTCGGTTCTCGACGGCTCGATAGCCGAAGTCATCCGTGCTGCCGTAGGCCAGGCCCCCTTTGATACCGCCACCCGCGAGCCAGACTGAGAAGCCGTGATGATTGTGGTCGCGGCCGGTGGGGTTGCCGCCGCCGATGGGAATCTCGACAGCGGGAGTCCGTCCGAATTCGCCGCCGCACAGCACGAGCGTTTCGTCGAGCAAACCTCGCTGAGCCAGATCAGTCAGCAGCGCGGCGATGGGGCCGTCCGCTTCGTGGCCCAGCTTGCGATGTTCGCCGGCGATGTTGCTGTGTGAATCCCAGGGCTGCACGTCTCCGTGATAACACTGCACGACACGGACGCCTCGCTCGATCAGTCGCCGAGCAATCAAGAGTTGCCGACCATGAACCGTCCCCGCTCGGTAGAGCTCGTGCGTCTCCTTCGATTCCTGCGAGATGTCGAGTGCGTCGGTGGCTTCCATCTGCATGCGGAAGGCGAGTTCAAACGATTGGATGCGGGCTTCGAGGTTCGCGTCTTCTCGCCGAGCGGACTGATGTTGGCGATTCAGCTTCGACAGCAGGTCGAGTTGCCGTCTCTGATCGACCGCACTCATGACCGGATTATGGATGTTGGCGAGCAGCTCGGTGACCTTCGTCTTGCGCGTGTCGAGATACGTCCCCTGATAAATGCCCGGCAGGAACGAGCTGCGCCAGTTCGACGAATCGGCCACGGGCAGTCCGGGGCAGAGCGTCACGAAGCCCGGCAGATTCTGATTCTCGCAGCCCAGTCCGTAGGTCAGCCACGAGCCATAGCTGGGCCGCGACAGCCGTTCGTCTCCGGTGTTCATCAGCCGCATGCTTTGTTCGTGGTTCGGCGTGTTGGCGTACATCGAGCGAATCACGCAGATGCGATCCGCGTGACGGCTCGCCGTTTGGTGAAAGACTTCGCTGCACCACAAACCGCTGTCGCCGTACTGAGCGAACTGGAACGGCGAGGCCAACGCCACGCCCGTTTCCCGTTCGGTCGTCAAGTTGCCGAGCGGCAGTTTCTTGCCACCCCATTTCGTGAGTTCCGTTTTTGGATCCCATGTATCGACCTGCGAAGGGCCTCCGTTCAAATAGATGTGAACGAGATGCTTGGCTCGCGGCGCAAAGTGCGGACTGCGCACGGCCAACGGATTGGGCGACGCGGACCCATCGGCTTGCAACAACGCCGGCAACGCGAGCAGGCCCAGCCCCGTCCCCGTTGTTCGGAGCAGGTCGCGACGTGAGAGCAGTTTGCATGGATCGATCATTGCCGCTTCCGTCATTCAGTAGTTCCAAGGTCGCGTGGGATAGGCTTCCAGCCTGTCGAGTTCACCGAAAAACACGACAGGCTGGAAGCCTATCCCACGCCAAGACAATCTTCAGTCAACGAACATCAGCTCGTTGCTCATGAGCAACACTTGGGAGAGTTGCTCCAGTGAGCCGGCTTGGCGGAATTCGTTGCACCATGCGAGTTCCTCCGCCGTCGGCTCGCGTCCGTAAACTGCGAGGTACAGGTGCGAGATCGCGTTCGCGGCTTCCGCTTTCATCGGACGAGTGCCCAGTGCTTTCGCTCGCCCCAGCACGAAGGGGGAGTTCATCGCGAACAGAGCCTGCTGTGGCACCGTCGTCATCACGCGGCGCGGCGTTGAGGTGTCGGCGTTCGCGAAGTCAAAGTTCTGGACCATCGCCGGGATGTTTTGGCGTTCGACAAAGGCATACACGGTCCGGCGACGATTGCTCTCGTCGGTGATGAGCGGCGGGCGTCCGAACATCGTTTCGTCCAACTCGCCCGAAGCGACGAGCAACGTGTCGCGCATCTGCTCGAAGTCGAGACGTCGGCGGTTGGCTCGCCACAGCAGCGCGTTCGCCGGGTCGGCTTCGAGTTGCTTCGCCATCTGCGGCGTGTCCGGAAGTTGGGACGTCCGCTGGTAGGCTCGCGAAGTGACGATCAACTCATGCAGCGGCTTCGTGCGCCAGCCATTGCGGATGAAGAAGTCGGCCAGGATATCGAGTAGCTCGTGCTGGACCGGGCGTTTGGTTCGCAGGCCGAAGTCGCTGGGGTTCTCGACCAGCGGCTCGCCGAAGTGGTGCATCCAAACGCGATTCACCCAGACTCGCGCGGTGAGCGGGTTGTCGCGCGACCCGATCGCGTTGGCCAGGTCGAGTCGTCCGCCGCCGTCGGTGAAGTTCGCTCGGTCGGCTTTCGACAACGCACTGAGGAACCGTCGCGGGACCGGTAATCCGCGTGCGCTGGGATCGCCGCGCTGAAAGATGACGGGATCGCACAAGACTTCGGAATCGGCGACGACCATCGCTCGCGGCACGGCGTCCTTGTGTTTGACCGCGATCGCATCAAGCTGCCCCAGCAAACCGCGAAAGGCGTCTCCCGGTTGCCGCGAGAGATAAAACGTCACGTCGCGCTTCGGAAACCAGACCGGGCCATCGCGTGAAACCAGCAACGCGGCGATCGGGTCCGCTTCATCGGCATTCTTGGCCCACACGTCGCGGATGATCGTGCCGTAGGCTCGCGCGACCTCGGCCGGCGTTTGCGGATTCGCGGCGACCAGTCCGTCGATGATCCGCTGGTCGATGCCGCGAGCTTTCCATTCCTCCGGCTTCAGCACCGGTTCGCGCATCAGGTCATGCCACGGGCCGAAGAGCGGGTCGTCGGCGAACGCTCGGCGAGCGATCAGTTGCCGCCAGCGTTTCGTGATCTGCGGACGGAGCTGATCGGGGATCAACGACAGAAAGAAGATCGTCGTCTCGGAGACAT
>CAMDRI010000254.1 GCA_945906725.1 Candidatus Kuenenia stuttgartensis | reverse complement strand
CGTCATTCGCCGACATGCTCGGCACGCTCCGTCGGCTCAGCGTCCGGCAACAGGTTTTGACCTTGGCCCTCGCAGGACCAGGGTCTCGAAAAATCCAACAACTCCTAGAAAACGCGGTGGCCTTGGCCACCTAAAATGCAAAAGTCGAAGCTAGGGGGGCTGAACTATCGCAACAAAAGCCGGGGAATTCGATGATTGTAAAGCAAGGCGACGCAGAATCCGACGCAGTTTGCGTCGTTTCTGATCCGTGGCTTGCTTGGCTGATCGAAGTTTGGCCGGCTCTGGCGGATGGCGTGAAGGGCGAGATGCTCACGCTGGCGGGGCTACGACCCTACGACCCTACGACCCTACGACGTTGACGACGTGGTCGCGGCCACGGGCATAGCACCGGTTCGATTCGCACGACCGGCTCTACGCCGGTTGAAAGAGGACAAGAAGGGAGTGGCAGGAAATGGCAGTTAATGGCAGGTGCCGGGGAGATGAATCGCTCATTTCAATTCTTGCGGCAGGGACGAGTGTCCAAGAGGCCGCGGTCAAAGCCGGGGTCGGCGAGCGCACGGCGTTTCGGCGTTTGAACGATCCCGAGTTCCGGCAGCGGCTCGCCCACACGAAAGGCCAGATGTTGGAGGCCGTGTCCACACGACTAGTGGCCTCGGCCAGCTCAGCCTGCGAAGAGCTGGAGCGGCTGTTGAAGAAGGCCGAATCGGAATCCGTTCGGTTGGGAGCGGCACGGACGATTTTGGAGCAGGTCTTGCGCATGCGCGAATTCGTCGAAATTGACCAACGTCTGCTGGCGTTGGAGCAAAGATCGAAGTCGGCATAGCGAAAGGGAGTGTCTGATGACTCGACAAACAATGGCTCGGCGGCTCGATCGTCTTGAATCGAAGATTCCCCGATCCACGCTGTTCGAACGGTTGCAACGTGTTGCCGGAAAAACAGAGAAGCAGGCAAACGCTGATGTGATTCTGGCGTATCGGCTGCGAATCGAAGCGGCGGATTTGCCCGCCGACAAACTTGAATTGCACCTACGACGGCTTGTCGAGGAAGAGAAGAAGTTCGCCATCCGCTTCAAGGACGACACTTCCCTCGTGATCGTTCCGGAGGGATTGCCGCCCCACATGGCGGCTTCCAGTCGAAAGAGAGGTGAACGTGCGAGAAACTAATTCAAATCCCTGTTGGGCCTGCCTTGGTCCGCTGACCGATGACAACGTCGTCGAGCTGTCGCGCGACATCCGTGTACCGTGCTGTCGCGAGTGCTGGTCGCAGATACCGGCCTCTGTGCGGCTGACGATCGGCCGCGAGCAGTTGAAACTCCCTCACGATGTTGCGGCAGCAGATGCCACTCGCGACGGCTGAATGCAGGTCCGGGAGTTCTTTCGTGCCGCTCAGGCCGGGGAGCTGCAACGTATCAGCCCGTTCGACGTTGGTTAAAGCCTGAATTGAAGCGAGTTAACAGGAGATTCCCCACGGAGAAGGTCTGCGCAGAACCAGAGATTGACGCGGGAAAACGCTCCGGAGTTCCCCTTTCTCGTCGCGCAGATTGGGCCGAGCCGGGATGGGAGGCTGGAAAAATGACAAACGGTCCGCACACGTTGGGCGTGGGGTATGGGTCGTTGTTAGGACAGAAAGCATTGCGAGTCTGGATCGGAACTCGGCTCAACCCATATGGGAAATGTCGGTTCAGAGGTTCGCCAGCCGTGACTGCGCGAGAACTTCTGGAAGCCCAAAATGAAGAATTGGCCAGCCGTCTCGCTTCGACGGGACTTCCCGCGTTGTCTATCCTCAGCAGAGTTGCGACGTGACTGTCGCCTGGTTCACTCCTCGACACGAGACAGCCGATGGCTTCCCTTCAACTTCCACGGCGAGAAATGCTGCGATTCGGTGCGCTGGCACTGGGAGGGCTGTCGCTGGCGGATCTGTTTCGAGGTCGCGCACTTGGCGGCACGAAGTCACCCGCCAAGCACTGCATCTTCGTGTTTCTCAACGGTGGACCATCGCAGCTCGATACGTTCGATTTGAAGCCCGATGCACCGGATGCGATCCGCGGTCCTTATCGCCCGATCGACACCAGTGTCCCCGGAATTCAGATCACCGAGAAGTTGCCGCTGCTCGCGCGACAGGCCCATCGCTTCGCCATTTTGCGTTCGACCACACATCATCTCAGCGCGCACAATAGCAGCGCGGCCTACGCCTTGAGCGGACACTCGCCCGGCACCGATGCCAACATCCGGCCCACCGCCACCGATCACCCGACTTACGGCTCCGTCGTGGGACGCGTGTTGCCGGCCATGCACGGAATGCCTCCATTCGTGCTCACACCGACGATACTATTTGACATGGGGTTTCCGACACCTAGTGCGGGCGGCGGTTGGATGGGGAATCGTTACGACCCCTTCCCCATCGTTCGCAATCGCATGATGGCTGCGTCGCCGAAATGGGAAGGCAAGTTGCCGGTTCCCGAGGGACTGCAACTGCTGGATGACCTCAGCCCCAGCCGGCTACAGAACCGCGCGCGACTGTTGAATGAAGTCGATCAGAACTTTGCAACGGCTCAGTCGCGTGCCGAAACGATGATGTTCGACAGCCACCAGCGTTCCGCGCTCGATCTGATGCTCTCCCCGGCGACGCAGGCCGCCTTCGACGTGAGCCGTGAACCGCCTACGATGCACGACCGCTATGGACGTTGCGAGATGGGGCAGGTACTGCTCTTGTCTCGCCGGCTGATCGAGGCGGGCGTTCGATTCGTTACCGCCAATGCCGTCTCCAATCCGGAGAACACAAAACTCTCTGCGTTCCAAATTTGGGATACGCACTTCGATCACTTTCGCCTCTACGACCAGCACCTGCTCCCCGAACTGGACAAGGCGCTGTCGGCCCTCCTCAGCGATCTCGACGAGCGCGGCCTGTTGCAGGAAACCCTAGTCATCGTGATGGGGGAGATGGGCCGCACACCGCAGATCAACAGCAGTCCTGGCGGCGGACGTGACCATTGGGGCCGAGCGTACTCTGTGCTCTGGGCGGGAGGCGGCATTCGTCCCGGCCAGGCCGTCGGTGCCACCGACCGACACGCCGCCGAAGTCAAAGACTTCCCTGCGCGTCCCGACGATATCGCCGCCACGCTTTACGAACTGCTGGGCATCCCGCACGACCTGCAGCTCAAAGACGCAACCGACCGGCCCCATCGCATCAGTGATGGCTCGCCGATCCGACCTTTGATGATCTGATCGATGATCGTTTCTTGCGTGACGTCTCTCGAAATGAGCCAGCGAGTTGAAGGAAGCGGGATTGATGGGTCAGCAGAACTCCAATTGTCAGCCACGGGACGAAAGGGTGTCAGGAACGTTCCTGACACGAATGGCACTGCCGCTAGTGGTAGTTGAAGTTACGGCGAGGAGTTCGGCGCGGGCGGTGGCTCGGGGTTTGGTGAGCCAGTCGTGAGGTGTGGGTCGGCGTTTGATCGCGAGGGGTTCGATGCGATTGGGGCGGTGGCCGACTCGATGTGAGGTCAGGTGGGTCATTCGCAGCTTGATCAAGGGACGGGCATCGTCGCAGCTCACTGCCGCGAGCAGCCAAGTGTTGGCCAAGAATTGCAGCGCGGCGCAGAAGCTCAACTGACGTGGCGAGCACTCGGCCGCGTGGGCGGCTTGCAGCAACGAATGACGCACGAGGTTGTAGGCCAACAGTCCCATCCACAGTTCGGTGCGGACCATTTCGGGAGTCTTGCAGCGCAGCACTCCTAGAGACATCGTGGATTTGAGGTTTCGCAGATCGAGTTCCGCGTGCCAGCGTTGACGGAACAAGTCGGCCAAGTCCTCGCGCGTGATGGTCGTGGCGTCGCGCAACGTGGTGACGACCACGATCGACTGCGTGCGGAAGCCACGCTCGCGCACGGCGAACTTCATTTCGCGCACGGTCAGCGTGTCAGGCAGGCGGTCGTAGGTTTCCTGATCGAGCCAGTCGGGTCGTTGCGGCTTGGGCCAAGCGACCAAGTGGTCATCGGCTCCCAAACGGCGGCCACGACGGAAGTCGGCGGTACGGTGCTGATGCAGTCGCGTCACGACCTCGACGCCCAACTCTTGCAAGAGCGCAACGCTCGTCACCAGCAAGTGATCTCTCGCGCGAGTGCAGGCGACGTAGAGCAGATGCCGTTCGGTCTCGTAGACCTCTTGCAGGTCCGCGTCATCGCCAACGTTCTGGATGCGATCCTGCAAGGGGACGATCTCGTCATCGCACGCCATGACGACGACGGCTCGAAACTCCAGGCCCTTGGCGAGGTGCATGGTGCTGATCGAGACGTGTCCGCTGATCGTCTCCACGTGTTCATCAAGCACCTTGAAGGGCATCCCCGAAGCCTTGACGGCAGCCCGCGCACGATCCATTTGCTTCTCGGAGCGGACGAAGACGCCGAACTCGTGCGACGTGACACCGGACATTGCCCGCTCGGTCATCCAGGTGCCGACCGCGTTGATCTCTTCTGCCTCGCTCTTCAACGTCAGGATCGTCGGTGGCGGACCGTTGAACACGGAGACCGTGTCGTTCCGATCCTCGCTGTTGCCGTCCACGTCGGTAACGGTCGGACCAAGCAGACGATCCGACTGCGTGCGAATCTGGTGACACGTACGGTAGTTGATGCGCAACGTCCGGGAGCGCCCACGGATGTCTACGCCTAGAGACTTCCATGAGAACGGCTGCTTGGACTAGCCCACGTTTTGCGTGCGCGCAATGTAGCGCGTATTGTGACGCGTGAGGAGCGAGGTTCATGTTGAAGCGTCGAGTGTTTACGAGGGAGTTCAAGGTCGAGGCCGTGTCGTTGGTGTCTCGGCAAGGATTGAGTTTCGCGG
>CAMDRI010000253.1 GCA_945906725.1 Candidatus Kuenenia stuttgartensis | reverse complement strand
CTGGTCGAACCGCGTCTATCTCGACTACGACGATCTCTTCGAGGTCGCAGAATCCACCTGGCGTAAAAACTGTCTCAATCCAGAACTGATCACGTCCGTCTGTGCGAAGAACTACATTCAAACGCGCAGCTAATTGTTGGGATCCGTATGAGAGGCCGCAACCAGCAAATACGAACCTCGCGGTGCGTGAGACGCACCGCGAGGTTTTTTCGTGCGCGACATGTTTTAGCCGCGAAGCCCCCAAGCCGAACTGATTGCCAAGGCTGCGGTCTCAATTCGCAGGATGTGTGAGCCAAGTCGCACTGTCGTTGCCCCTTCCGCAATCGCTGCCGAGTGCTCGTCCGCGGTGAAACCACCCTCGGGGCCAATCAACGCGATCGTTGTTTGAACTTGATCTCCGAGCATTTCGCGAACAGTTCGTTCCGCGCGAGGATCAGCCAGCAAGAGAATTCGTGTTGGCGACACCGCTGAGAATTCTCGGAGCACCTCGGACAGTGTCGTCAGCGGATCGAGTCGTGGCAGGCGTGACCGTCCGCTCTGCTTGCACGCGGCGATCGTGGCTTGAGTGAGCTTGTCCATCTTACCTTCGCCTGGCTCGACGATGCTACGCGTCGTCCGCAATGGGATGATTCGCGTCACTCCAAGTTCGGTCGCCTTCTCGACCAGCCAGCGGGCGCGGTCTCCTTTCGGCATCGCGGTGGCGAGGATGAGTTCGTCCGTCTCGGCGGGCGTCGTCCAGTGGTTGAGAATCCGAAATTCAGCGGAGCTCTTGCGATGGCTGATCAACTCTGCGACTGCTTCGCCTCCCTGACCGTTGAACAGGCCGACTCGGTCGCCGACTTTCGCTCGCAGGACGTGCAAGAGGTGATGCGCCTCGGAACCATCCAGCTCGACTGCAACCTGCTCATCAGTGGCAAGCTGTAACGGTTGCGGAAGGAAGAAGCGTTCGACCGGCGATTCTGGTCGTGCGAATTGTGCGCGAGTCATGCGATGCCGGAGCCTCTGCCGAAAACGGACTTGGGATCGTGGCACAGGCGCCTTACCTGTGTTCTATCAGGGCAGGCGAGACGCCTGTCGCTAAGGGAGAACGCGAATGTACGGACGGTATTGGGAACGGAATGACTTCGCGTTGCAAGGCTCCATCGGTCTGAGCGGGTTGATCGAGACACCGCCACACGAAGAGGCGTTGGCTCGGCTGAGCTATCTGTTCGAGCATCATCGCCGCTTTGGACTGATGCTCGGCCCTGCCGGAACTGGAAAATCGCTCGTCCTGAGTGCTGCGGCTCATGAAGCGAAACGACTCGGCCGCGAGGTCACCTCGCTTGATCTGTTCGGGATCGATTCGCATGACTTGCTCTGGCAATTGGCCAACGCCCTGCGGCTGGGGCCGACCGAGCGTTGGTCGCATGCGACACTGTGGCGAGCAGTGACGGATCATTGGCACGCATTGCACTCGGCGCGCCTGCCGAGTGTTCTGCTGCTCGATCATCTGGATCGGGCAGGAGCGAATTGCTTAGGTTTGGTCGAACGCTGTTTGCATCTCGACGTCGCGAACGATGGCTGCTTGACGATCTTGGCGGCCGCTCGCGAAGACGGTGGTGGATTGCTGCTCTCGGAGCTCGCGGAGCACTCAGATCTGCGCATCGAGTTGCCCTGCCTCGACCGGCAAGAAACTGCGGCATTCGCTCTCGAGTTGCTTTTTCAATCTGGCCGCCATTGCGACAAATTCGACCGTAACGCCATCAAGACGCTGTTCGATCTGAGTGGCGGAACGCCGCGCGAGATCGTCCGCTTGTGCCAACTGGCAGGGATCGTCGCCCAACGGGACGAACTCAACCAAATCGACTCGGTCATGCTGCTGGATGTCGCCAGCGAGTTGCCGCACACGAGTCGACGGCAAACCTCGCGAGTCTTCAGCCCCGTAAACTAACCCGACGCGTCAGCGAGGGCGAACACTCAGAGAGACTTCGCCGCAACGAGCTTGGTGAGCCTTCGCCCTCGCTCTCGCTTCGGGTTACATTGGCCGATGTCTCGAACTTCACCTCGGACTGACCACATGCAAACTCGCCCGCTGGGCCGCACGGGCCTGAATCTGCCGATCCTTAGTTTTGGGGCTTCGTCGCTGGGTCAAGAGTTTCGCAGCGTGAAGCTCGATGAGGCGATCAGCAGCGTGCGTGTCGCGCTGGAGTGTGGGCTGAAATTCATCGACACGTCGCCGTTCTACGGCCGCGGCATGAGCGAAGTGTTGACTGGAATCGCTCTGCGAAACGTGCCACGAGACCAATATCTGCTCTGCACGAAGCTCGGCCGGTATGACCTCGCGCATTTTGATTTCTCGGCCAAGCGGGTCGCCGAGAGCGTGGACGTCAGCCTGCATCGGCTGGGGACGGATCATCTCGACATCTGCCTGTGCCACGACATCGAGTTCGTCGAGATGCAGCAGATCGTGGACGAGACGCTGCCGGCACTCCGCAAGCTACAACAGGCGGGCAAGGTGCGGTTTGTCGGCATCAGCGGCTATCCGATGAAGCTGTTCCGGTTCGTGCTCGAACAAACCGATCTCGACTGCGTCCTGAGCTACAACCAGTACTGCCTGCAAAACACCCGCTTCGCCGACGAGTTGGTGCCGTACCTCAAAGCCAAAGGGGTCGGCGTGATGAACGCCGGCCCATTCGCCGCTCGGCTGCTGACAAATTCGCCGCTCCCCGCGTGGCACAAAGAACCGCTCGCCGTGCGTGAAGCCTGTCGCCGAGCCGCCGACCATTGCGCGAAACACGGCGTCGATATCGCGCAGCTTGCCGTGCAGTTCTCGATCGCAAATGCCGACATCACGACCACCATCGCCGGCAGCGCGAACCCGAACAACATCCGCAAATGGGCCGAGTGGGCCGCCCTGCCGCTCGATCAGCAACTGCTGGCCGACGTGCTCAAACTGCTGGAGCCAGTCAAGAACATCGGCCACCTCGAAGGGCTACCGAAGAACAACTGATCGTCGTGACGCTTATTTCGGATTGATCCGAACGCCGAGCTTCTTCAGTTCCTCAAGCTGCTTTTTGGCCGCGTCACCGAGATCTTTTTCTTCGAGGTACAGTTTCCAGTACGGGGCGAAGCGTTGTTGGCCTTCGGTGTCGGCTTTTGCCATCGCGATCAGTGGAGCGAAGTCGGCAACCGGGTTGCCGGCGAGGAATGTGAATCGCAGCTCGGTGAAGCCAGCGAGCGGTGAGAGATCTTTGACTTTGTTGCCACGCAGGTCGAGATTGTTGACCCCCTTCAAGCCCTTCAAGTGAGCGATGTCTTCGATCAAGTTGTGGCCGAGATACAGCGAGGCCAGCTTCTCCAACTTGGCCAGCGGTTCGACCGACGCGATTTTGTTCTTGGACAAGTACAGAGCTTGCAGCTTGACCAAGCCGGCAGCGGCATCGGCCTTGTCGATTTGGTTTTCTTCGAGTTGCAGGTATTGCAGCTTCTCCAGCTTGGCGAGCGGGGCGATGTCCACGATTTGATTCTTGGAGAGATCGAGCGATTGCAGGTTGCTCAGTCCGGCCAGCGGCGCGAGGTTTGTAAGCTTGTTGCCCGACAGGTTGATCAGCGCGAGGTTGGGGCACTTCTCCAAACCGGTGAGGTCGGCGATTTCCTTCTTCTTCGCTTCGAGGAAGAACACGTTCTTGAGGTCTTCCTCCTTGAGTGGCTCTTCGGCCTTCTTCTTGAGTTCGGCTTTGATCGCCGTTTCGAGGTTCTTGTCCGGCACCAGCGGTTTATCCTGAGCTGCCGCAGTTGCCGCAAACAGGGACAGGCCGAACGAACCAACACAGAGCCACGTCAGAAGGTCTCGTCGCGATCGCATGGGTAATTTCTCCACGTCGAATAAAAGGTGGGGAAGGTTTGGGGTCGGCAGTGTAATCGCGGTGCTGGATTGGAAGTAGCGAACCGCCACCGTGGAGCACGATTTCATCGTGCTCAAACCGAAAATGTGACGGGCAGGTTGGAAATATGCCCCACGTTGGGGTCTGGAACAGAGATCGCCTCGAAGCCCGTCAATGCGCCGGCCGCGAATAACGCGAGGATCATCATCCAGACGATGCCCAGCGTGTGCCAGAACCAAGCGCAGAACGTGACGCCGCTGGAATACTCGTGGTCGTAGCGGTTCGCGAAGGCATTGACGGTGATCCAGGCGACAAACAGCAGGGCGATGACAAAATGGACGCCGTGCAATCCAGCGAACATCGCGACGAGTGCGTTCGCTCCGGTTTCGGCCGAGTCGGGAAGCGACTGGCCGGGACGAGTTTGATTCTGAACTAGCCGCCACAGGCCGCAGATTTGAACGCCGACGAACATCGTGCCGGCGGTCAGCGAGATGACCAGCCAGCGGCGAAACGATTTCAGTTGTTGAACTCGAACCAACCACGCCGCTCGTTGCAGCGTCACGCTCCCCGCGAACAAAAATGCCGTGCTGATCCAAAATGCAATCGGCATCACCGAGCGGTCGGACGGTGCGTGCCCCAACCAGGGTATGCCGGCCATCGCGATCAGCACCGTAGCGGCCAGCAGTCCTGACGACAGGACGAAGAATCGTCGGGCGAGCAAGCTGCGTGGGTGAGCGGACGGCGAGATCGACACGAATCAGCCTCAGAACGATGACGGGAATTCCAGACCTGCACGACGCGCCAGCGATTGGTCGTGGTTCGTGACAAACGCCCACCACTTACTGGCGCGTCGTGCTAAGAACTCGTCCAAAAACTACTCCGTGTTTTTTGGGCGAGGGCGAATCGTGTAGTTCCACTGAGGGCAGATCTCGTGGCGGGTCAGTTGAATCGTTTTGAACTCGGCGTTGGTGACCTTTAAGCCTGTCAGGTAGGTATGTTCG
>CAMDRI010000252.1 GCA_945906725.1 Candidatus Kuenenia stuttgartensis | reverse complement strand
CGATTATCGAGTTCATCCGCAAACACGCAGTTCCTTGAGAGGTGAGACCTAAAAACGGGTTCTGAACTCTCTGGCTTCCTTTCGGGCTTCGCCGTGTCCCGTCAGGTTGAGCAAATGCGGGATCTTGAATTTCGGGACAAGGCCGAGTGCCTTGTCCCTTCGTTTTTGGGCAGGGGTGCCACAGAGATATCGATGGAGATACATTGGAAGCATCGAGGAGCGGCAATCGGCCAGTCGTTTCATTGGAGTATTTGCGTGCGAAGTCGACTGCTGTCGTTAACGATGTTTCTCTTGGCCATTTGCGGCTCTGAACTCTTCGCGGCGGACGACGACGCGAAGTTCGTCGAGGACGTACAGCCGTTGCTCGAAGCGAAGTGCGTTTCGTGCCACGGGTCGGAGAAGCAGGAAGGGAATCTGCGGCTCGATTCGTGGGCGGCGGCGAAAGCGGGCGGGGATCGGGGCGCGGCGATCGTTGCTGGCGATGTCGAGAAGAGTTTGCTCGTGCGGGCGATCTCGTTTCGCGACCCCGACTTTCAGATGCCCCCCAAGCAGAAGCTGTCCGACAAAGAGATCGCGACGCTCACCGAATGGGTTAAAGCGGGAGCCCTCTGGCCCCAACCGGTTGCGGTCTTATTCGAAGATCAGCCGCAGTTCCTCGCGGCGCTCGCGAGCGGCAACGGCAAAAGCCGGCTGATCGCGCAAGGAGCATTTGGCGGCCAAGCGGCGCTGGGGATCACTCCCCTGCAACGCGACGGTGTGAAAATACCCGGCTGGAACTTTGTGATTCGCGAGCAGCCTCAGCCGGGCGAATACCGCTATCTGCGTCTCGCCTGGAAGAAGCGTGGCGAGGGAAGCGTGATGCTCGAACTCGCGGCGAATGGACAGTGGCCTGACGCCAAGGTCGCGAAGGGCCGTTATGTCGCCGGCCCCAACACGACCGGCTGGGCGGCCGTCTCGGTCAGCGAGACGGCTCCCAGCGAATGGACGGTCGCGACGTTTGATCTGTGGAAAGACATGGGCAGCTTCACGTTGACGGGCATCGCACCGACTTGCGATCGCGGTGAGGAGGCGTTTTTCGATTCGATCATTCTCGGACCAACCGTCGCGTCGCTCGCTGCTTATCGTCCTGGTGTCGCCACCGTGAACGATGCGACGGACAGCAGTTCATTCGGCGACGCGCTGACCGACAAACGCAATCCGATTCGCAAACTGTTTCGCGGCGAGCGGCTCGATCTGTGGTCGTTGAAGAAGCCGCAAATTCTGAACACACCCGTAGATTCCGATGTGATCGACGCTCTCATCCGCAAGCGACTCCCGAAAGAGAATCTAAAACTCGCTCCCGAAGCCGATCGTCGCACGCTGATCCGCCGACTGACGTTCGATCTGATCGGTCTGCCGCCGACTCCAGACGAGGTCGCGGCGTTTGTGGCGGACCAAGCTCCCGGCGCGTATCGCCGACTCGTGAGTCGGCTGCTTGATTCACCGCGCTACGGCGAACGGCAGGCGCGGCTCTGGCTCGATGTCGTTCGCTATGCCGACACCAACGGGTATGAGCGCGATGAATTCCGTCCGCTCGCGTGGCAATACCGCGACTACGTCATTCGTTCGTTCAATCAGGACAAGCCGTTCGATCAGTTCATCGTCGAGCAGCTTGCGGGAGACGAACTCGTCAACGGCGTGCCGCAGACCTCCGCCGAAGTCGACATGCTGATTGCGACGGGTTTTCTGCGTCTGGGCCAGTGGGACAGCACGGCCTCGATCTTTCAGGAAGAGCCGCGACTTCGCGCCGAGATGATGGCCGACGTGACCAATACCACGGCGTCGGCGTTTCTGGGTTTGACGATGTCGTGCTGCCAGTGTCACGACCACAAGTACGACCCGCTGTCGCAGGCGGACCATTTTCGTTTCCGAGCCTTCTTTGCCGGCATGACGTCGCGCGACGATCTGCCAGTTTCCGTCGCCGACGAGCAGGCCGCGATCGATAAGCACAACGCCGAACTCGATGAACAAGCCGCACCGTTGAAGGCCGAGCAAGAAAAGCTTGACAAGGCGAATAAGCAACGACACGAAGAACTCAAGACGAAGATCGCCGAGTTCGCCGCCAAAAACCGCCAGCCGCGCCGCGCGATGGGAGTGACCGAGTCCGCATCACCCGCAGCGACTCACATCTTCTATCAAGGCGATTTTGCGTCGCCGCGCGAAGAAGTGCAGCCAGGGATTCCGACAGTGTTGGGGACGCTCGATCGTCGTGGTTCGCTCCGCGAACCAACTCAAGTCCACTCATCGAACGGGCAGTCGGATGTCGGACGTTTGATCGCGGAGCGATCAACAACAATCAATAGCCGACGCCTCAAGCTGGCGAACTGGATTGTCTCAGCCGACAATCCGTGGACGGCGCGCGTCATCGTCAATCGCATCTGGCAGCAGCATTTCGGCACAGGTCTTGTTGCCACGCCAAACGATTTTGGCTACAGCGGCGCGAGGCCCACGCATCCCGAGTTGCTCGATTGGCTAGCCATCGAATTCATGCAACGCGGCTGGTCGATCAAAGAGTTGCATCGGTTGATCGTGACCTCGGCGACGTATCGGCAGCGCAGCACAGGCGGCTTGCCTGTGGCTGAATTGCAGGCGAGCCGCCTGCACTACGACGCGCAGCACGTCCGCCGCCTCGACGCCGAAACATTGCGCGACGCATTGCTGGCCGTCTCCGGCTTGTTGAAGCCGTATGACACGGGCAAGCCGCTCTGGCCGCCGGTGCCGGACGAGTTGCTCAAGGCTCAGCCGGCGATCCTCGAAGCCGAAAAGGGGGGAGACGGCGGACGCATGCAAGGCTGGTACGCCGACCCCATCGAGCAGACCGACGTCCGCAGCGTGTTCCTGGTACGCAAACGCTGTTTGCCGATCCCGTTCCTACAAGCCTTCGACCTGCCGGACACGACGGTCTCGTGTGCTCGCCGCGACACCACGGTCGTCGCTCCGCAATCGCTGATGCTGCTGAACAGTCCCGAAGGCGTGCGTTACGCGCAAGCACTGGCGGCGAGAGTGAGTGGGGCTCCCGACAAGCTTCAATTCGACGACGCGGCCAAGACCAGGCAACTGGTGCAGATGTTGTTTCAAGTTGCCTTGAATCGAGGGCCGACAGCCGAAGAGTCGCCGTTGACGATCGAGTTCCTGAAGCGTCATGCCCAGCAACATCGAGAGGCGGGGGATCGTGCCAGCCTGCTCGCGCTGACCGATCTCTGCCGAGCGATCTTGAACCTGAATGAGTTTGCCTACATCGACTGAGAGACCCAAATGAAGTTTCCTCAATCACGTCGAGAGTTTCTCACGCAAACTGGCGGCGGTTTTGCGAGCGTTGCGTTGAGTGCACTGCTGGCTGATGAAGTCCGGGCGGCGGCACCAAAACACTCGCCGATCGACCCATTGCAACCATTGGCCGAGCGGTTGCCGCATTTCGCACCGAAGGCCAGGCGAGTCATCTTCCTGTTTCAATACGGAGGGCCTTCGACCTTCGACTTGCTGGATTACAAGCCGGAGCTGCTGAAGCTGAATGGCAAGCCGATACCCGCATCGTTCAAACAGAATCCGGACAGAGTCGGCGGCGTCTTCAATCATTGCAAAGACGAGTTGATGGCCGGCCCGTGGAAGTGGGCTCAGCATGGCGCGTCGGGGCAATGGGTTTCCGAGCTGCTGCCGCATACCGCCAAGCACATCGACGAGCTGTGTCAGGTGCGGTCGATGTTCAGCGAAAGCTCCAATCACGCGCCCGCGACCTACTTGATGAACACCGGAGCGATCCTCGGCGGCAAGCCGAGCCTCGGTTCCTGGGTGACGTACGGGCTCGGGTCGCTCAATCAGAATCTGCCGGGCTATGTGCTGCTCTACAAGGTCGGCGGTTTGGGTGGCTCAGCCAACTGGAGCAATGCGTTTCTCCCGGCGGCGTTTCAGGGGACGCAGTTTCGGCACGAAGGCTCGCCGGTGCTCAACCTGCAACCGCTTGCCGAATTCGCGGACGTGCAACGCTCGACGCTCGACTTCGCTCAGATACTCAATCGCCGTCACGCGGCGGAGCGACCGGGAGTGCTCGATCTCGATGGCCGCATTGCCTCCTACGAGTTGGCCTATCGCATGCAATCGGCGGCGATCGACATTGGTGAGCTGTCGCTGGAAACAAAGGAGACGCAGGATTCCTACGGGGTGCACGACGAGAACAAGGACAAAGCGTCGTTCGGTCGGATGTGTCTGCTGTCGCGACGGCTGGTCGAGAAGGGAGTCCGCTTCGTGCAGCTCTACAACGCCGTCGACAAGCTGGGCTGGGACGGACACGACAACAACACCGACTATCACAAGCGGAACGCCGCTCAGACCGATCAGCCGATCGCCGCGCTATTGTCCGACCTCAAGCAACGCGGCCTGCTCGATACGACACTCGTGATCTGGGCCGGCGAGTTTGGCCGCACGCCCATGATGCAGGGCAGCAACGGCCGCAATCACAACCCGTACGGTTTCACGATCTGGCTCGCCGGAGGCGGAGTGAAGGCCGGCAGTGTGATCGGTTCGACCGACGACATCGGCCTGCGAGCCGCCGATCAGCCGCAATCGGTGAAGAACCTGCACGCGACAATCCTGACCGCTCTTGGTATCAACCCAGATGACCTGTTCTTCGAGCACGCCGGTCGGCAAGAACGCCTGACGGGAGTCGCTCAAAGTTGGAAAACGATTCCAGGGGTTCTGAGTTGATCCTCTCTCTGCGGCCTCTGCGTCTCCCACGGGTAACGCGTATCAAAGTTGTTGACCGGTGAGGACTTCCGCGAGGAAGTCGTCGTTCCAGCCGGCGATTTGCATCTTGCCTCGCAGACTTTCTTTGAGCGGATGATGCTTGAGTCGCGTGATGGCAAAGCGTCGTAGCCAACT
>CAMDRI010000251.1 GCA_945906725.1 Candidatus Kuenenia stuttgartensis | reverse complement strand
ATGATCGCAGCCCATTCGTCGTGCGCGACCGAATGGGCTTCTTCAGCGAGCATGACCGGGATGTCGTCCTTCACGGCGTATCTCAGGCGGCAAAGCTCGGCCCGACACACGAAACTGTGGCCATCGGCGACCAGCTTGGATCGGCAAGCAGGGCAGACGAGCAGTTGAGAATAGGACTGAAGGTCGATGGACATGGAAGCCTTCGGAAATCAGAACCCGCGCAGCGCGCGGATGTCATCGAACGTGCGAAGTTGATAGCCGATCTGGACGTAGTCGAGCAATCGGCAGAGGCAGCGGACGGCGACCCCCAATCCGTCCGGGCCACTGAAGCCGCCGAATTGACCGCCTCCTTTGAGGTGTGGTTCGACTTCCAGGAAGAAGCCGGGGGCTCCGAGCGATTTGATTCGCTTTTCGAGTTTCGGCAGATGCTCGCGCAGATCCTTGAGCACCAGATCGTGACCGGCGTCGCCGCGATCGGCGGGGACGAAGTTCTTCAGCCCCTCTTCATCGACGGTGCCGGTCCAGGTCATCGAAGGGTCGATCTTGTAGTCTTTGATATGCATCCAGCCGAGGTGGTCGCGCATCGCGAGGTATTCTTCGTAGCACTGCTGCGGCGTTTTGTTTTGGCAGGCGACGTTGCCGCCGTCGAAGATCAGCAGCATGTTTTTGCGTTTCACCGCGCGAGCCAGCTTGGCCATCATCGGGCCGGTGTCGCCGATCAAGTTCGGTTCGATTTCGAGGCCGTAGACAAGCCCCGCTTTCGCACACAGGTCGGCAATCAGGCCGATCTGATCGACCGCTTGCTGGAAGTACGGCTTGGGGTCTTCGCCGCGTGGTGGGTAGAACGAGAAGCCGCGAATCAGCGTCGTGTCGAGTTCCTTCGCGGCATTGATCGTCGAGAAGACTTCGGTCTTGAGGTACTCCCTGAACGGCACGAATTTGTTGTGCGAGCCGTCCTCTTTGTCCTTCAGTTTCACCTTGCCGATGCGCGAGCCGATGCTCGTGACACGGACACCATACTCCGCGTTGAGCTTGGCGAGCGTTTGGTACTCGGCCTTGCTGAGCGTGACGACGTGTTTGACTTCGCCGGTGGAATTCACATCGATGAATCGCGGGCTGTAGCTCTTCAAGCCGACGGCGGCGAGCGCGGAAAGTTGTTCCAACGCGGTCTTACGATTGGCGGCTTCATCAGCGAAGGCGCTGAGAATCACTTGTGGAGCAGCGATCATGCGGGAGTCCTTCATCCAAAAAAATCCCCACCGGCCATGTGCCGGTGGCTCGTTGGCTTTTGCACGACTTTTGCCAAGTCGATGGAAGTCGAATCGAGTAGTGCAAAAGCCAATAAACCACCGGGGCAAGCCCGGTGGGGTCAGCGAAATTCTAGAAACTAACTCCGCTTGGCGAACTTCACGACCGGCACCTTGATGGTGCCGAGGTCTTTTGTCTTGCCGGCTTCGATAGTGATTTTCACCGACTTCTCGACGTAGCCGGGACGCTCGTGCCAGTAGCGGAATTCCAGTTCGCCAGCTGGGAGTTTTTCGATCTTGAACTTGCCGTCCTTGTCGGTGACGACGCCATACGGGTGATCGAGCACCAAACAGTACGACGACATCCACGGGTGAATGTCACATTTGATTTGTGTCGGCAGGTTCTCGGCGACGGTGACTTTCCAAGGCAATCCTTCACGGCTGACGGGCGGCACGGTGAAATTGACCGGGTTGTTCTTGATCGGATTTGGCCGCGTGTTGTGATTGCAGTTGTCCATTGACTTGACCATCAAGATCTGGTCGGTGCGCATCACTTGTCCGTGCGGCATGAACCGGCAGTCCTTCTGGTCGAGCACGACTTCCTTCTCGGTGGATTTCGCCAGATCGGGATGCACCTTCGGCTTCTTGAGCGCCGGGATGTAAACGAAGACGTTGACGATCCCCTTGTTGTTCTTGTTGACGACCAGTTCGTCCGTCGGAACCTTCTTGGAGCAGATCGGCTCCTTGACGTTTTCGACTTCGTCGGCGGCAGGGATGTCGCCATCCAAAATGAACTGACCGGAGAGATTGCCCCAATCTCCAGCCGCTTTTGTGGGCGGAGCACCTTCCGTGGTGGAAGACTCGGCGGCGCTGGCCAGCAGGACGGGTTCCTCCGCAGGTTGAGCGGCCACGGCGAGAGCCTCGACCGCGGGAATCACTGCGGAGATTGAGGTCGATGTGCCACTGCCACACCCGAAAGAGCAAACTGCGAGGGCAGCGACTCCAGCGACGGCGGTGGCTCGGCTGGAAAACGAGACGAATTTCATGGCGGAGACCTCGCGAGAAGAGTGATGCTCGTGTGTTGAATGCGGCCCAGGCTCGGTCGATCCGGATGCCTCGGCGGTGAGTCGCACCAGACTAACGAACCGATCCGGCAAGTTGAATCGCGCCGAGGACCGGATTGCCGAATGTCCCTCGAGGAACTGTCTCGAATGCCTCCCAAACGACGCGTTCGGAGTCGCTTGAATCCAGAAATTTGTTTTGTCATAGTCTCGGCTCCTTGGGCCTCAGCGGGAGCTGCTGGGGCTTGGTTTGTTGAGAGAAGGAGCGTTTTTTCCGCGTCCAAAAGCGGCTCAACAGATCGGCCGGCGGGTCGCTTCCGCCGGTGGGTTCCGCAATCCACGCGGGCGAAATCTTCGCCGGCGACAACGTGCCGATTGGACGATGGACACACTGTTGGCTGCCAACTCTCTGGCGGAGTATCTCCACACGAACGGCGTGCCGGTCGTTGGACCGCTTGACGAATCAACCGCGATGATCGTCGCGGCGGTCGTGCATGTGGCTTTGGTCGGAGCCTGGTTTGGCTTGCCGGCTGGCCTCTTCATTTGGGCCGAGCGAAAAATTTCCGCCCGCATTCAGGACCGCTTGGGTCCGACTCGTTGCGGCGGCAAGTTTGGTTGGCTGCAATCGCTGGCGGACGGCGTCAAGCTGATTCAAAAGGAAGACCTCGTCCCGAAAGACGCGGATGGGCTGATGTTTCGGCTGGCTCCGTACATCGTCGTGGTAGCGTCGTTCGTCGGATACATCGCTCTGCCGTTCTCAGATGGCTGGGCGGCGATGACTCTCGACGTCGGATTGTTTCTGACGCTGGCGGTCCTATCGCTGGAGGTCTTGGGGGTCATTCTGGCTGGCTATTCGAGCGGCTCGAAGTGGGCACTCTTCGGGGCCATGCGCGAAGGGGCTCAGATGGTCAGCTACGAAATCCCGATGGCGATCTGTGCTCTTTGTCCGATCATCACAGCAGGCACATTGAATCTGAACGAGGTCGCGTTGCTTCAATCGGGTGGTGCCTGGAATTGGAACATTCTGCATCCGTTTAACTTTTTCGCGTTCTTCGTGTACTTCACCTGCGCGACGGCCAGTTGCAAGCGAGCTCCGTTCGATCTGGCAGAGGCGGAAAGTGAACTGGTCGCCGGATTTCTCACCGAATACAGCGGATTTCGTTGGTCGCTGTTCTTCCTGGCCGAGTACGCCAGCATGTTTCTCGTGAGCGGTTTGGCAGTCGTGCTATTCCTCGGCGGCTGGGACGATGGCTTAGGAATCATCACGGCGATCAAGGCGGCCTTCCCGGATGGACTGGGGAATTTCATCGCCAACGTGATCGGCCTGAAGGTGTTCTTGGTGAAGTCATCGATTCTGGTCTGCGTGCAGATTTGGGTCCGCTGGACGTTGCCTCGATTGCGCATCGACCAGGTCATGACCACCTGTTTGAAGTACCTCATTCCGATCAGTTGCTTCTTATTTGCCGGGACAGTCGCGTATCCGTTGGTGCTGGCGAAGATGTTCGGCCAAACGTCTATCATCGGTGCTCCGGCTGGCGAGCGATTGGTGCAGCCTGGTGTGGCTCGCAAAACGACGAGCCTGGAATCGAACGGAATCAGCCCCGCAGGCGTGCAGGTTTCCTCGGCTTCGGCCGAAAGGAGCCAGCCATGAGCACTGCGGAGTTCATCCTCTTTTGGTTGTTCGCCGCTTTGACATGCGGTGGGGCGATCGCGGTCTGTGTGTCGCAGAATGTCGTCCGCATGGCATTCTCGCTAGTGCTGACACTCGGCTCGACCGCGGTTCTGTTTCTGTTGCTGGGTGCGGACTTTGTCGGTGCGACGCAACTGCTAGTCTACGTCGGTGGCACGTTGGTGTTGATTGTGTTCGGCGTGATGCTGACCGCGACCGGGCCGTTCACACGCATCAAGAGTTCTGCGGCGGATGGCATTTTGTCGGGGCTGATTGGCGTCATCTTCTTGTTCATCGTCGCCAGCACCGTGACGTCGGTTCGCTGGGTAGATACAGACGAGGAACAAGGTGTCGCATCCAAGGTCGCCTTTGGCACACACGCCAAAACGGTCGAAGGCGGATTCAATCCGGTGCAACAAGGCAACACGACCCGGCAGTTGGGTTTGAGTTTTCTGTCGATCCGCCCTGACCGCGATTTGAATCTCGGCGTTACCCGCGCGTCCACTGAAGAGCCAAAGCTGAGTGTGGGCTACCTCCTGCCGTTTGAAATTGTCTCCGTACATCTGCTGGTTGTGTTGGTTGGTGCGGCGTACCTCGCTCGAACGAAACGACGAACGAAATCGTAGGCACCAGCGACTCGCTCGTGCTTCCAGGACTTCCCATGCAAGTGATCGGACCAAACCCGTTCTTGTTCATCGGCGCGGTGCTGTTTGTCTGCGGCGTCATCTGCATGACGACCAAGCGGAACGGCATCGGCGTGCTGATGGGTGTGGAGTTGGTGCTCAACGGAGCCAACTTGAACTTCATCACGTTCTCGCGATTCACTCCTCTGGGCCTCGATGGCCAAGTGTTCTCGCTGTTCGTGATTGTGCTAGCGGCAGCCGAAGCGGCTGTGGCTCTGGCGATCGCTCTGAACTTCTACAATAACCACCTGACGATCGACGTCGATCGCGGGGATGAACTCCACGGTTAATCATGGAATCACTCGGCATCACA
>CAMDRI010000250.1 GCA_945906725.1 Candidatus Kuenenia stuttgartensis | reverse complement strand
CAACCGCGACCTGAAACCTGGAACGCAACACGGCATCATGAAAGACGCCGAACTGACAGTTGCGGACCTTGAGTAACACGGCTCCGTCCAACACAAAACACAAAACATTAACTCACACCATGCCCACCACCATCGAATCCAACCTCCTCGTCAGCGACGCAGGCGATCACTTTGCGATCATCGTGTCGCGATTCAACGACCTGATCACGCGCCGGCTTCTCGACGGAGCCCTCGAAACCTTCCGCCGCCACGGAGCCAAAGACGAGCAACTCACCGTCGTCTGGGCGCCCGGCGCGTTCGAGCTGCCGCAACTCGCGCAACACCTCGCGAGCAGCAAGAAGTTCGCGGCCATCGTCGCGCTCGGAGCCGTCATCCAAGGCGAGACGACTCACCACGACTACATCAACCACCAAGTCGCCGCCGGCCTGATGCACACCGCCCAAGAGACCGGCATCCCGGTGCTCTTCGGAGTCCTCACCTGCGAAAACCTTGACCAAGCCCTCAACCGAGCCGGCGGTAAAGCCGGCAACAAAGGGACCGAGGCGGCACTCGCCGCGATCGAAATGGTCAACACGCTGAAGCTGTTGAAATGAATCCCAAACTCCACCGGACTTGCCCCGGTGGCTCACGGGCTTTTGCACGATTCGCTGCGGTCTCACACAAGCGACCGCCTGATTAGTGCAAAAGTCTGGAACCACCCCTGCAAAAGGGTGGGGTGAAAACAATTTCCCCGGAACCCGCCATGTCCACCTCCCGCCGTACCCGTGCTCGCGAAATCGCGATGCAGATGCTGTATCAAACCGACCTGAATCCTGATGCCACTGCCGACACGATCCGCGGCATGATCGCCGAGGAACTGCGAGAACCGGGCCTGCAGGAATTCGCCTGGAGCCTGTTCTCCGGCGCGATGGAATGGAAAGCCCAAATCGACCGGCACCTGGAAGAGACCGCCGCCAACTGGCAAATCGCGCGCATGGCTCCGACGGATCGCAACATTCTTCGATTGGGCGCGTTCGAGTTGCTGCACACCGACACACCGCACCGAGTCGTCATCGACGAAGCGGTCGAGATGGCCAAGAAGTTCGGCTCGATGCAGTCCTTCCAATTCGTTAACGGAATCCTCGACCGGCTCATCCCGCAGGAAAAGCGAAACGCATTACCGACTGCGACGAGTGATTAACTCTTGACGTCGAGTCTCGCTCGCACCCATTCCAGGGCCGCACTGCGATCAGCCAATTCGCCGTTGAGTTGCGCGTCACGGACTTCATCGAGCAATTGCTTGAATCGTGGGCCGGGTTTCAAACCGAGGGCGATGAGATCGTTGCCGGTGACGAGCGGCGGAGGATTGAGGACTTTCGGCGGGGTCGCTTCGAGGAATTGCTCGCAGAACAGGACCGGATGCGGGTCGGCGTGCTCGGCGAGCAGCGTGGCTCGCATCAGCGAGAGCAAGTCATCGCGAAACGGATGAGCGAGCAGGCGTTTGAGTTGTGCGAGAGTGAGTTTGTCCGGCTCGCGCAAGGCGTCTTGTTGCCGCACCAGCCATGCAGTTTTTTCGAGTTCGTCGTTCGACAACTTCAAGCGACGGCAAATCGCCTCGATATTCGACACGCCGCGAAGCAGCATCGCGAAGGCCAGTTCAAAAGACGGTTGTTGCAGGAGGCGGAGGGCCGAGAGTTGAGGGCTGAGGTTTTCTGAGGTTGCGAGTACGACCTGCGGCTTTCGGCCATCGTTTTCTTCAGGAGCCTCGCCCGATCCTGGCATGACCACTTCGGGCAGAATCTCGCGCAGCAAGCCAACCTCATCCGCCAAGGCGACGGCGATGTGACGATGTTGGTCGGTCAACATGCGGCGCAGTTCGGCCGCGATCCGTTCCGCGCTGACGACGTGAATCTGCGAGGCCATCTCAGTGACGGCCGCTTTCGTCGCGCGGGCGAGGCCGAATTCCAGGGAAGCGGTGAAGCGGACGGCTCGCAACATGCGGAGTTTGTCTTCGGTCATTCGCGCGTGCGGATCGCCAATTGCGCGGACGTAGCCTTGGCTCAGATCCCGTGCGCCGCCGACGAAGTCGAGCACCTTGTGTTCGAGCGGATCGAAGAACATTCCGTTGATCGTGAAGTCGCGCCGCTGAGCATCTTCCTCCGGTGAGCTGAACGTAACGGAATCGGGGTGGCGTCCGTCGGAGTACGAGCCGTCGCAGCGAAATGTCGCGACCTCGACTTCGCCGGCTCCGCGCGGACCGACGACCATGATGACTCCGAAGCTGGCTCCCACATCGACGGTCTTGCGCTTGGCGAAGGCTTTTTTCACTTGCTTGGGGGTCGCATCGGTGGCGACATCGTAGTCCTTCGGCGTCTTGCCGAGCAGATGATCTCGCACGCAACCGCCGGCCCACAGTGCTGTGAATCCGGCTTCTTTCAAGCGGCGCACGACATCCACCGCGAACTCACGCTGCAGAACGGGATCGAGAAGTGGTCGGTCGGAGGTATCGCAAGGTGTTGGCATCATCGGGCGAGTTTAGTTGTCGTCCGGCTGTCTGGCACTCCACTCCGGCATCACTCTCCGCAGCAGGGGCAAATCTCCGGGACAAAGACGGTTAGCGTGGCCGAGTACGACGTCGCTTCGAAACCTTCGCCGCTCTCGTCGGTTTTCAAGTGTGCCACGATTAGATAGTAATCGCCGATCTTGGGAGTGAAGTGGGCGTGCCCGTTCGCGTCGGTCTTGCGTTCAAAGCGGGCATCGAAGTCTTCGGTCAGCGACTCGCTACGCGGGATAAATGAGACTTGCGAATTCGCCAGCGGTTGGCCTTTCAGCAGGAGTTTGACTGCCAGTTTCTGCCCGGGCCCCATTGGTGTGACCGGGTTTGTGATGGGAATAATCTCCAGCGCGTGCCCGAAGACGCGATCGAAGCCAGTATGGTTTTGCGGGACTTTGTCGAGCGACTTGCTGACCACGAACATCGTCTTCGCACTCTTGAGCGAACGGGCGGCCTTGCCGTGGTTGACCAGTTTGTCGACGGAGTGCTCGACGACGTACAGCCCTGGTTCGGACGCGACGAATCGTGACGTCCAAAAGCCTTCCTTCGGTGTGTAACCGGTGTCGATCAGGCGGTCCTTCACGTCGTAGCGTTTGCCGCTGGGAGCGATCACTCGCAGCGAGCAGCCATCGAGAGTCATCTTGCTGGCGAGCTTGAAGTCGCGATGTTCGTTGCCGTGATTGCCGAGCATCAAGTCGATGTGAACGGCGTCGCCAGAACGAATCAGATTCGTGTTGGTCTGGACCCAAGTGTCGTGAGCCGACGCGGGCGCGCTGAACAGCATGTTGGTTACGACCAACAAACAGAGTCGATTGAAGAATAGTCGCATGGAACGAACTCCGATTTGTGGCGCACGCGGCTCGCGTGCGTTTTGGCGTTGAAGGAGAACGCACGCGGGCCGCGTGCGCCAGGATGAAATAAAAGCTGCTGACCAGTTCGCGACCGTCGCGGCTGTGAATGGCTCGGTGCATGGCGGTATCGATGCTGTTGCTCAAGTAGCGCACCGAGCCGTCGCACAGCAGGGCGTGAGCGCCGCCATCGTGAAAGCTGCGCGGGCCGAAAAATCCGGTGAAGTGTGTCACCACGTCGGGGATACGGCTGTTCGGCGGGCTGTAGCCGTTCGTCAGCGTGCTGATCGCCCCGGAGTGAGCCCAGCTTGTGCCACGACCACGTAGCGCCGCGCTGGCGGCTCCGCGCCAATTGGTCATGGTCGGCCAGACCGTGGTGAGGTTGGGATTCTGAATGACTCCGCCGACGATAAACGCCGACCAAGCGCCGCCTGTCGCGGCCAATCCTTGAGTCATCTGCAAATGCGCGCTGATGCCGGACGACCCATTGAGCGTCGCTTTATACGGAAACGGCGGCAGCGTGCCGGCCGGCAACGTGACGTCTGCCCCCACACTGCGGACGGACTCGCTCATGGCGACCGTGTTGGATGTGCCGTCCCTGATCTCAGCGAACGTGGCGTTCGAGTTCTCGTAGACGATGCCGTCCGTTCGCCAACGCAGATCGTATTTCGTGCTGGTCCCGCTGCCGTAGCTGACCATGTAGTTGATCCCGCAATACAGCGAGCCACCGGCACCAGTGTTGTGGGTTGGCGCGGGATCGCTCGGACACAGCGCCACCGGAAGCATCTGAGCGAACACCGCCGCAAACTGCGGATTCGGAACCAGTGCGTTGAACGGCCCGGTGAACGCTGGCTGTGCGAAGTCGAGCTTCTTTTGCAGATTGGCCTGCTCCAGGAAAGCCAGTAACCGAGCCTGCGGCGAAAAGCCCTGCGTGTTCGGCAAGTAATTCTGAGCGTTCGTCAGCGGTAACGCTCGGAACGTGCTTTCGTAGTTTTGCAGAGCTAATCCCCATTGTTTGAGATGTTTCTTGCACTGACTGCGGCCTGCTGCCTCGCGAGCTTGTTGCACGGCAGGCAGCAACAGCGAGATCAAGATGGCGATGATGGCGATGACGTCCAGTAATTCGATGAGCGTGAAGCCTCGCGTTCGGCGCGGAGAAAGCGCTTTCATGAAAAGAACCCTCTGATGTCTTGGTGCGGGAAAAGCTCAAGAACGACATCAGACGCCAAAGCAGTCATGTCACTCGACGAGTGCAAAACCTCAACCGGCCAGACTGCCAAGACGTCCTAGAGGACGATCTTTGGCGGCGGCACGGGGGGCAGCAGCAACGCACTCTCAGCCCGTTTATCGAAGAGCGAGATAAACACAAGAGTTCTTTCCAGCATTGAATTCACCGACTCCGACGCGGGCAAACGCGGTTCTTGCACGAGCGACACGCCTGCTGGGGAATCGGAACCGCAATCGCAGCGTGCGATGCTTAGAACTCGTCCAAAAACTACTCCGTGTTTTTTGGGCGAGGGCGAATCGTGTAGTTCCACTGAGGGCAGATCTCGTGGCGGGTCAGTTGAATCGTTTTGAACTCGGCGTTGGTGACCTTTAAGCCTGTCAGGTAGGTATGTTCGAA
>CAMDRI010000249.1 GCA_945906725.1 Candidatus Kuenenia stuttgartensis | reverse complement strand
TCCGCATGGTCGCCCGACCGACAGGCCGCACAGCCACACTCGTGAACCGCCAATTCCGTTGCCATCGTTCGGCCTCCTTCCTTGGAGTCGCCGGTAGTCTACTTCAGACTGTCTATTTCACGAATCAGTTCTTGGACGGGTTCTAAGTCGCCTGGCAGTCGCTTGCCGCAGACACTTTGCATGACCAGAATCGCATTCGGTTTCAGATTTCGAATTTCGGATTTACCTCTGGAAGGTGTTTCATGCCGTCGTGCGTTTTGGCTTATTCGGGTGGGTTGGATACGTCTGTGATTCTCTGTTGGCTGCAAGAGCAAGGTTACGACTGCCATGCGGTGTACGTGGACCTCGGCCAGCCGTGCGAGGATCGCGAGGCGATTTTGCAGAAGGCGAAGAACTGCGGAGCGAAGACTGCGCAGATCGTCGATGTGCAGGAGGAGCTGTGCCGTGACTTCGGGTTTCCGATCATGCAGTTTCAGGCGAAGTACGAAGGCTGGTACTTGCTGGGAACGTCGATCGCTCGGCCGCTGATCGCGAAGGAGTGCGTCCGTATCTGCCGCGAGGTCGGGGCCGAGGCGTTCGCTCACGGTGCCACCGGCAAGGGGAACGATCAGTGCCGCTTCCAGCTCGCGGCCGAGGCGCTCAACCCGGCAGTGCAGATAATTGCGCCGTGGCGGATCGAAAAATACCGAGCGGCGTTCCCCGGCCGCACGGCGATGATTGATTACTGCGCTCAGAAGAACATTCCGGTGAAGGCCTCTGTCTCGAAACCGTACTCGTCGGACGAGAACTGCCTGCACATCAGCTATGAAGCGGGCAAGCTCGAAGCGTTGACGACCAACGGCGTCGAGTTGGTCGAGTTCGGCATGTGCGTCACGCCGATGGCCGCTCCCGATAAGCCGGAGACGCTCACGATTCACTTCGAGTCGGGCGTGCCGGTGTCGCTCAACGGACAGAAGAAGTCGGCGCTGGAGATGGTCAAGGAACTCAACACGATCGGCGGCCGGAACGGAGTCGGCATCATCGACATGGTCGAGAACCGTTTTGTGGGCATGAAGAGCCGCGGCGTGTACGAGGCTCCCGGCATGACGATCCTGTATCACGCTCACCGCGTCGTCGAGCAACTGACGATGGACCGTGACCTGATGCACCTCCGCGACCGCCTCGCCCCGGAAATCGCCGAGATGGTGTACTACGGCTTCTGGTATCACGCGAAAATGGACGCGCTGCTGGCGTTCAACCAAAACGCTCAACGCCACGTCACCGGCGACGTCACGCTGAAGCTCTACAAAGGCAACATCATCACCGCCGCGCGTAGCAGCCCAAACAGCCTCTACGACGTAGGTATCGCCACGATGGAAGGCGGCGGCAGCTACAACCAAACCGACGCCGAAGGCTTCTTGCGGATTCAAGGTCTGCCGGGGCGAGTGCAAGGGCGAGTCACGCCGCGGAGCTACTGATTCAAAGCCGTACCGCGACCGTTAAGGAAACGGCCCGCGACATCCGCTGAGGCCGCTTCCTGACAGGCGTGGTACGGTCATCGAATGCCAGTTCATCGCATGTTTTTGAAAGGTCCGTGGGAGATTCGGCGGCTGGATCGCGAGGAGCCGTCGCGCCGTGTCACGTTGCCGGCGAGTTGGCAGACGATCTTCGAGGGGAGCAGTTGCAGCCGCGCGGAGTTCCACAGGAAGTTCAATCAGCCGACGAACCTTGAATCGCACGAGCATGTCTGGATCGTGTTTCAAGGTGTACGCGGAGTGGCTTGGGTGGACATCAATGGCCAGCGACTCGGCGACATCGAAATCAACGATGAAACAGCGGAGTTTGAGATCACGCCGCATCTCGCGCTGCACAACGAACTGGTCCTGCAACTTAGGTTCGAGGCCAGCGACTCGCCCGATCAACCCGGCGGACTCTGGGGACCGGTCGCGTTGGAAATCCGCTCCTAAATACAGCACGACGCGCCAGCGAGTGGTTGTCTTTGAATTTGACCCACTCGCTGGCACTTCGTGCTGGTGGATCGTCGGCCTCAGTGGCTCGCGTGACCGTGGTCAATTACATGACTGGCCGAGTGACCGTGAGCGTCATGCCCGCCGTGGCCGTGATCGCCATGAGCGTGCGGGTCGGGCATCGTGACCTCGCACCATTGATTGCAGCAACCGGAGAGTTGGACACTGCCGCAGAGAAACATCAGGCAGAACAACGCCGTCACGTAGACCAACTTGCCGACAAAGTTGCTGAGGGTCAGGCCCAGGATGAAGTGGCTGCCACTTTCCGGCGGAGCGACGACCCCCCAAATCAGAACCCAAACGGCTCCGATCAGCAGCACGCCCAACAGGCCACCCTTCGAGACCAGCACCTCGCGCAGTTTGATCCAATTCACGGCACACAGCCAAAATCCGATCCAGACTGCTAACGGAAACCACGGTAGCAACAGACCGCTAACGGCCTTCAACAAACTCCAGGCAGCGACGATCAGATCGCTCAAGCTGATTAGCAATTCCGACATGACATCTCCGAACAACTCAGGGCATTTCAACCAGGGATCGGGCCATCTGAGACGACTCAATCTCATTTGGACGGGCTTGGACTGTCACAAAAACGACTTTGAAAATCAACCGTGCAATTCCTAAAGACAGACAGAACAATGGGGACAGAACGATGAAAATACAGCAGACTGTGACTCGTCAATTCTTCATTTCTGCCTCCATCGTTCTGCCAATCACCATGCTGCCAAGTTCTCATCCAGTCAGTCTCGATCCGCCACTCGTCAATTGTTATTTTGATCGAAACGAAAGGGCGTCCGATGTCTGAAACAGAAGCCACTCCTTCACCAGCACCGATTTCTCCGGAGGAACTCAAGCTGGCGTTCAAGGCGTTCAAGAAGCGTCTCAAAGCCACGCGACTCGATGACGAGTCGCGAGTTGGCCACGGCCCGATGTCCGGTGGCGGTAAGTCGAGCATCGACGCCATCATTCCGCCGAGCCAATATCCCGCTGCGGTCTGGCAAGAGTTGGTCAAACAGGGCAAGCTGAAGTACGCCACCCAAGGGTTTTACGAATTGGGCGCTCCCTGATTCGTCATTCTATTGGGCTTCCTCCGGGAAACTGGCATCGCGAAACACGGCTTTGCCTTCCAGCAGCGTGAGCAGCACTTTCGCGTTGTGGATCTCGTGCGGCGGGATCTCGAACAAATTTCGGTCGAGGACAATCAGGTCGGCCGCTTTGCCAACTTCGATCGAGCCGTTTTCAGTCTCCTCGAAGTTCACGTAGGCACCGTTGATCGTGTAGGCGGCCAGCATGAGGGGCAGGTCGACGACCTCTTCCGGAAGCCACGCGGGGCCGGGTGCTTCCTTCAATCCGCGGCGAGTCACGGCGACTTGAATCCCGTCGAGCGGATTCATCGACGTCACCGACCAATCGCTGCCACAGGCGATGACCGCGCCGGAGTTGGCGACGCTGCGAATCGGGTACAGCCAGCGCGAACGCTCTGGGCCAAGGACCGGCAGCGTCATGTCAACGATGTACGGATCGGCCCAGGCCCACAACGGCTGAAAGTTGGCGATGACACCCAGCTTGCGAAAGCGAGCGATGTCCGGCGGGTCGAACAGTTGAATGTGAGCGATGTGATGCCGCGAATCGCGACGTCCGTTGCGGTCACGAGCGAACTCCAGTGCATCGAGCGAACTCTGAATCCCACGGTCGCCGATCGCGTGAATGTGAATTTGAAATCCAAGTCGGTCCAACTCGGCGGCGAGTGGCTTCAGCACTTCCGGTTCGAGGTTCAGCCAGCCGCGCTCTTCGCCTCCCAAGTACGGCTGGAGCAATGCGGCGGTACGCGACTCAATCACTCCGTCTTGAAAGATCTTCACGGCGGTCGCTCGCACCCGTTTGCTCTGAAATTTCCTTCGCCACTCGACGAATTGCGGGATCTGGGACATGTCTTTGGCGTTATTGAATCCGATGGCGGCAACCGTTCGCACGGTCAACTCGCCCGCATTGTCGAGTTCCGCGAAGGCGTTGAGATGCTGGTCGGTGACCCTCGCCTCCTGCACCGAAGTGATGCCAAAGCGGTTGGCCAACTCCAATCCGCGACGCAGACCCGCGACGAATTCTGCGTGCGTGTACGGGGGAGTCTTGAGGATGACCAAACGCGCTGCGGACTCGCGAAGCGTTCCGGTCGGCTCGCCTGTCTTGGGATCGCGTTCGATGCGGCCGCGCGGCGGTTCAGGGGTCTCTTTCGTGATCCCGGCAATCTCCAACGCTCGCGAATTCACCCACGACGAATGCCCGTCGAAGGCATCGAGAATGACCGGCCGATCCGAAACAATCTTGTCGAGCAACTCTTTGTGCGGATTGCCTCCGCTCAAGGTCAGCGGCCAACCGCCGCCGCGAATCCATTTCTTCGTCGGATGCCGCTCAGCAAACTGCTTCACCGCTTCGAGCACTTGGTCCATCGAAGTCATGCCGTTGAGATTGCACTCATCCACTTCGATGCCGCCACCGATCAGATGCACGTGCGAGTCGTGAAAGCCAGGCAGAAGCATCTTCCCCCGAAGATCAATGCTGCGAGTCAGAGCTCCGATCCACGGCGTGAGGCCAGCGTCAGTCCCGACGTACACGATTCGTCCCGCGCGAATCGCGACAGCGTCGGCCCAACTCCGGGCCGCATCGACGGTGTACACGCCACCGCCGCGAAACACGCAGTCGGCCGGCAGCGGCCCGGCAGTTTGGGCTGCGGCGACCGAGTGAATTACGACCAGCAACAGCAGAGCGGGCCGCGCAACCATTGTTTTTCCTTTACGTGAAAACGAAAAAGCCCCGGAGACTCCGGGGCTTTCCGTTGGGCCGAGCAACTCAATCGTTGCAGTACCCCTAGCAGCCTGTTGAAGAAGTCTGGGTTTGTTGTTTGCGATCGGCGTGATCAGGTCGCGAGTGCGGTTTGCGAGAATGTGATTTTGAAGTTCGGCAAAGCTGGTTGAGAGCGGCTGGTGGGTTTCAGGGTCCGTAGGGTGGCCAGTCGCAACGTACCAAGGCTCAAGACGAGCGTAAACGCTCGCGGTTTGGCCGCTCCGCAGAGTTTTCGCAGGATCAGGCCCAGGTTGTGAGACAACGCCAGCACTTG
>CAMDRI010000248.1 GCA_945906725.1 Candidatus Kuenenia stuttgartensis | reverse complement strand
GCATGTGATGAACCGGCCGGGACTCAGCGTGCGCAGCCCATTGGATGGAATGGCTCAGGTCGTACCGGCCCGCAATTGATCAGTCGTTTCGCCGAAGCGCCGGGAAGTGATGATCGGATGATTGAGCGGCAGTGTCGCAGTCAAGACTTTTCTCGAAGACAACCATAGCCTCGCGAGGACGACCCGTTTTAAACGCCGCCAACGGGGAATGTGAATGGACGGATTCTCTGGCCGACGCTTCGAGTAGGGATCACGATTTCTCGCTGCAATGCGATCTGACCGCTTCGCTCAACGACTGACTTTCCGCTGGAGAGCCACTGAGCCGTTGCCGAGCGACATCCGCCCACGGGCCGCGTTGGTCTTGGGTGAGGTAGGCTTGCCAGTGCGGAACGGCCTCGGCGGAACGGTTCAGACGGTGCAGCAATTCGGCTTTGTGGAAGTGGGCATCGGGGTAGTCGGCGTGCGATTGCAGGGCGATGTCGAAGGCGTCAAGGGCCGATTGGGTTTGGCCCAACTCCGCAGCGACGCAGCCGAGTTGCGTCCAGGCTTCGAGGTATTGCTGGTCCAATTCGACGGCGACATGAAATCGCTCGAACGCTCCGGCGAGGTTGCCGCCGCGATAGAGCGCTTCGGCGAGATGGAAGTGAGTCTCTGGGTTCGTCGGCTCGGAGAGCAGCGCGCAGCGGAAGGCTTCGATGGCGTCGGTGATGCGGGCTTCTTCGAGCAGGTGGCTGCCGCGTTCGAGCCAGTCTGTGTTTTGAGCCGACGACGGAGTCTCTAGTAACTTCTGTCCCTCACTCCGACCCTCTCCCAGCGGGAGAGGGAGAAGACTGACGGTGTCGGAATCAGGGTCGAAATCAAACAGCCGTTGGCCGGAGAGCGGTTCGAGCAAACCAGCTTCGTCGCGGATGAGGACGTGATGATCGCGGGCCAGCAGCGTCAGTTGCGTGAGCGAGCGTTCGGTGCCGGGCAGCATCGACTGCAAGCGGGTCAGGTTGGCTTCGAGTTCGTGCTGTGAGACTCCAGCTTGCAGCAGTTCGGACAGGCGGCGCACACACGCGACTTCTTGAAAGTCGAAGTACGGCAGGCGAAAGACTTTCTTCACGGGTTTGATGAGACCGATCCGTTCCCAATGTCGAATGAGTCCGACCGAGACGTTCAACGATTGGTTGAGCATCGCGGGCGTGAGCAACCGATGCACGTCGCGCCGGCGTTCTTCGAGGCCCAGCAGATGCAGCCATTCGGATTCCGGCACGACTTTGATGTCGAGACCTTGCTGTCGCCATTCGGTGACTTCTCGCAGCTTGACCGACGGGTTGCCGTCCGGTTCCAGTGGCCAGCCCTCTTCGCCGACGACCAGCATCGAAGTTTGTTTGCTGACGCTGTGTGTGGTAGCGCCGCCATGCTGCTCGGCCAAGTCCATCGCCTGGCGATGCGTCATCGACGCGAGTGTGCCGGTGAAGCTAAGCCGCTCGCCTTGCAAGGCAGGCGAACTTTTCAGGGGTGACGCGGTGTTGGTGGGTGATATTTCCACGGCGGTTTGCAGCATTCGAGAGGTTGAACAGAGATTGTTGGCGAAGCGTATCGGCCGAAGGCATTAGCGGGGAGCTTACTGCCGCGCGGCCAAGACAGGACGCAATCGATCGAGCTCGGTTTCTAGAATGGCGAACATCGCGATTGCTTTGGGAAAATGGCTGTTTTCAGCGGCAGTTTCCAAAGCTTGCGCGGTCTCCGCGGCGGCGGCTCCGAACTGGCTGCTCCCACTTGCAAAGCTTTGATGGCAACGGCCTCACTGCCGGCGGCGGTCATCAAGATCACAGAGATCAACGGACACTGGGCCTTCAAGTCCTCTGCCAGTCCAACGCCATCCAGATTCGGCATCTGCATATCGGTGATAAACGATATCGGGCAGATGCGCTCGGCTTGCTCGAGAGCCGCAACTCCATCCGCAGCGTAGAAGACTTCCATATTTCCCAGCTCTCGATCAGCCGTCCGGCCAGGCGGCGATCGACGGGAGTATCATCCACCACCAGAACTGTGGACATCATTTAACGACTTTCAGAAAACGATCCGACGAGAAGTCTCGGACAAGTGGCACTTCGATTCTTGGCAGATTGAAATTGGCTGAAAATTCTATTCGGGCGATGAAACAGCTTTCAAACGGCTCGAGGCTCAGCGGCATTGATGGCGTTCGCGCCAAGCCGTCACTAAAACTCCGCCTCGTTTTTGTGAGCCGCTGTCGGTCAGGAGATCGGCCAGAGCCAATGCCCCAGGAGCCATCATGTCCGCGTTGCAGACCACATTCCCCGATCTCTTTGACGCCATTCAACACGAACGGACTCGCCAGCTTGAGGGGCTCGAGCTGATCGCTTCCGAGAATTACACCAGCGCCGCAGTCCTCGAAGCGGCCGGTACGATCCTCACCAACAAATATGCCGAGGGCTATCCCGGCCGCCGCTACTACGGCGGCTGCGAGTTCGTCGATGTCGTCGAGAGCCTCGCCATCTCGCGAGCTAAACAACTCTTCGGGGCCGAGCACGCCAATGTTCAGCCGCACGCCGGATCGCAGGCCAACATGTCCGTCTATCTGACCGTGCTCAAGCCGGGCGACACGTACCTGGCTATGAACTTGGCTCAGGGAGGACATCTGACGCACGGCTCGTTGGTGAACTTTTCGGGGCAACTTTACAAAGTCGTTCCGTACGGGGTGCGGGAGTCCGATCATCGCATTGACTTTGATCAAGTCGCGAAGCTCGCTCGCGAACACAAACCGAAACTCATCGTCGCTGGAGCCAGTGCGTACCCGCGCGAGATCGACCACGCCAAGTTCGCCGACATCGCTCGCGAAGTCGGAGCGAAGCTGATGGTCGACATGGCTCACTACTCCGGCCTCGTCGCGGCCGGAGTCCACAACAGCCCGGTTCCCGTCGCCGACTTCGTCACCTCGACGTCGCACAAAACCCTGCGCGGCCCACGTTCCGGCTTCGTTCTCTGCCGCGAGCAATACGGCAAAGAGATCGACAAGGCCGTCTTTCCCGGCATGCAGGGCGGCCCGCTGATGCACATCATCGCGGGGAAAGCCGCCTGTTTCCAAGAGGCGCTGCTACCCAGCTTCAAAGACTACGGTCGACAGATCATCGCCAACGCCAAGACGCTGGCAGAAACGTTGATGTCTGGCGGCATCCGCCTCACCAGCGGCGGCACGGAGAATCACTTGATGCTCTGCGACATGACCAGCATCGGCCAGACCGGCAAGATCGGTGAACTCGCGCTCGACAAAGCGGGAATCACCGTCAACAAGAACATGATTCCCTACGACCAACGCAAACCGATGGACCCCAGCGGAGTCCGCATCGGCACCGCCGCGCTCACCACTCGCGGCATGCAGCAAGACGAAATGAAGAAGGTCGGCGCATGGATTCTGCGAGTGCTCAAAACCCCCGAAGACGAGTCAGTTTTACGAGCCGTGCGTGCTGAGATTTGCGACTTCACGAAGAGTTTTCCCGTGCCGGGCATCGGCTAGACTTCACTCATCGACTCCGATACAACGCCGTCGCCTGCCCCCTTCGTCTAGAGGCCCAGGATCGGGGATTCTCAGTCCCCTGACAGGGGTTCGAATCCCCTAGGGGGTACTGCTATCTTGTGCAGTAAAGTGCAAGAGACGGAAAGGCCCGGAAACTCCGGGCCTTTTTCGTTTTCACGCAACGGGCGAATGACCGGCTTGCCGTCCGTTTCGCTCATTTCCGTTCCCTTCTGCGTCGGATTCTGCGTCGCCTCTTGGAAGTGCGAATCCGTAACCCGCAAGTAATGCTTGGCTGCGACCAGTTGGCTGTTGCCCAGCCATGCCGTGACGACGTGGAGCGGAAACGTCTCGGTCAATTCAGTCTCACGAGTGCTGCGGAGATTCTGAAAGAGCTTCGGCCACGCGGTCAGTCCGGCCTTGTCGATGATCCGCAGAAGTTGTGTTCGCAGGTTCGCGTTGCAGTCGCGGTAGCGGGTGACGACAAACTCGGCCCCTTCCGCCGCTTGGTCCCAAGCCATTTCCAGGTGGAGACGGAGTTCTGGGAAGATCGGCAACAGCCGAGAGTCCTTTCCTTCGTGATGCTCCGTCTTGGGGCTGCGGATCAGCAGCCGGCCGCGTTCCCAATCCACGTCAGCCCAACGGAGCAGCAACGACTCCGAGGGCGTTCGCAGGCCACCAAAGCGAGCCAGAGCGAAGATCAAGCGCCATTCGTTGTCGGGACATGCTGCGATGACTTGAGCAGCCACATCACGGGAAATGAAATGCTCACGCAACTTGTTGGCTTGAACGGCGCGGCCTTTCATGTCGGCGAAGGGGTTTTCGGCAATCAGCCGCTTGCGAAGTGCGGCCCGAAACAGTTGTTTGGCTCGTCCACAGTGACGGCGGACGGTGTTGTCGCCGAGCTTGGTCAGCATCCATCTCCGCCATTCATCGGAATCACCCGGGGTCACGTCTCGCAACGGCTTGGATTCCCCGAAGTGTGCGACCAGATGACGGCGGACCTGTAGGAGATTGATCCGAGTTCTCAGCTTCACGTCCGTTCGGCTGTCGATATAGGCGTCGATGAACTCGCCGAGCTTCGTGGTATCCTCTTGGCGTTTAGCTCGTGGAGCAATCAGCCCCACCCCGGCCAGTTTGTCGGCGAGCACGTCAGGCACGTTGCCCACCCATTCGGCCACTTCGGACGCGAGCGATCGACGCGATAGCTGAGCGGCCAACAGGGCTTCGATCTTGCTACAAATCTCTTTGCAGTCCACCTTGCTCGTTTTGCCGAGGTAGACCGACTTGCGTTTGCCGTCGCCGTTGACGAATTGAATCTTGCGGTTGCCGTTCGCGTCGGTGCTGATGCTGGCCATGTTATTTTCCTTTGCGGCGTGATGCCGTTTTTGTGGTCGTAGGAGTCGGGACGAGCTTCAATCCGAAGTAGGTTGCCAGTCGGTCGGCGATGTCCAAGTGGAAGCGGAAGCGCGGGCGACGTTAGCAGCCTGTTGAAAAAGCCGTCGTTGTCTTGACGTTTGTGACAGGGCGCTATGATCTGCGGCGTTGAGGGACTCGCGAGCCGGAGGAGTTGGGAATGGCGATGGGACATTGGCAGACGGAGCAGCAGCAAGAGTTTTGGATTGC
>CAMDRI010000247.1 GCA_945906725.1 Candidatus Kuenenia stuttgartensis | reverse complement strand
CTGCCCCCTTGAATCGCCAGCTTCGACGATGACGTGTATTTGTTCTCGATCAGCCATTCGCCAGCGGCGATGAAGTCGTCGAACACGTTTTGCTTGTTGAGCTTCGTGCCCCCTTGATGCCAGTCCTCGCCGTATTCGCCGCCGCCGCGGAGGTTCGGCATCGCAAAGACGCCTCCCATTTCCATCCAGGCCAGACGAGCGACCGAGAAGCTGGGCGTCAACGAAATCGCGAAGCCACCGTAGCCGTACAGTAGCGTCGGGTTGTTGCCGTCCTTCTTCAGCCCTTTCTTGTGAGCGAGGAACATCGGCACCTTCGTACCGTCTTTGCTTTTGTAGAAGACCTGCGTGACTTCGTAGTCGTCTGGGCTGAACTTCACGTTCGTCTTGCGGAAGAGTTCGCTTTTTCCGGTCAGCAAGTCGTATCGAAAAATGTTCGCTGGAGTGGCGAAGCTGCTGAAGGAATAAAATGTTTCGGTGTCCTCACGCTTGCCGCCGAAGCCTGCCGCGCTGCCGATGCCGGGGAACTCGACCTCGCGCACGAAGCGGCCGTCGAGTGCGAACAGCTTCACTTGCGTCTTGGCGTCCTTGAGATACGTCACCACGAATTGGTTGGCGAGGATGTTGACTCCGACGAGCGTTTCCTTCGCTTCGGGGATCAATTCTTTCAGCAGATGCGGCTTGCGTGTGTCGATGGCGATGACTCGCCTGCGCGTCGCTTCGAGTTCCGTCTGAAAGAAAAAGACGGGGCCTTCGTTGCCGATAAACGTGTACTCGTGATCGAAGTTGTCGATCAGATCGACCGGCATGCCGTACGGTTCGAGCAGGTCTTTGTAGGCGACGCGATACTTGTCGTCGGTCCCCTTCCAGGTTGTGATGATGAGATACCGGCCGTCCTCGCTGACGGTTGTTTGAAATCCCCAATCCGGCTGATCGGGCCGCTTGTAGACCAGCACGTCATCCGCCTGCGACGAACCGACTCGGTGATAGAACACCTTCTGATTCTTGTTGAGGCTTTGGAACGCGGCCCCCTCTTTCGGCTCGTCGTAGCGGCTGTAGAAAAACCCGCGCGAGTCCTTCGTCCACGACACGCCGCTGAACTTGACCCACTTTAATTCGTCAGACAGCAACCGACCTGAATCGGCTTCCATGACGCGCCAGATGTTCCAATCCGAACCGGCCTCAGCCACGCTGTAGGCCAGATACTTGCCGTCATCGCTGAATGCTGTTGACACGAGCGCGACCGTCCCGTCCTTCGACCACGAGTTCGGATCGATCAGCACGCGCGGCTCGGAGGTCAACGTCTCCATCGCGTACATGACCGACTGATTCTGCAATCCATCGTTCTTGAAATAGTAATACCGTCCGCCCGATTTGATCGGCACGCCGTACTTTTCGTAGTTCCACAGATCGGTCAGTCGCTTCTTGATCGCCGCGCGCTGCGGGATCGACTCCAAAAAGGAAAACGTGACTTTGTTCTGAGCCTCAACCCAAGCGGCGACCTCTTTCGATTGCCGCACGTCATCTTCGAGCCAGCGATACGGATCGGGCACCTTCGTGCCGTGATGAACATCGACATGGTCGATCTTTTTCGTCTCCGGATACTTCATCCGAGTGTCTCCTGCGACTGCGACAGTGAACGCTGCGATCAGCGTCAGGCCGCCAGAAATCATTGTGCGAGTGAACGGCATGGGAACCTCCGGGGTGAGCTTCCAAGGGGCAATCCGGGAAGGATAGGCGGGCAGAAGGAGGCAGGCGAGTCTGCTTGCCAATCTGCCGAAAGCGGACTACACCCGCGATCATGTCCACTAGCATCACGCCTACTGACTTTGATCGAACGTCGCTCGTGTCGGCTCTACATGCGAGCGGACGACAAGCAGTCATCGCAGTCACTGGCGGCGGCAGTTTGGCGATCTCCGACTTGTTGAGCGTGCCGGGTGCGTCAGCGTTTCTGCTGGAAGCTCGAGTGCCGTACGCGCCGCTGGCTCTCACCGAATGGCTGGGTCGCGAGCCGGAACAGTATTGCAGCCGCGAGACCGCGCTGGCGATGGCCGTCGTCGCTTGTGAGCGAGCGAAAAAGTTATCGACTCCTCCAACTGAAGCGTTCGGTGTCGGCTGCTCCGCCGCGTTGGTCAGCAATCGTCCGAAACGAGGCGAACATCGCGTGTGGATCGCGACTCACACGGCGAATGCGACACACTTGATCGGATTGTCGCTGGCGAAAGGAATGCGGGAACGTGTCCAGGAAGAACGTTTGGTGGCAGACGTTCTGCTGCGGCTTTTGGGCGAGACCTGCGAGACGAAATCACTGCCGCAGATCGGCCTCCTCGACGGCGATTCGCTGACGAGCGAATTGTGTGTCGCGCATCCATTGCTCGCGGACTTGGTCGCCGGCCGTCGCGCGACTGTTTGGTCGATGCGATCTGCATGGCAATCAAATCCGCCGCTCAGATCAGTGGGCCTTTTGGCGGGCGCGTTCAATCCTCTGCACGACGGGCATCGCGAACTCGCGCGAGTTGCCGAAGAACGATTGGCGGGGCCAGTGGCGTTTGAGTTGGCGTGGGTCAACGTCGACAAACCACCGTTGGATTTTCTGACGATCGAAGCACGGTGCCGACAATTCGTTGATCTCCCGGTCGTCCTGACTCATGAGCCGACCTTTGTGCTCAAGTCGCGGCTATTTCCCAACACCACGTTCGTGGTGGGCATCGACACTGCGGAGCGAATCGTGCAGTCAAAATACTACGGCAGCGAAGCCGACATGTTCGCTGCGTTGGCCGAGATTCGCTCGCACGGTTGCCGGTTCCTGGTGGCCGGTCGGAGCGAGGGAGATTCTTTTCGCACACTGTCGAAATTGAACTTGCTGCCGCCGGTGCGAGACCTGTTTGAGGAAATCTCCGAAGGAGAATTTCGGCGCGACATCTCATCGACAGAGTTGCGAACACCGAACTCGGAGTGACCACGCACCCGGCACAAAAAAACACGGGCGGAAAATCCGCCCGTGTTGTGATTCGGTCGCTGATGAAGAGTCACCAGGCTATTTCTTGGCTGGCTTTTCTTCCCCTTCCTCAGCGGTCTTCTTCTCTTTCTTGATGACTTCCGGTTCGACCGCAACGGCTTCAGCGGCGGAAGCGGTTTCGACAATGATCGGCTGAACCACGCGGACGACTATCGCGTCTGGGCTGTTCAGCACCTTGACCCCTTCCGGGATATCCAATTCCTTCACGTGAATCGCCTGACCGATCTGTAGACCCTGAACTTTGACCAAGATCGCTTCGGGAATATTGATCGCCAAGCAGTCGACATGCAGCATGTGCAGCGAATGCTCCAACACGCCACCCGCCAATGCGCCTGCCGAGGTGCCTCTCAAGACGACATCGACATCAACCTTGACTCGCTCGTTGGCATCGACGCGCATGAAATCCACATGCCGCAGTTCCGAATGAAACGGATCCCACTGAGTTTCGCGAAGAATCGCGGTCTCAGTTTTTCCGTCCAGTTCCAGTTCCACGACCCGATGCGTGGAACGCACGAGCGCGGAGGTTTCTTTGGCAGGGAAAGTCACCGAGATCGGATCTTGTTTGTGTCCGTAAATGTTGCCAGGAACCAATCCGCTCGCCCGCAGACGACGATTTGCCGACGTTCCCAACTTGGTTCGCCGTTGAGCGACCAGCTTCGTTTCCATATCTCAATCACCTTAAACGATTGTGCAAACAGTTCTTCAGGCCTCAAAGTGGGGAGGGCAAGATAACGGCCTCGTCCTACGTCCGCAACCAAGTTTACAGGCTCGCGAGATTCCTCGGCAGAGACGTTCGACCGGTTCACGGACGAGTCAGGGAATGCTCTGCGAGCAGGGAATCAGAGTCATTTTTTAAGCTGGTTTACTCGACTCCTGGCCGCGACGGATTAGCCCAGTGTCCAGTCGGATCGACGCCGCGAACGACGACTCCCTTTTTGTTCCATTCGGAGCCAGCGCGAACATCGGGGGTGCAGTATCGTAATGTCAAACCACAGCGACGACGATCAGAGGCATTGGCTTCAGAGCTATGCAGCAACAGGTCGGCGTGAATCGAAATCTCGCCCGCTTGAAGTTCGTCGTACACGACCGAGCCGTATTGCTCGGCGTTATCGATCGACTGGTTGAGCACATTGTGATCCGCCTCGCTGCTGGGGCGGTACGTCAGATGGCCGAAGTTCTGCGAGCCGGCAATGAACTTCATGCAGGCGTTGTCACAGTCGGCATCGTCAATCGCCAACCAGACGGTGACAGTCTTCGACGGTGTCAGCGGCCAGTAGCTCGCGTCCTGATGCCAAGCCACCGCCTTTCCATCCTTGGGCATCTTGCAGAAGAAATGCGAACCCCAGCCAATGACATTTGGTCCGAGAATGTCCGCGACACAATCCACGATGCGCGAGTTCGTGATCAGATCATAAACGTAACCGTATTTCAGATGCGCCGTGCTGATCGAATAGCTGTCTCCGCCAGCAGCCAGCACTTTCGACAGCAAGGCGTCGAAGTACTGCCGGTTTCGGGCGGTGCCGGCGGAGTCGAAGACTCGCAGCCCGCGCACATAACCGTCGCAATTAAACTGTGCGATTTGCTCGCGGCTGAGCACTCGCGGATCCGTCACCTGGCTGGGATGGAACCGCAGATCGCGCTGCATCTGCTCAAGCTCGTTGGTGTCAGGCAGGATCTTGAAGTTGGTCGCGGCGTTCATGATGGCTCAACCTCAAGAGTCGTTCTCGGCAGTCGCCTGCGCGGAGTATCAACGATTCTCAAACTGGCTGCAATCAGCGCCACGCGGATGAGGAGGCCAATCGGATGTGGGAGGAGTCAGCAGCGACTGACTAACGATCTGGAAGTGATCCATCGATAATGTTGTAAATGTTGTCCACTCCCACTCCAAAGCCACCCAAAGTGATCACGGACACCAAGACGATCATCGCCAGCAGAATTGAGTACTCGACCGTTGACACGCCACTGTCATCGTCCAGCAACCTTTTCCAGCGGTGCATGTGGTGCCCTTTTAGCGTGAGTTATTGTCAAATGTTGTGGACGAGGTGAGTTGAAGAAGGCGGTGTGCTTGGGGAGAAATTGGAGTTGCACGACATCCCATTTCTCTTCCAGGAGCACACTACCGTGTCGAAAGTTATCGAGCCGTCGGATGTTTTACCCGTGTCC
>CAMDRI010000246.1 GCA_945906725.1 Candidatus Kuenenia stuttgartensis | reverse complement strand
AATCACTCGGATAGGGCTTTCGGATTTGTTCCTGGGCATCCATGCCAATCCTCCGCTTCGTGTTGATAGTTCTACCAATTCACAACGGCGGACTCGTAAGGCAGGCAGGACTTCCTTGTCCAGAACTCTTATCTTCCCGCACGCTCTCTCAGGCAACGCTCGATTCGCGCGTCGAGAAGTTCGTCGTGGCGGACGCTGCTAGCGTCCGTCCCAAAAGAACCGACGCTGGCAGCGTCGGCTACGGCGGGGAAACCGTCTGGCAAGAACCGCAGATCAAGCTGACAACTCAAGCAGCGTTCGATTCCGTAAAGCAGTCGCTGCGGCTGAAGGAGACGAAGCTGATCGCCGACGGACTCGAAATTGATCTCGCGGGTCGACTCGACGAACTGGCTGCGACCCCGGTGGTCGATGTCACCGGCGAGGTCGCGTATGACTGGGAGCGGCTGACTCAACGGCTGGGAGATTCGCTGCGACAGAACGTGCAATTGACCGGACAAGAGCGCCGCAAGTTCTCACTGCGCGGCCGGCTATCAGCGCCGGATGTCGCGACACGCTCGACCGACGTGGAATCGCAGACGGCGCTCGGCGCGGGTCTCCCGACCCCGCCGCGAGCGACTCAGTTGTCGAGCATCTCGCGGACATCGTCACCATCAAACTCATCGCTGACCGCGCTGACCGGCGAAGCGGGACTCGGTTGGCAAACGGCGAACCTCTACGGGTTGTCGGCCGGAGCGGGTGATCTGTCGTGCCAATTGAACGAGGGAATCGGCACGCTCGTTCTGCGCGACCTTCCGGTCAACGAAGGGACGGTGCGGCTGAACTCGCAACTGCGGTTGGATCGCACGCCCGCGCTGATTGTGCTGCAATCGGATCGAGTCATCGACAAGGTGCGGTTGTCTCCGGAACTGTGCGGTGGCTGGCTGAGGTTCGTGGCCCCGATCATGGCGAATGCGACCCGTGTTGAAGGCCGATTTTCCGTGGTGCTCGCGAAAGGAGCGTTGCCAGTCAGCGATCCCTCGACCGGCGATGTCTCCGGACAGTTCGCGATTCACGCGGCGCAACTCAGTTCTGGACCGTTCGCCAATCAAGTCGTCGCCGTCGTGGATCGCATCCGAGCGCTGACGAAATCGCGCTCGCTGAAGCCGGCCGACTTTCTGTCGCTGGCCGAGCAATCCACGCCGCCATCCAGTGGCGGACGCGAGCGAGTTTGGGTGACTCTGCCCGAACAGCAAGTCCCCTTCCACATGATCAACGGCCGAGTCCATCACGAAAGGCTGACCCTCGTCACGAAAGAGGCGACGCTGATGACACGCGGCTCGGTGGGCCTCGATGAGTTGTTGGACTTGATTGTCGATGTTCCCGTACGCGACGAATGGGTTGCTCAAAACAAACAACTCGCGAGCCTGCGCGGCAAGTCGTTGAGCATCCCAGTGCGTGGCTCGCTCACTCAGCCGCAACTCGATCTGCGGGCCTTCGAGAGTTTTGCTCGCGAAGCGTTCACCGCACCCGTCGAGAACTTGCTGGAGAACGAACTCCAGAAGGGGCTGAATCGCTTTCTGCCGGGCAAGAAGAAGTGACCCACAACAAGCTGGCCGGAAGCCGAACGCCGATAGCCGTTGGCCGTGATACCGTTTTTGATTCCATGAAAAACGGTATCACGGCAGTCGGTGATCGGCTCACGGCGATCAGCCGGAATCAAGGCTCAACTCACGCTCGGAAGAGCCTCCTTGACTTCTTTCCGGCCGTCCCTCAAAACACGTCCCGACCGTCGTGTACGATGCCGACTGTAGATTGCGAACTCGAAAGGAATCTCCGTTGTCCGGCCAACTTGTGACTTTTGTGCCGATCTTTGTGTTCGTCGCCGTGCTGATCGGATTCGTGGTGACGAACCTCGTGCTGGCCCACACCGTCGGGCCGAGAAAATCGACCGCCGTCAAAGAGATGCCGTATGAGTCGGGGATGGACCCCATCGGGGATGCTCGGCAGCCGTTTGATGTGAAGTTTTATTTGGTCGCGATTCTGTTTCTCGTCTTCGACGTTGAACTGCTGTTTCTTTATCCGTGGGCCGTCAGCGCCTATGTCGATCAACCCAACCACTGGGCCGGCTCGCCGTTCGAAAAACCGAATGTGCCCAAGCATCTCGGCCACGACAGCCCCGGCATTCCGCTGGAGCTGCGCGGGACGGTGTTTGGTGTGATGCTCGTGTTCATCGCGACGCTGGCGATTGCTTACGTCTATGCGTGGCGGAAAGGTGTTTTCAAATGGCGGTAGGACTTCCCGAAAACGTGTTCATGACGACCGTCAACGCGGCGGCGAGTTGGTGTCGCAAGAACAGTCTCTGGCCGATGCCGTTCGCGACCGCGTGCTGCGGCATCGAGCTGATGGCAACGGCGTCGTCGCGGTACGACCTCGCCCGGTTCGGGGCCGAGGTCATGCGGTTCAGTCCTCGGCAGTGCGACCTGATGATCGTCGCCGGCCGAGTCGTCATGAAAATGATGCCCGTACTGCAACGCATCTGGCTGCAAATGCCCGAACCGAAATGGTGCATCTCGATGGGAGCCTGTGCCTGCTCCGGCGGCGTGTTCGACACCTATGCCGTCGTGCAAGGGGTCGATCGCTTCATGCCGGTGGACATGTACGTCCCCGGCTGCCCGCCTCGGCCGGAGCAGCTCATTCAGGCGATCATGGACCTGCAAAACAAAATCCAAGCCACCGGCACGCTCAACGGCACCGAGTTCGGCCTGCGAACTCAGCCGATGGGCCCGACGCCGTTCGACCGCGACGAAATGTGGCGTGTCGAAGACGCGGCACTCGCGGCGAAGGCGGGTGGATTCGGGGTGTGAAGCCAATACCAACTCTGCCAATCTCAACAAACTATGATCACACTCCCGTTGATACTGAAAAATGGCCACTTGTTCGTGGAACTGGCAGGAAACCTGTGGCTGTTTGATACGGGTGCGCCGACAAGCTTCGGCGAATCAACGGCTCTTATGCTTGACGAGCAACCGTTCACGATCAGCAAGAGCTACTTGGGCTTGTCAGCCTCCACACTGTCAGAATTCGTCGGGATTCCGTGTTACGGCCTTCTCGGTACTGACGTCGTCGGCCAATTTGATCATCTCCTCAACAGCGTGAATGAGACACTCACCATTTCCAAAACAGAATTGAAGCATTCGGGACGCGAGTTGTCGTTATCCGAGTTTATGGGCATTCCAATTGTCACGGCGCAGATTGCTGGCCAGAACTACCGAATGTTTTTCGATACTGGCGCACAGATTTCATACTTTCAAAACGACTCGTTGAAACAGTTCCCGGCTGATGGCGTTGTCACTGATTTTTATCCTGGTTTTGGCGAGTTCCAGACATCAACTCATCAGGTTGAGGTTTCGCTGGGGGACAAACGCTTTACTCTACGTTGCGGCGCACTTCCACATTTATTGGGAATGACGCTCATGATGGCCGACACGCAGGGCATCATCGGAAACCAGGTCTTAGCCAATCGACTCATCGGCTTTTTCCCACGGAGGCGAGCATTATGTCTGTGAGCGCCCAGCCTCATTCTTCGTGGGCCGATGTCTATGATCTCGCATATGAGCGGTCATTTGGAGAGTTTTACAGTGAATTGACTGACGCGACGGTTCAATTCATTGCAGGCATAATCGAGCCACCTGCGAGGATCGTGGATTTTGGAGCGGGAACCGGCCGGTTATCCGTCCCACTCGCGAAATTAGGTTTTCGCGTAACAGCCGTTGATCCTTGTCTTGAGATGCTTCGGCAGTTGTTGCAAAAGTCTTCGAAAGGCGAGTTACGCTATCGTCCATTCAAAAATGGAAGACTTTGCGAGCGATGAAAAGTTTGATGTCGCTCTTTGCGTTTTCACGGTGTTGCTCTATCTGCTCGATGATGCGGCACTGACAAACGCTGCGGCGGCAGTTCATCGTTCACTGAAGCTAGGCGGCAGGTTGCTCGTCGACATTCCATCAAGAGCGTTATTTCAAGGATATTCCCGAAGCGATCATTTGATCGATCGCTCCGTTTCCGTGACCCAACGATCTAGCGATACCTACACATACCAGGAAAATTTGGCGGTGAATGGCCCAAATTCCAAAGTCTCAAAATATCAGGACACGTTTTCCATCAAGTATTGGCCGCAGGACGCAGTCATCAGCGTTTTCGAGGGAGCCGGGTTTGTCTTGGACGCTGATGTTTCAAATCACTTTGCGGGCGCTGGAGCATCTTACCATTTGATGAAGAAAGCCAATTAGAGCGGCGAATCGGATGCGCTACTGCCCAAATCGTTTCCTTCAATCACACAGGAGAAACGTCACGATGAATCAGACTTACTCGGCTTGTATTCGCAAGGATGGCAAGTGGTGGTACGGATGGGTTGAGGAAATTCAAGGCGTCCTTTCGCAAGGAAAAACCAAGCGAGAGCTTCTTTCCAATCTGCAATCGGCGCTTTCCGAGGCACTCGAAATGAATCGAGAGCGGGCACTCGCGGCTATGGAAGGTAGCGACTACGAAGAAGTCCAAATTGAAGTGGGTGCTCCAGCGTGAAACGCCGCGACTTGATTGCTCACCTGCAACGCAATCGTTGTGAGTTGCTTCGCGAAGGGGCGAAACACTCGTGGTGGTGGAATCCGGCGAATGGCCAACGAGCCTCGATTCCTCGGCATCGTGAGATCGGCGGCGGATTGGTCAGAGAGATTTGTCGGCAACTTGGAATTTGCGAACCGTAAAGTGAAACCACATGACTGACATTCAACATTCCGCCGTCCCGCTTCTCGCCGAGCACTTCGGGACCGACTCGCTCGCCTGGAGCCAGAACCGCGACAACGTGCGCGTGAAGGTGGGCGAGGACCGGGTCTTTGAGGTGCTCAAGTGCCTGAAGATGCTTGGTGGATTTGACATGCTCGTCGATGTCACGGGCGTCGATGAGTTGGAGTACCCCGACGCGACCGATCGGTTCCGCGTGGTGTATTGCCTGCTCAACATGGTGACCGGCGAGCGGTTGATCGTGCTGACCTACGTCAACGATCCGAACCCGACGTTGCCCTCGGCGTATCCGCTCTGGAAGGGAGCCGACTGGATGGAGCGGGAAGTCTTCGACATGTTCGGCATCCGCTTCACCGGCCACCCCGACCTCCGCCGCATCCTGATGCCCGAAGAGTTCACCGAATACCCGCTCCGCAA
>CAMDRI010000245.1 GCA_945906725.1 Candidatus Kuenenia stuttgartensis | reverse complement strand
AGTACGCCCGGAGGGAGTCGAACCCCCAACCTTCGGATCCGAAGTCCGACGCTCTATCCAATTGAGCTACGGGCGCGCGTGAATGAGGGGCGAAAAGTATCGCAAGCTGAGGCGCGAAGCAATCAAGCCAAGCCTTGAGCTCCATCGGGATGTTGCTCAAAAGCAACACACGAGAGATGTTCAAAATTCTCGGCGAATGTTCTGCGATTTCGTATCGAGAGATGTTGCCAAATCGCAACAAGCCCGATTGACCAACTTGGAATGTCGAGCACTTGGAGGACCTCAACACGCAGTCAGCCATTGGATCGGCCACAGCATGAAGGTCAGCGAGAAGTATTACCTCATGGTCGGAGACGACCTCTGCGGTGCTGCAGCAAACGATCCCGTGCTGCGGGCAGCAGAAAGCGCAGCAGTAGAGCCCCGCATCCCCTCGCAGACTCTCGTTTGCTCTTCCGAGGTACTGAAAGGCCCGCAGGTCGAGGCGCAAACAGAAGCCCGCACGATGCCGATGGTTGCGACTTCGTGCGGGCTTCTGCGGGAAGTGGACAGGGGCGGGATCGAACCGCCGACACCAGGATTTTCAGTCCTGTGCTCTACCGACTGAGCTACCTGTCCAGGAAATGACCGAAGGGGCGGAAATCTATTTGGGGGCTGTGTCAGATTCAACTCACTCTTCGGGGTGGCTCGGTTGACGCGGCAAGCTCAAGTCGGAGAATCACGCCCGATCGTTGAGCAGGCGGCTCGCCTGTTCTGTGAGAATTCAATGGCCAATCACCAAAGCAGGCGAACCGCCTGCTCTACGAGAAAGCACCATGAAGAAGAATCCGGTCAAAGCCGCGCTCAAAGCGGGCAAGCCGCAAGTCGGTACTTGGTTGTCGTTGGGAAATGTGTTTGCGACCCGATTTATGGCCCGCACGGGTTTCCCGTGGTTAACGGTCGATCTGGAGCACTCGCCGATTGACTGGTCGGACGCGGCGATCTGTTTCGCTGCGATTGCCGAGGCTGGCTGTGTGCCGATCGCACGGGTGCCGCGCGGCGATCACGATCACATCAAGCGAGTGCTCGACGGCGGCGCGATGGGGATTGTCGTGCCGATGGTTAATACCGTCGCCGAGGCGAAAGCCGCGATCGCGGCGGCAAAGTATCCGCCTGCTGGCAATCGGTCGGTCGGTGGGGCGTTGCACGCTCTGAATTTTGACGCGACGGCTGGTGACTATTTCAAGCACGCCAACGACGAGATTCTGGTCATCCTGCAAACCGAGTCCCCCGAAGGTGTCGAAAATGCCGAGGCGATTTACAGCCTGCCGGGAGTCGATGCGATCTTCGTCGGCCCGAACGACCTGCAAGCTCAGATGCGCGGCCCCGACGGGATTGACCCGTCGCCCGCCGAACTCGAAGCCATGCTGCAACGAGTCCTCGCCGCCGGCAAAAAGACCGGCACGCCCGTCGGCCTGCATGTGCAATCGACTGACGACGTCCAGGGACGTATCGCCGAAGGCTGGCAATTCATCGCCATCGGCAGCGAACTGCGGATGATGGTTGTGGGCGCTCAAGACATCGTCAACAAGCTGAACCTCAAGCAACAATCAGGCGACTTAGCTCGCTATTGAGTTCGATTTTTTACGAAATTACTCCCGCCGATTTCCCCTCAGCAGAAACTCACCCACCATGCCCGACTCATTCAGCCAACTCACCGAATCAAAACCTTCCGGCGCTGCGGCCGTCTTTGACAAGCTCATCGAATCGCTCAAGGCGAGCAAGGACTATCACCGACTGTTCGATGCGACTCTGATGCGGAAGAAGCAGGAACTTGGCTTGCCGTTGCTGCGGCCGACTTCGCTCGATGACGTGCCGACAGAGAAGCGAACCGAGTTTGAGAAGACGTACGTTGAGGCCGCTCGCGAGGCAGGGCAGTTGTTTTTGGACGCCGGGCAGATCGCGAATGCGTGGCTTTACTTCCGCATGATTCGCGAACCAGAGCCGGTGGCGAAGGCGTTGGCCGCGATGCCGTCGCGCCGCGAACCGGGCGACGAGACCGAAGAGCTGATTCAGGTAGCTCTCTTTGAAGGTGCGAATCCGACGAAGGGAGTCGAGTGGATGCTGAAGACTCACGGGACGTGCAGCACGATCACGTCGCTCGAACAGCAGATGGCTCGACTGCCGGCCGACGACCGCAAACGCTGCGCGGCAATTCTGGTCAAGCACCTCTACACCGACCTCACCGAATCGGTGAATGCAGACGTGCAGCGGCGGATGGCGCTCTCGCCGCGGACCGATTCGCTGCGTGAGGCGATCGCCGGCCGCGATTGGCTGTTCCAAGAGGGGAACTATCATATCGACGTGTCGCACCTGAACGCGGTCGTGCGGTTTGCGCGGTTCCTCGACAAGAGTTGCCCGGAACTCAAGCTGGCCATCGAACTGTCCGAGTACGGCAGTCATCTCGACCCGCAGTTCCAATATCCCAGTGATCCGCCGTTCGGTGAGTTCTATCCGGCTCACCGCCACTTCTTTCTCGCGCTGGCTGGCGAGAAAGTCGATGAGTCGCTCGCGTACTTCAAAGAAAAACTCAACGCCGAACCGGATGACGGGGACAATCAGCTGATCGCCTATGTGCTGGTCGACTTGACCTCACGCATTGGCCGTTGGGACGACGCCGTGCAGCTTGCCGAGCAACACTTGCTGAACCTCGAAGAGAGTAGCTCGTTCTCGTTCTCCGAACTTTGCCGCGATGCCGGCCGCATGGACGTGTTGCAGCGAGTGGCTCAATCGAAGAACGACCTCGTCACCTTCACAGCGGCGTTGTTGTCGTGAGCAAGTTCCTCCAAGAAAACCGTGCGGCGTGGAATCGGATGGCGAAAGGGAGTCCGTTCGCGAAGGTCGCGACGGACGAGGAGTGTCATGCGCCGTTGGCGACGCTCGATAGTCGCGGCTGGTTGCCGGCCAGTGTTGCCGGACTCAACGTGTTGTGTTTGGCCGGAGCGGGCGGGTGGCAGTCGATTTTGTACGCCGTCGCGGGCGCGAACGTGACGGTCGTCGATCTCAGCCCGGAAATGTTGTGGTTGGATCAGCAGGAGTCTGCCAAACGGCAACTCATGGTGCGGACGATTGAGGCTTCGATGGACAACATGGCGATGCTGGAGGACGCCAGCTTCGACATCGTGCATCAGCCGGTCAGTACCTGCTACGTCCGCGATCTTGCCCAGACATATCGGGAGATCGCTCGTGTGCTGCGAGACGGTGGACTCTACATCAGCCAGCACAAGCAGCCGACCAGCTTGCAGATTTCACATCGCGACGACGAGGACCGCTATGTCATCGGCGTCGAATACTACCGCGACGGGCCGCTGCCAAGTGTCTCGGATGATTCGTACCGCGAGCGCGGTGCCGTCGAATTCCTACATCGCTGGGACGATTTGATTGGAGAGTTGTGTCGCAGCGGATTCGTGCTCGAGGATCTGCGCGAACCGTTTCGGGCGGATCACAAGGCAGCGCCGGGACACTTCGGACATCGCGGTCGATTCGTGCCGCCGTATGTCCGGATGAAAGCTCGCCGAATCGGTCGCACTTGCGTTGCGGAATCGACTCAGAAAATTTGGACGCCGAGTTCATCGTAGCCCGGACGCCTACGTCCGGGCGGTCGGACATAGGCATCCCAACGACTTTGTCGCGGAGACAGCTCATGCGACTTATCACGTTTCTATTCGCAGTGGTCTTGCTGACGTTGCCGTCGTTCCTTTCCGCTGCGGACACTTGGAAGTCACATCGCCCGCTGCGAGTCGTGCCGGCCACACTGGTTCGTCCGCTGCCAGCCGAACTGATTCTCGTGGTCGATGCGGCGAAGGGAGACAACAACAATCCCGGAACTGAAACCGCGTCACTCCGCAGCGTGCAAATTGCGATCGACAAGACAACTCCCGGCACAACCGTCGTCCTTCGCGGTGACGTGTATTTCGAGCGGTTGGTCATTGCGGCTCGCGGTTCAACGGAGCAACCGATTTCTGTGCGATCGTGGCCGGGCGAGACGGTGATCATTGACGGTGGTTGGCCGGAGTTCTCGCAGACTCCGCAAATCGCCTGGCAACCGGTCGAGGGGAGTGCGAGCGGCGAGTTTCGGTCAACGAAGAAATATCCGAACGTGCGTGAGGCCATCGGCGCCAACTATGTTGACGAAACTGATCTGCGCAAGTTGCCGCTGATCGTCGCACCGTTTCGTTTGGTGCCGTTGTGGATCGACGGAGCGGCTCATGTGCGTGTTTAAGATTTGGTGATCCGCGGTGCCGGTTACGACGAGATCATGCTCGACAAAGCCGATCACATCGAATTCGACAACGTCACGATTTGGTGCGGCTCGTACGGTTTTCGAGCCTGCGAGACAGGGCCATTGAAACTGCATCGGTGCGGGTTGTATGGCAGTTGTCCGCCGTGTTGTTTCGCACCGATACCAGCAAGCGAGCGTATCCCGGACAGCCGAATCGGGACATCAAGCGGTTGAACACACACGCGACGCTGGTCGTGGACAACGGCCGTGAGTTCGAGGTCTTCTCGTATCCGCGCAACGACAATTGGGAGATTTCGCACTGCGACTTCACCGACTCGCACGATGGCCCGTTCCTCGGCGGCGCGAGCCTGAAGTTTCACCACAACCTGATCGATTGGACGCAGGACGATGGCGTGTATCTCAGCCCGATGCATCCTCGGCATCTTTTCATGAGGGACGGTAGCACGATTCAGATTTATCAAAACATCATTCGCGGCTGCCTGACCGCGCCGGCGTTCGGCGGCTCGGAGGACGCTCGCGACCATGTCTTCATTTACCGCAACCTGTTCGACCTGCGACCGGCAGTGCTGGCGGGACGTTTTTCGGTCCGCGACCGCGAGCTGCGCGTCTCGCACGGCAAGCTCATGGGCGATCATGGCTCTCCACCGTGATCCGCGATGACGATTACCACAACACGATTCTCGCAAAAGAACAGGCCCGCGATGCGTCGATGGTCACGTTGGGAGTGGTGCGATCGGGCTTGCCGCGTCGGATATTCAACAACCTCTTCGTTCGACTTTTGCAGTTTTTAGAGTGTTGAGAACTGATCTACGGAAAAAGCGCGAGCCTCCACGACAATGCTTGGGACATCACTCTCAGGCATCGAGCAAGGAGGCTCACGATGTAACTTGTACCCAGTTTTGCGGTTTTGTTGCAGGG
>CAMDRI010000244.1 GCA_945906725.1 Candidatus Kuenenia stuttgartensis | reverse complement strand
TCCGCATGGTCGCCCGACCGACAGGCCGCACAGCCACACTCGTGAACCGCCAATTCCGTTGCCATCGTTCGGCCTCCTTCCTTGGAGTCGCCGGTAGTCTACTTCAGACTGTCTATTTCACGAATCAGTTCTTGGACGGGTTCTAAGTCATCGAGCACCTTAGCGGCTTCTGCCGACAAGCCCTCCAACTGAAAGACCTTGGGTCGTTGAAACAAGTTGTTCGCATTGAACGTGGCAAGACGTATCGACACGACAGCCTCCGGTGGCATTGTGGCGTGCGCGGGCGAAGTTTGCCCAGCCGGAAAAAGTCGCCGAGTTTTCGGCATCCTCACGATGCTCACAGTCGCGGCGGAGTCCGTGAACCTCGGCGCGGTCAGAGCGGATTTCGCGGTTGTGGCGACAAGGATGGCCGATGTCTTGCTGACGTACCCACCAGTCAGGGCAGGCCATTTTTGAAACTGCATCGTTTGTAACCCGACGCGTGTGCGAGTGTGAACTCTTCACCAGGCACTCAATCGGCGCGTTTTGAAGCGCCTGCCCTCGCACACGCGTCGGATTACAAAAGGTCAGACCGTTCATTTTTCATCGACAAAAATCACGAAGGCATGTCCACACCCGTTTCAGATATTTCTGAGAAATCCACGTCCTCTGCAACACCACGTCGCCGCCGCTGGCGATGGGTCGCGTTGTTGCTCTTGGGATCGCTAGCGGCAGGAGCTTGGTTCGCTCCGGAGATCGTTTCGCAGACCAGCTTGCGTCAGCGCGTCGCCGCTTGGGCGACCGCTGGGATGCCGATTCGTGTCGAGTTGGGGCCGACATCGCTGGGCTGGTTGAAGCCGGTCGTGCTGCGCGAACTGCGAGTCAGCGGCTCCGATGGGCAGGTGTTGCTCACGACCAAAGAATTGCGCGGCGAGCGGACGTTGTGGCAATTGGCAACTCAGCCGAGTCTTCTCGGCACGTTCATGCTGATCGAACCGGTCGGGCATGTCGTGCTGCGTGTGGATGGCTCGAACGTCGAGGACGTTCTCGCCGCTCTGCCGAGCGGTTCGATCGAGCCGGCCCCATCGTTTCGGATGGAACTCGTGAATGCTCGGATCGAGTTCGAGAATTTGGCGTCGCAGCGGAAGTCGGTGATTGAGTCACTCGACCTGAACCTGACGAGCGGCGCGAACGGCATCGAATTGTTGGCCGCAGAGATGCCGTCGAGATCGGCAGCGACAAACGTGGATGTGGGCCGCCTCGCGGCGTATTTCGGCAAGCCAGTTGAGGACGACGCGGTGACGTCGCTGCCCGACGTCTCGCGGCAGTTGCTAGTCCGTGCGAAGGACTGGCGACTGGATTGGCTCAACCCGGTGCTCACGCGGTGGCAGTCGCGAGGAGAAATCTCCGGCACGCTGTCGGCGGACTGGCGGATGTCGCTCGGCACGGAAGTCACGGGGCGAGGCAACGTCTCGGTGCGTGAGTTGATCGTCGCCGGACTGAGTGGCATGGGTGCGGATCGTCTGCAATTGGACGAAGTCAGCGTGCGTGGCAACGTCGCGACAAAAGCCGACCGATTGATTCTCGAAGAGACGGAACTCCGTACCGAAGTCGGCGAGTTGACGGCGTCGGGTGATCTGCCGTTGTCCGGCTGGTCGTTCGCCTCGGCTGACGAAACGCTTCGAAAAATCGGACACGAGGCGTTTCGCGTGGACGGGCACGTCGATCTCGCGAAGCTGGCCGCGCTGGTTCCGAAGACGCTGGCCGTGCGAGAGGGAACTCGGATCGACGGTGGATCGATCCGCGTCGCTCTGCACAATCAGCCGCAAGACGGCTCGCCGAAGTTGCAGGGGAAGGTCGAGATCGCACGGCTGTCGGCCGTCGCTGACGGGAAGCGACTCGAATGGGACGTGCCTCTCGAAGCGCTCGCGTCGGTGCATCACGATGGCGAGCAATTTGTCTTCGACCGAGTGACCTGCCGCTCCGACTTCCTGCAAGTCGATGCGAAGGGGGCATTGACTGACGCGACGTTTCAAGCGAACGCGGATCTCGATCGGCTGCATCACAACCTCAGCCGCTTCTTCGACTGGGGGCTCGTGCGATTGAGCGGGCAGTTGTCAGCCAGCGGGCAGATTCAGCGTCGCGACGACGGCGCACTCGAACTGCGAGCGAAGAGCGAACTCACAAACTTTGAACTGCAACGGCGCGGCGAGTCCTCGTGGCGAGAAGCTCGACTGGAGATGGTTGCTGCGTCCTCGGCACACCTGTCGGAAACGCAACAGTTGCGTTCGGTCGAGTCGGCATCGCTGCGAGTGACCAGCGGCGCAGATCGGTTGGACGGGAAGTTGACGGAGCCGATCGCGTGGTCGTCGAACGCCCGCTGGCGAGTGATCGTGGACGTGGTAGGCGGTCTCGAATCCTGGCAAGCTCGGTTGCGGCCGGTGCTGGTGATCGACGACTGGCAGGTTGCCGGACAACTCGCGGCGCATGCGGAAGTCGACGCCGACTCGCGAGCGATCGACGTCACGAAGCTGACGATCGCGATCGACCAACTGCAAGCACGCGGGCCGGAGTGGTTGATTCAAGAGCCGAAACTCTCGCTCGAGACGGCCGGCCGTTGGGAGACGGCGACGGGTCGCTGGGCTGCACCGCAAACGGTGCTCACGGGGACGAGCGCGGCGGCGACGGTCAGCAATCTCGATTGGTCGCTCGCCGGAGCAAGCGGTGACACGCGCTTTCGAGTGCATCTTGGCAATGTGTCTCGCTGGAGGACTCAAGCCCAACAGCAGCCGAGCTACTTCGTGGCTGGCGAAGCGACCGGCTCACTGCGACTGCAACAGCGTGGGGTAACGACGCAAGCCAAGCTCGATTCACGCGTCGAGAAACTCGTTGTGGCCGAGCCGTTTCGTCTCAGTTCCGACGCGCGACGCGCCGGCCACGAATGGGAAACCATCTGGCAAGAACCGGAAATCAAGCTGGTAACTCAGGCCGCGTTCGATTCGGCCAAGCAATCGCTGACTCTGAGCGGTACGAAGCTGACCGCTGACGGACTCGAAGTGGATCTCACGGGAAAGCTCGACGAAATGAATGCGACACCGTCGGTCGATGTCACCGGCGAGATCGCGTGTGATTGGGATCGGCTGACTCAACGGCTCGGCGAATCGCTGCAAAAGAACGTGCAGTTGGCCGGACAAGAACGCCGCAAATTCGCGCTGCGTGGGCGACTGTCGTCACCGGAGGTCGCGACACTCTCGACCGACGTCGCGTCTCAAACATCGCCCGCCCAGACGAACAGTGGTCGGCTTGCAAACGTCTCGCGAAATTCATCGCCGTCCGATTTGTCACTGATTGGCGAGGCGGGGTTCGGCTGGCAATCAGCGAACGTCTACGGACTGTCGGCCGGAGCGGGTGACTTATCGTGCAAACTGACGGACGGGATCGGCGTGTTCGCCCTGAGCGATATTTCGGTCAATGAAGGGACGGTGCGGCTGAACTCGCAACTGCGGCTGGATCGGACTCCGGCCATGATCGTGCTGCAATCGGAGCGGGTCATCGAAAAAGTGCGACTGACTCCAGAACTGTGCGCCGGCTGGCTGAAGTTCGTCGCTCCGCTGCTGGCCGATGCGACGCGCGTGGATGGCCGATTCTCGGTCGTGCTCGCCAACGGAGCGTTGCCGGTCAGCGATCCGTCGTCCGGAAATGTTGTCGGCCAGCTTGCGGTCCATCAGGCACAGATCACTCCCGGCCCGCTGGGCAACCAAATCCTTGCAGTCACCGATCGGATCAAAGCACTGACGAAATCGAAATCGCTGAAGCCCGCCGATCTGTTGTCAATGACCGAGCGATCTGCGTCGGCCGGTGGAGACCGCGAGCGAGTCTTGGTGACCCTGCCGGAGCAAGAAGTTCCCTTCCGCCTGATCAACGGCCGCGTGCATCACGAAGGACTGACGCTCGTCACGAAGGAGGCGACGCTGAAAACACGCGGCTCGGTCGGCCTGGACGAGTCGCTGGAGTTGGTCATCGAGGTTCCCATTCGCGATGAATGGATCGCGCCGAACAAACAGCTCGCGAGTCTGCGAGGCAAGTCGCTGAGCATCCCGGTGCGCGGCTCGCTATCCGCGCCGCAACTTGACCTGCGGGTCTTCGAGAGACTCGCGCGCGAAGCGATCACCGCGCCAGTCGAGAACCTGCTGGAGAGCGAACTCCAGAAGGGACTGAACCGCTTGCTGCCCGGAAAAAAGAAATGACGCGGCCGTCCGCCGAATGCCGACAGCCGGCCATCGGCTCACCGCAATCGGCCGGAATCAAAGCTTGTCTTCTCGCTCGGAAGAGCCTCCTTGACTTCTTTCCGGCTGTCCCTCAAAACTCGTTTCCTCCGTTGTGTGCCCTGTGAATCGACGCTTGCGAGATTGCGACGCTTGCGAGATTGAAAGGAATCCGTTTTGTCCGGCCAACTTGTGACTTTTGTGCCGATCTTTGTGTTCATTGCCATCTTGGTCGGGTTCGTGATCACCAACCTTGTGCTCGCCCATACGATTGGTCCGAAGAACAAGACTGCCGTCAAACAGATGCCGTATGAGTCGGGCATGGACCCCGTCGGGGATGCTCGGCAGCCGTTCGACGTGAAGTTTTATTTGGTCGCGATCTTGTTTCTCGTGTTCGATGTTGAGTTGCTGTTCCTGTACCCATGGGCGGTCAGCGCGTACGTCGAGGGACAGCACACCGAATATGGAGAGACGATTCTGCCGACGCATCTCGGCCACCCGAGTCCGGGCATCCCGACCGAGTTGCGCGGAACGGTGTTTGGTGTGATGCTGGTGTTCATCGCCACGCTGGCGATTGCTTACGTCTATGCGTGGCGGAAAGGTGTTTTCAAATGGCGGTAGGACTTCCCGAAAACGTGTTCATGACGACCGTCAACGCGGCGGCGAGTTGGTGTCGCAAGAACAGTCTCTGGCCGATGCCGTTCGCGACGGCATGCTGCGGCATCGAGCTGATGGCGACGGCGTCGTCTCGGTACGACCTGGCTCGGTTCGGGGCCGAGGTCATGCGGTTTAGTCCTCGGCAGTGCGACCTGATGATCGTGGCCGGCCGAGTCGTCATGAAAATGATGCCCGTGCTGCAACGCATCTGGCTGCAAATGCCCGAACCGAAATGGTGCATCTCGATGGGAGCCTGTGCCTGCTCCGGCGGCGTGTTCGACACCTATGCCGTCGTGCAAGGAGTCGATCGCTTCAT
>CAMDRI010000243.1 GCA_945906725.1 Candidatus Kuenenia stuttgartensis | reverse complement strand
GAGACGCTCCCGAACGATTTGCGGAATCGGCTCGGCAAGTTCGGGCTGTTGGACGCGAAGACCGTGGCGGGTAAGAAGCCGCTGGCTCAACACGTCGATGACTTCGTGGCGTCGCTCCGCTCGGCCGGGCTGTCGCCCGACTACGTCGATCCGGTCGAGGCTCGTGTCCGTCGCCTCGTGGAGTTGTCCGGCTTTCAGTCGATTTCCGACATCAGCGGCGCGATGGTGCAAGAGGCTCTGGCGAAGCTCAAGACGAACGGCTCGGCCGGCATGAAGAAAGCCGACGGCTCCGACAAGACATCGCGCGGGCTAGGGCAACGCACGCTCAACCACTATCTCGCCGCGTTCAAGCAATTCACCCGCTGGATGGTGACGGAAGGCCGCACCTACAAAAACTCGCTGGCTCACTTGAAGGCCGGCAACGCGAATCTCGACATCCGCCGCGAACGGCGCGAAGTCCCCGAAGACGAACTCTTGAGACTGTTGGACGCGGCCGAGAAAGGTTCAACGCTGTTCGGGCTGACCGGCGAGCAACGCCGCCGGCTGTACCTCGTGGCGGTCAGCACGGGACTCCGCGCGAAGGAATGTGGTTCACTCACGCCGAGCCACTTCGATTTGAACTCCGACCCGCCCACCGTTCGCATCGACGCGACCGACGAAAAATCACGCCGAGGGGACGTCCTGCCGATCCCGTCCGACTTGGTGACGATGCTGCGACCGTGGCTCGCGACGCTCGACCCCGACGCGAAGCTCTGGCCGGGCGATTGGGCAAAGAAGCGTCGCGGTTCCAAGATGATGATTGCCGACCTGAAACAAGCCGGCATCGCCTACCGTGACGACGACGGACAACAAGCCGACTTCCATGCCTTGCGTCACACCTACCTGAGCCGCTTGGGACGCTCTGGGGCGTCTCCCAAGGCGATGCAACGGCTGGCTCGACATACGACCGTCCAACTCACGCTCGGCCGCTACACGCACGCCAACCTGTTCGACTTGCAGTCCGCTGTGAACATGCTGCCGCCCATCTCGACCACGTCATCGCACGAAAGCGAAGTGGTCACGCTCCAAGCCACTGGCACCGACGACATCGGCCAGTCCGTCTTGCAGTTTGTCTTACCGCCCGGCTTACCGGAACGGGACGCCAAACCGCTCTCGTTGGTTCACTTCCCTGCATCATCACCCGACCGAGTCATCGAACGCGAAGCGACATCGAACAGAGTGACGATGACTTCCGCACCGATTCACAACTCGCATGATTTCCCCGGAGAAATCGCAGTTTCCTCGGAGAAGTCGAATCCCATTGGTGGCGACGCGCGAGCCGAATCAATAGGCTCCGAGTCCTTCGGGAGTGTACGCGGCTCTGGTGACCGCCCTGGGCTTCAAACCCAGTGTGGCGTCTGAAAAGACGCCAGGTGGGTTCGATTCCCATCCACTCCCGCTTGTTCTCATTCGTTGTCAGTTGAGCACAACTGACTGAGTCGCCGAAGAGTTGTGGTGGATCGCGGGAGACGGCGATTGGGTCGCTGCTGTTATCAGTCGTGCTCATCAGGTGTCGAACAGAATCAATGGATATGGTCAATTCCTTGTCAACGCGAGCTCCGCGCTCGGGTGACTTGTTTAGATGAATTGCTCGACGGTCTGTGCCAGTCATTCGCTGAACTTGGACCTCTGACGTTGGCTTGATCGGGCTGGTTGGAAGTGGCGGCAACTTGTTGACCGCTCTCACGAGGCCGAGCAGCGATGCGTGCGTGTACCGGCCGATCGTCAGCCGGATGTCCGTGTGCCGTGCGAGTCGTTGCATTGCCTTCGGGCTCGCGCTGTATCGTCCGGTCACAAGGATCTGACGCATGGCGCGCGGCCCGGCTAGCCGAATCGATTCGGGCTGAATGACCAGAGAAACCGGTTGCCCCACGAAGGCGGACTTGTCGACCTGCTGATCAGGCGGGTTAGCGGCTACAGCGAAGGCCGTCACAAACCTCGCGATTACGAATACCAGCGTGCTCGCCAGATACTTCATTGCGCGTTCCTGCTCGGGCGTCAGGAAACCACGAACCGACAACTACGCCTCCGGCGCGTGAAGGTGACGTTTCGATCGTAATCGTCACTGGAATTTGCGTCGAGCGGCGAAGGCTTGAACTGTGGCAGTCTGCTGCCGCTCTGGCCTCAGCAGCCTGCTGCTGAGGGGCTTGAGTCGCACCACTACAATACTCGTCTGACAGCAGGCAGTCGGACGGAACGCGGCAGCAGGTCTGCCGCAGTCCCAAAGGATGTACTACTTCTGCACCGTCAGCTTTCTCCGATAGATCTTCGTGCCGTGCGCGATATAGAGCGTGCTGTGATCCGGGCCGGCGAGGATGCAGGTCGTCAACGGCTGGTCCTTGTCGAGTTTGGGGAGCACTCCGCAGGGGCGACCAGTGGGGTCGAAGATTTGGACGCCGAGGTCGCTCGTCACATAGAAGCGGCCGACCTTATCAACCGCCATGCCGTCCCCTTTCGAGTTTTGCACATACGGCGGCGGTTCGTTGAACTTAAATTCCCCTTTCGGATCGATTGGCAGTCGCATCGGCATCGTGGGCATCTTCGCATCGAGCACTCCACCAACGTTGACTCGGAATGTCCAGGTGTGAGTTCCGCCGTAGTCGGAAACAGCGAGCGTCCCGCCATCGGGCGAGAGCGCGATGCCGTTCGGCTTGCTGATTCCGGTATCAACCGCTTTGACTTCTCCGGACTTTGGGTCGATCCGAGTGACCTGTTGTGTTCCGGTTTCCGTGATGAGGATAAAGCCGTCGGTCGTGACGGCGAGATCGTTCGGCTTCACTCCCTCTGCAACGACTTTCACTTCGCCGCTATTGGGGTTGATCGAGATGACTCGGTTCTTCGCTCCCTGGCAGCCGTAGAGCAGCGAGCCATCTGGGCTGAATTCGAGACCGCTCACGGACTCTTTGCAGATCTCCGTGCGAGTGCCATCCGTCGCGATGCGCACGACGGACGGTGCCTTCATGTCGCAGAAGTAGAGGTTGCCGGCTTTGTCCGAGCACAGTGCATCGGCGAAGCCGAGGCCATCAGCGGCCACTTCCCATGACTCGCCGCGAATCAGCAGGTTGAGCAGCGTCAGATCGCCGCCAAGATCGCCTTTGGTATCCAGTACCGGAGTGTGAGCTTCCTTTCGCCAAAGCCACTTCATCGCTTCAGGAAACTTTGCCCCACCGAAGTCCGCGTTGTGCGCGTAGCCTTCGGCCCAGTCGAAGCGGACGTCGTAGCCTGCGTACTTCAGAGCCGACGCCATTTGCTGATTGGCCCACGGCCAGCTCCCGAAGGCGTTATCGACATCGCCGCTGGTGTCGGCCATGTAGACACGAATTGGTTTTGGTTCCGTCTTGCGGACCAGCGACGGATAGACGTTGCCACCTCGCAAATTGGTGAAGCTGCCGACGCTGGAATAGACCTTGCGGAAGAAGTCGGTTCGCTCCCAGGCTGCCGTGAAGGCACAGATGGCTCCCGAACTGGAACCGCCGATCGCGTGCATCTCCGGATCGTCCGAGATCGAGTACTTCTTGCGGACCTCCGGGATGATCTCTTCCAGCAGAAAGCGGACGTAGCGATCGCCGAGGCCGTCGTATTCCAGGCTTCGATTCGAGTGCTTGCCTTTCTCACGCGGCTTCGATTTCTCATGCCCCGGATTGACGAAGACGGCGATCGTCGGCGACATTTCTCCGCGAGCGATCAGGTTGTCGAAGACCGTCGGCACGCGCCATCGACCGTTGACGTTCTTCATGCCCTCACCGTCTTGAAACACCATCAACGCGGCGGGCGCGTCGGCCTTGTATTGAGCGGGCACATAGACTGACCAATCGCGGATCGTTCCGGCGAAGATTTTCGATTCCCATTCGGGCATCTGCTCGACGGTCCCCTTCGGCACGCCCTCCTTCGCGACCGCGTCGGGATGCGGTTCCCAAGCCGGCTTTGTTTCCACGATTGCGATGTGCGTGCTCTCGGCCTTGTCATCCCACAGCCACTTCAGAGCCGTTGGCAAAGCCTCGCCACCCCACTTGCCGCTGTGTCCGCCTTCGGTCATTTCGAGCTTGTACTTGTAGCCGGCGAATTGCAGCGCCGCTGCGAGATCTTGATTGCCGAGCGGCCAGTTGCCATGCAGGTTATTGAGATCCTCGCGACCATCCTGCAGATAGGCCTTGATAGCCTTCGGCTTGTCTTTTGATTTACGCACCAGACCCGGATAGGCCCAGCCACCACGAATGTTAGTGAAGCTGCCGATGTGACTGAGCACCTTGCCGAATTGATCCGGCTTCTCCCACGCCACCGTAAAGGCACAGATGCCGCTCGATGAGATCCCGCAGACTGCACGTTTGGCCGGGTCGCTCGAGACATTGAGTCCCTTCAGCGCGACGGGGAGGAATTCGTCGACCAGAAAGTTTGCGTATCGATCGCCCATTGAGTCATACTCGAAAGAGCGATTGCTGCGATCCTTCGCCCCCGGTGCCGTTGCTGCCACCGTTCCCGGATTGACGAACACCGCGACCGTGACCGGCATTGCCTTCTGGTGAATCAGATTGTCGAAGACGACGGGAACTCGAAACGTTCCCTTCGGATTGGCATAGCCACCGCCATCCATGAACACCATCAGTGCGGCAGGCTCGTCGACCTTGTACTGAGCTGGCACATACACGCTGTAGTCTCGGCGAGTTCCGGGAAAGAGGCGGCTGTCATTGAACTGCCCCGACGTGACTTGGCCCTGCGGAACGTTCGGTTGAACGACTCGATCCGGATGCTCTTGCGCCTCTGCTCGAACAACGACTACGGACATCAAGAAACACAGATAGATCAATCGACGTTTGAAAGAGTTCATCGGCAGGCTCCGGACTTGTTGGCTGGTTGTTGCACGCGGAGTTGCGATTGATCGATCTACAAAAGCGTTCGCGACCAAACCGCTGCGGCGGAATTCTGATGACTGGCCGCAACAATTTCACGCAGGTTGCAAATCTGCGAACGTGAATCGGCCGCGACCTTCATTTCCTGGGTGACTGAAAGGTGAGTTGGACTATGAATTCGAGGGATCGGGCTTGGGCGTGTGGTCAAAAACTCAGCCGTTCCAAAATCCGTGATGAGCATAGAAGTTTGGACTTCAGCGAACCCGCTTTTACCTTTGGACCTGCCCAAGGATTGCGTGCGCTGGGTTAAGAGTGGGACTGATGGTTTGACACGGAACAAGTTCCTGAGAATCAGGCCGCAGGCCTGGGGGTTGGCGGCGGGGGGCATTTTCCGCCGCGCGCAGTCGACTCAAATTTTTCATAG
>CAMDRI010000242.1 GCA_945906725.1 Candidatus Kuenenia stuttgartensis | reverse complement strand
CCATGGATTCGACGTAGTGCTTGGCGGCCAGGCGGTGAAGTCCCCAATTCTTGCACATCTTGGACTGACAAAAATACTGGTTGATTGCGGTCAACTCGATGGTCAACCCCGCGTTGAGAGCGTCGATGACCTTTTGAGATCCTTGCATGACAATGGCTCCTGAAATGTGCCGGTTTGCGGCTGAAGTTTTCGTTTCTGTCGGCGAACAAGCCAAGTATTGTAGTGGCGCAAAACCCACGGTCTACCGGCTTACGACTCAACGTTCTGCAATTTTCGCCAACTGAGATGCGATCCCGATGCGAGAGTAAGTCTCAGTGCGAGATCACTTCACCGGACCAACGAATACGAAGCTGGCCCAATGCGCCGGCGAATTCCAGTCGGCGGATTGTCGAAGGTGACGTTTGGCTGCGTGGAGAGATTCGGCGACTCGCAGCGGTCGACCCGCGGCGGCATCTTCGGCGAGCCGCTTGTAAAAGTCGGTCATCAATTCGGACGTACTTTCGTCCGAAACGTGCCAGAGGCTGGCGACGACCTGCCGAGCACCGGCTGCCAGGAAGGCTTGAGCCAGTGACGTGCTGGCCTCCATCGGGCGTTCGGGACCAACGCTGGTTTGGCACGCGCTCAGCACGGCCAATTCGCACCCGGTCAGATCAGTCCGCAAGATGTCGAGGTAGCTCAGTGAATCATCGCCGTCCGCATCGGGAGCCAGCAGCAAGCCTCCGAACAGGTTGTCGGCTTGCTCATCGACGAATCCGTGCGTTGCCAAATGGACGATTGGATGGATCGGGAATTGTCGCGTGACGAGCGATGCACTGGCCTCGTGATCGAGCAGTGTCGTGACCGGCTTCGGCCAGGCGGCAGCAATGCGGCGGCACTCGGCGGCGACACCTGGAAGCGGCGAGGCTCCTGAGGATTCCGACGGCGAATAGCCGACGAGCAGCAATCGCCGCTCGGTGTTCATCGCGGGTACGGCACGTCGAGCCAATTGCGAGAGCACCGTTGCTGAGGGGGCATACGTGATCGGCGGCCACTCGTCGAGAACGTATTTCGTGCGTGGTCCAGCAGACAGCAGCAATGCTTCGAAAGGGAGTTGATGCAGTGCGGCATCCGGCACGATGACAAGACGTTTGGGGCGTCGGCGTTGGACGGCCTCGCGAACGGTCGGAGGCAGCAGTGTTTCGGCCACGAGCGTCAGCGAACTCGGCTGAATCGCTTCGCCTTTCACGGTGGCGACCGTGCCCGACAGGCCGCGTGAATTGCTCGGCGTGAACGGCACGGTCGCAGCGAGATACCAAGTGACGAGCCGTGACGCGACGTCGCGCGTCACCGGGCCGGGTGAAATCGGGTCGAGTCCGCGACGCAACAGACCTTTGTCGACCGCGAGATGCCCGGCGATGCCGCGTATCGGCTTGTTCGCAAATTCGCGGAATTGCAGAGCCGGCAGCGTTTGACTGATGCGCAGTGGGACAACTTCGACAATGTCCGGATCGCCGCCGATGATCCACACAGAACTACTCTGACTGCCGCGCTGATAAAAGAGCATCACGGTGTCGGGAGAGAGCAACTCACGCTGCACTTTCGAGAGTTCGCACAGTGATTCTCGGCCGGTGAGGAGTTGGTTGTAGACTGGACTCGCGTCGCGAATCGCTTGCCAGACTTTCGCGTAATCATGCTCCGTTTGTGAGAGTTCGCGTTGCCGTTGAGTGATCCAGTCCTGTTGAGCAACAGAACTGTCGGTGGATGGTGATTGCGATTTTGCCAACTCGAATCGCAATTGCTGCTGACGTTTGGCGAGTGTTCGTTCCTGTGGGACTAGGCGTTGTTGAATCTCTGGCGGCAACGTCGCATTCAGGTCGATGCCGGCGAGTTGCAGTTGGTCGAGGAATGTCCGGCTGCGCGATTGCTCGGCGGCGAGGAATGCTTTGGCGGTCTGTCCGGATTGCAGATTCCAGTCAATCAGGCGTTCAAATGCCGGAGCGAACTGCGCGAAGTAACGTGCTCGGCCCACCTCGCCGTCGCCGGCAGTTTCTGTACGAGCGGACTCGGCAATATCGACCGCTTGTTGCAAGAGCCGGATCGCGTCTGCGAGGTCGCCATCGTGAGCACGGCGCACGGCTTGATTGGCCAACTGGACGTACCGATCGAGCGGCGATGCGGAGCGTTGCCCGAGCAGCTTCTCGGCATGATCGAGTGCCGCTGCGGCGAGTTCGCGGTCGTTCGTTCTCAGAGCCATGCCGCCGAGCAAGCTGAGAATGTGCGCTTCTCGCGCCGCTTGTCCGCGCGAGCGGAAGATTTCGGCGGCCGATTTCCAACGCAATGTCGCCGTGGCGAAGTCGCCTTGTTGCGCGGCAAGCGAGCCGAGTTGCTGATACGCCGTCGCTGCTTCAGCGTTCTGGTTCTTTCCGTGTTGTTCGCAGAGCCGCAGCGCGGTCTGAGCATGCGTGGCCGCGTCGTCGGCTTGGCCGAGATCGCGATGAATCGCCGACAAAACATTGTGAACTGCCGCCAGTGGCCAAGCGTCAGAACCGAACGCTGTTTCGATCGCGCGAGCCGATTGCTGAGCCTTCTCGGCGGCGGAATCGGTCAGTCCTTGATTGCGATCTATGATCGCGAGGTTGAGCAACACGTCGGCTCGAAGCCGGTCGCCACTCGACCCGCGCTGTTGAGCCTCTTCCAAAATCTGGTGATTGAGCGCGATCGCCTCACGGAATCGACCGGCCGACGGCAACAGCGCCGCGAGTTGTCGCTTCGCAAGCGGACGATCTGGGTCATTGAGCGGAATCCGTTGATCGGCCAACTCGATCGCGGTTCGCAGCAGCCGCTCGGCCTCGGCGAGATCACCGAGCGACCGGCGAATGCTCGCAAGTTGCAGCAGCGTGCGGAACTGTTCGCGAGGTTCCTTTGCTGTCTCGTGAGCGGCAAGTTCTCGGCGCAGCAATTGTTCGGCGGCCGGCAGGTCGCTTTCTCCAAACACGGTCACCAGAAGTCGCAATGCGATCGCCTGCTCAGAGATCGAAACACGTTGAGTGTGTTCAAGCGCTGTGCGGAGATGACGTACGACGGTTGCCGAGTGCTGACGCAATCTCGCGTGACGGGCGAGGCCGAGCAACGCTTGAAATAGCGGCGCGTCGTTTGGAGTCAATACTCCCGTTTTTTCAGCCGGGCCGAGCGAACCTGCGATTCGCGAGACGAGCTCGTCGTACAGCTTCGTCGCTTCGCCGTCGCGCTGTTGAGCCTCGCAAATCGCGATGTGACGTTGTTGCAGATCCATCCAATCCGACGGCGACAGGAACGGTGTTGTGCGATGTCGATCGAGCAGCGGAGTGATCGACTGCTCGGCGAGTTGCCAGCTCGTTCGCGCGTCGGCGACGTTGCCGGATCGGTATTCGACGACACCGAGCAAATACTGCGCTCGCAGTTTAGGGACTGTTTTGAGCGAACCGAATTTTCCGGCGAGCAAATCGTTGAGCGTTGCTCGCGATTCTGAGTCTTCGCCGAGCGCGAGTTGGTATTCGGCGATTTGCAGTGAGTTGAGGCTCCGCGAATCGTCGTCCGCTGATCGCGAGATCGCCTCGCGGGTCTTCAGCGCGAACCGCAGCGCGTCATCCGGGCGTCCAGTTCTTCGAGCGAGTTGCTCCAACAGATTCCACCAGCGCAGTCGCTGACGTTCGGCATCTGCGTTTGGTTTGGTTTGAGCGTCGACGGTCGCGAGCAGTTCGAGAAACACAGCCTCCGCCTCGGACCAGCGGCCTTGCTGGACGTGCGCGTTGGCGGTGATTTCGAGCGTGCGCGGATCGTCCGCCGCGCGAGTCATCGTGGCCAACGAACAGAGCAGGCCGACGATTAGGGCGCGTGGTGAAAGGCCGAGCCGTGACAGAACTCGCCGAGGTGGGCGAGGCGTTCGGCGAATTGTTCCCAGTCGAGCCATTCGGATTTCTGTGTGGAGGTACGGCCGCTGATGGCACGCGTCTTGTCGTTTGCGGCGAGCCCAAACAGACGCGGATTAGCTCCCAGCGGCAGTGTGGTCAATCGAACGGATGCCGAGGTCGAATCGAATTCCGCCTCATTGCCACTGGATGTATCGCGACGAGCCACGAAGCTGAAGCCCGCGGAGGACTTGATCGGATTCAAACGCATTCGTTCTATCGCGGAGAGGGATGTTTCCTCGAACGGCCTCGAGGAAGCGACGGCGACAATCAATTCGAAACCAGCCTTGTCGCCAAGGACGTGCATTTCTTGCAGCTCACCCAACAAAGCGAGCGGCGGGTCCCAAACTTCTTTGACTTCGTGGGGCATATTGGAAACGTGCCCCACGAGTGGCCAACGCCGCGAGACGACTCCGTCCGCATCGACGTAGAACAACGCCACGAACGCCGGCTCATCGAGCACGACGTGGAACTGCATTTTGTCGCCGTCTTTCAGCGAACCGACTTCTGGACCGAGCACTTGGTAGCCTTCCGAATGCGAAGCTCGTTGGACGTGCAGCTCAACGCTCGGCAGAAACCGCAGGCCGGCATCCTTGGCCGAATTCGGAGTGGATGCGTTCCCTGGTCTCGCGATCGGCGAACGAACATCCTCGTGGAATATCAACCACGCGGCGTAGCCACCCGCGACCGCCGACCAACTAACCAATAACAGCAAGAGGATGCGGACCAAGTAGTGGGTCTGGAAGGAGCGTCTGCGGCGGACAGCGACCATCTCAGAACCCTGCTGACTGGTTTCGATTGGTCGCTCACTCGCAAATGGTTCGAGCGCCTTGGCGAATTCGCCAGCGGAAGTGAATCGCTCGCGCGGATCGAAGCACAGTGCGTGCAGACAAACTTTGGAGAGCCTGGCGGAAAGTCCCGCTCGCAACAGGTGTGGCATCGCGGGGGGCGTGCGTTGAGCAATGTCTTCTCGCCGATGACCATCGTCGAATGGACGTTGGCCAGTGAGTAGCCGATACAGCACGACTCCCAGGCTGAAGATATCGCAACCGGGAGTGACGTCGTCCGAGTTTCCGCTGAACTGTTCCGGAGCCATGTAGGCCGGCGTGCCGAGCCACTCACCGGGGCGTGTCTGTTCGGACTCGTCAACGTCCGGCCGCCGTGCGAGTCCGAAGTCGGTGAGCACCGGTTCGCCGCGACGGTCGATCAGAATGTTTGACGGCTTGACGTCGCGATGAATGACTCCGGCTGCGTGAGCCTCTTGCAGCGCCGACGCGATCTTGCGAACGATCTGCACCGCCTGCACGGAAGGAAGCAACGGGCCAGACTTAAGCAACGTTTCGAGCGACGTACCGTCGACGTAGTCCATCGTCAGGAAGTCGATGCCACCTTGGCGATC
>CAMDRI010000241.1 GCA_945906725.1 Candidatus Kuenenia stuttgartensis | reverse complement strand
AAGAGACCGGCAAGCAGGCGGCCGTGAAGGTGCTGCCGGCTTCGTTGGCTCGTGAGGATGGTTTCGTCGAACGCTTCAAACGTGAAATCGCGTCGATGGAACAACTCAAGAGTCCGCACATCGTCGAGTTCTACGAGAGTGGCCACGATGGAGACATCTACTACTACTCGATGGAGTACGTCGACGGCGAGACCCTGACTTCGCGGTTGAAACGCGACAAGCGAATGCCCTGGCCGGAGGTCATCGACCTCAGTTTGCAAATCTGCCGAGCACTCAAGGCGGCGCATAACACCGGCATCATCCACCGTGACCTCAAGCCGTCGAATCTGATGCTCTCCGGCGACGGCACAGTCAAGCTGACCGACTTCGGAGTCGCTCAGGTCTTCGCGTCGCAGAAGTTGACCGTGACGGGCGGCATCGTGGGCACCGCCGAATACATGTCTCCCGAACAGGCCAAAGGGCAGCGGGCGACCAAAAAGAGCGACCTGTACTCGCTGGGTGCAGTCATGTACGTGATGCTCACCGGACGGCCGCCGTTCAGTGGCAAGTCATCGCTGGACGTGATTCACAAGCACCAGTTCGGAGTGTTCGATCGCCCCAGCCTGTATGCCACCGACATGCCTCGGCAGTTAGAGGAGATCGTCTGCAAACTTCTGGAGAAAGATTCGGACAACCGCTTTCCCGATTCCTACGTCTTGTCGCTGCGATTGGCCGAGGTTCAGAAGCGATACGCCTGGCAGAACTCGCAGAAGTCCGCAGAAGCCGCGGCGGCCTCCGGTTCGGCCGCTCCCTCCACGGCAAGCCTCGGCGATGCGACCGAGGCCGGTGGTCATGCTCGAGTCGATGAAGATCTTCCGCTCGCGCCAACCGTCCTGATCCTGGATGCGCTGGGCCAGAATGTTCCCCAGAGTGCGACGATTCCGACGCCGGCTGCTCCCGTCGCGTCCGTTCATTGGCCCGCACTGGGAGCCACAATAACCTCATCTACGTCGCAGCGTGTGGCCACCGATTCCGATGCGACCCGGCATTTGGCCGCGCCGAGCCAAGGCCCCGGCACGATCATGCGCAACTTGATGCGCAAAGCCCTCTCCGAACAACAAGACGGCGGGGCCATCGGTCGAGCATTCGATAAGACTTGGGTGCAAATCACCTCGCTGGTCGTGTTGATTGCTGTCTGCGCCTGGCTGTTTCGCAATCACGACTTGCCTGCCGAGGAACATTTGAAATTAGCCTCGGTCATCGCCGACCAATCTGATGCAACTCCGTCCCAAATCGGCGAAGCGAAACTGCACCTCGAACGGGCGCTGAAGCAGGACGCGAAGTTGGAAAAAGAGGTGGAAGCCCTGCGAGACCGGATGAGAATTCACGAGCTACGAAATGAATTACGACGCGGCCGAGACAAGCAAGATGTCGCCAAAGCCACGGAACCGAATCGCATTCTCAAGTTGGCTCAAAAGTACTCGGACAACCACGACTACGCTCAAGCCGAGCGAAAACTGCGAGCACTGGTCGTTATGACCGAGGACCAGCCGGATTTCAAAGACATCCGCGCGAAGGCGACTCAACTACTCAATGTGCTCCTAGACGAGCGAACTCAACGGACCACTTCGAATTGGTTGCCAACCGCACTGCGTCGCGCGGAAAAACTGTTCGCGGACGGCAAACGCAACGAAGCCATCACACTGTGGAAGTCCGTTGTCGAACTCTATGCCGACGATCTTGGTGCCGCCGAGCAAGTCGCTCAGGCTCGAAGTCATTTGGAAGCGGCGCTGGCGACATCTACCAAAACTGCGACCGACGAAGCGACCAAGTCCGAGACTGACTCCCCATCGAAAGCCGAAGCTCAATGACTGACAGCGACCTCAAGCGATATATCCGCAGCATCCCGGATTTCCCCAAGCCGGGGATCATGTTTCGCGACATCACGACGCTGCTGGCCGAGCCAACGGCGTTTCGCGAAGTGATCGACCGCTTCGCCACACATTTCCTCGATCGCGGCGTGACCGCCGTCGTCGCGGCCGAAGCCCGCGGTTTCATTTTCGCGGCTCCATTGGCACTGCAACTGAACGCCAAGTTTGTGCCGGTTCGCAAACCGGGCAAGCTGCCATTCGAAACCCAGGCGTTCTCCTACGAACTCGAATACGGCAGCGACACGCTGCACATGCACGTCGATGCACTGACATCGAGCGACCGCGTGCTGATCGTCGATGACTTGCTCGCCACCGGCGGCACGATGCTCGCCTGCGTCAACTTGGTTGAGCAACTTCACGCCGCGATTGCCGGTTGCGCGTTCGTCATCGAACTCGACTTCCTCAAAGGCCGCGAGAAGCTCAGCCACTATGACGTCTTCAGCTTGGTCCGCTACGCCGACGAAACGTGAGGGTTAGTGCGCTTGTGCCTTCGGCAGAAATACGCACAGCACGCTCGACACGACCACTGCGACGGCGAACGCGACGAACGCGATGTCGAACGACTGGCGGCGGTCGCAGAAGTCGATCAACGCGGCCGAGATGGCTCCGCCGGTTCCCCAACTCAACCCCATTGTGATTGAACTGGCGACTCGCTGAGTCTCTGGAAGCAACTGCTGTCCGTAGCTGATGAAAACCGGCTGCGCGATCCCCAGCAACAGCCCCGTCGCCAGCGCCGCTGCCGACAGCGCGAGTCCCTGCAAGCTCGGCATCGCCAACAAGCACGGCACCGATAGCAGCGGCACGAACCACAATGCGAGTCGCTCTGTTCGCGGCCTCACGACAATCGCACACAGCAAACCGCCCAGGCCAATTCCGGCCAGGAATGCGGACTGCACTCCGCCGATCTTGGTATCGGAAAACTCCAGCGACTTCAGCCAGTAGGCCAGAGTGACCGGCACTCCGGCCGCCGCGATCACTCGCACTGTGCCGGCTGACAGCAGCAAGAACATCAGCGACTGACGTTGTCTGAGAGTTGTCCAAATACCGACTTTGGCAGCTCGATGAGCGTGTGCAACCGGCGTCGCGGGTCGATATGCGAGCCGCATCACGATCATCAATGCCAATCCAATCGCGATCCCGCCAGTCAGTGCCCGCAGCCCGAAATGATCCACGATCCATCCGCTGCACGGAGGCCCTGCCGATTGGCCGAGGAATCCACCCATCGCAAAAACCGAAACCGCTCGGCTGCGCGCGTTCGGCCAGCAGTTGCCCGACAACGTCGCTCCTTCCGGGTGAAACGCGGCGATCCCCATGCCGGCGATCGCCAACAGAATTCCCAGAACGATAAACTGATCGAACACTCCAATGCAGCCGAGACAGACGCAACTCACCGCCGGGCCGAGCCACACCAGCCACCGGCTGGCCGCTCGGTCGCCGATTAATGCGAAGCCGAGTTGGCTGAACGACGAGGCAATCGTCCACACGAACAACATCCAAAACGTCGGCACTTGATAGTGCTCTTTGAGTGTCGGCCAAAGCGGAGTCACTTGCGAAGCGACAGCATCGACCACGAAGTGCATCGCCGCCAACACGAACAGCGCGAACGTTCCGCCTTGGACACTGCGCGCAATGGCGGGCGTCTCATCCGGAACACGGATCGTCGTGTCGAGCGAACTCACAATGCGGCTCAGTCGTGTTGCGCGAGGACTCGCTTGGTTGGCTGTTTGTCGGACATCGCGCGGTTGAGCGCCTTCAAGTACGCCTCGGCGCTGGCTTGAATGATGTCGGTGCTGATTCCTTTGCCGTGGTACGCCTTGTCGTTGACGAGAATCTCGACGAACGACTCGCCCTGAGCGTCCTCGCCGCCGGTCACGCTGCGGACTTGGAAGTTGCGCAGCGTCCCGGCAACTCCGGTGATCCGCTTCATGGCGAGGAAGATCGCATCGAGCGGCCCGTCTCCCGTTGCCGCATCGCGCTTCGGCTGCGGGTCGCCTTCGCATTGCAGCTCGACGGTCGCTGTAGGAATCGCGTTGGCCCCAGCGAATGTCTGCACGCTGATCAGCTTCCAGCGATCGGTCACGTCGCTCTTCTCGCCGATGTGACTCTCGATCAGCGCGATGATGTCCGAATCGTAGACATCCTTCTTTTTGTCGCAGAGAGTGATGAACTCTTGGAAGACCTTCTCGAACACGGCGGTCTCCAGTTCGAAGCCCAGCGATTTGACTCGATCGCGGAAGGCGTGTCGTCCGCTGTGCTTGCCCAAGACCAAGTTCGAGCCAACGTAGCCGACATCGTCCGGCTTCATGATCTCGTAGGTCGCTCGATTCTGGAGCATCCCGTGCTGATGGATGCCCGCCTCGTGAGCGAAAGCGTTCTGGCCGACGATCGCTTTGTTGCGTTGCACCGTCATGCCCGTGATGCGGCTGACCAGGCGGCTGATCGGAAACAGCTTCGGCGTGTTGATGTTCGTCTTCACGCCGTAGAAGTCGCCGCGCGTGCGAATCGCCATGACGATCTCTTCGAGCGCCGCGTTGCCGGCTCGCTCGCCCAAGCCATTGATCGTGCATTCGACTTGGCGAGCACCCGCCTCGACACCGGCCAAGCTGTTCGCGACCGCCAAGCCGAGATCGTTGTGGCAGTGCGTGCTGATGACCGCCTTGTTGATGTTCGACACGTTCGCCTTGAGATACTCGATGCAGTGTTTGAAGTGCAGCGGCGTCGCGTAGCCGACGGTGTCCGGAATGTTGACGGTTGTGGCCCCGGCGTCGATCGCCTTCTCGACCACTTGGCACAGGAAGTCGAGTTCCGTGCGAGCCGCGTCCTCCGGCGAGAACTCCAAGTTCGGCGTTGTGATATCGGAACGCGAGCACATCAAGTCGCGCGTGTACTTCACCATCTCGACCGTGGACTTTAGAATCTGGTCCTCGGCCATCTTCAGTTTGAACTCGCGATGGATCGGACTGGTCGCCAAGAAGACGTGGATGCGGCACTTCTCCGCTTCTTTGAGTGCCTCCCAGGCGCGGTCGATGTCCTCTTTGCGGCAGCGAGCCAGCCCGCAGATGACCGTGCGGTTGCCGAACTCGCGAGCGATCGTCCGCACTGCCTCGAAGTCGTCGGGAGACGCGATCGGGAAGCCCGCCTCGATGACGTCCACGCCGAGCTCCACGAGCGACTTCGCGATTTCCAGCTTCTCGGCCGAATTCATGCTGCAGCCGGGGGACTGCTCGCCGTCGCGCAAGGTGGTGTCGAAGATCGTGATCGTGTCAGGCTGAGTGGCGGACATTTGGAAACTCCCATATTCCTAGCCCGACGCGCTGGCGAGGGGTGTTCCTCGCGACCCCTCGCCAGCGCGTCGGGCTAGGAAAGCCGCGCCGGTGAGGGATTCAATAAACAAAAAAACCCTGAGCCTCCATTGGAGGCTCAGGGTGTATTCGCACGGTCAAAAGCGACAACGACACCAA
>CAMDRI010000240.1 GCA_945906725.1 Candidatus Kuenenia stuttgartensis | reverse complement strand
AAGCGAAAACTGAGCAATCGTAATTCCGTGCTTCTGAGCCAGCGTGAGACCAGCGACGACACAAACACCGCAGCGATGAAGCAACTGGCGATCACCATGCCTTCGGGCTTTTCGATCAAAATCATCGTCGTCACGTAGACGAACACCACGGTGATGCCGACGTACGGCCACGCGATCCTGCGGGCGGTTGAGCCTGTCCGTTTGCGGTATTGGTCGATGATCGTCGCCACGCAGGCGCTGGTGATCAGCACCATCACGCCCGTCGCGTACGCACCACCTTGAGCTTGCACATCGGCTTGAAAGATCGCCGTCACCAAGATGTTGATGAACGTGAACAGCACCACCAGCGCCCGAATCTTCTTGGCCCACTCTGGGGCCATTCCGTAGCGCGGCAAATAACGCGGCACGAGATTCAGCAAACCGGACATCGCACTCGCTCCGGCGAACCACAGGATCAGCACGGTGCTGATGTCGTAGATCGTTCCGAACGTGTCGCCGAACCACGAGCAGAGTTGAAGCTCGCACTGGCCATGTGCGAGATACGCCAGCGCGCGATTCGCCGCCGCTCCGCCGGTTTGCAACTCTTCCGCCGGGATCAGCGTTGAGACGACCATCGACGAACCGAGCAAATACACCGACATGATCCCGGCCGCCGAGATCAGCAACTTGCGAGCGTTGCGAATGCGGCCCACCGGATGATCGGGAGTGTCCGAGGCATCACCGCGAATCAACGGCATCACCGCAACGCCGGTCTCGAAACCGCTCAACCCCAGTGCGAGCTTTGGAAAGAACAACACGCAAACCAAGGCGACGGAACCCAAGCCCGTTCCTTCAACCGGGGCATCCTTCAGCATCCATTCGCCGGCTTGCACCTTCTGCCACCAATCGGAAATTGCGGCGGGATGCTCAACGAGGTACGACAGCCCGCTGCCGATGACCACGATGTTGAGTGTCAGGTACACCACAACCAGCGCGACCGCCACGCCGATCACCTCACTGAGGCCTTTCAGAAACACGCCTCCCAACAGCACGAGCAAGCACATCGTCAGCAGCGTCTGCCCTTGCAGCCATTCGGGCATGTCGTGCCAGTGTGGATTATGAATGAGGTGCTCGGCGGCATCGGCGGCCGATAGCGTTTTGGTGATGACGTAATCCGTCGCGGCAAAACCCAGCAGAACCAGCACGACAAACTTGCCCGTCCAGCCACGCATCAGCTTTTCGAGCATCGAGATCGAGCCTTGCCCCTGAAACGACTGCCCGGCGACGTAGCAATAAACCGGCAATGCTCCGAACAGCGTGACCAGCACGAGCAACACGGTCGCCAGCGGAGCGAGCCGGCCCGCCGCCTCAAAGGCCATCGACGGCTGATAGCCCAGCGTACTGAAATAATCGACACCCGTCAGACACAACACCCACACCCAGAAACTCTGGTGCCCGTGGTGTCCCTCCGATTCGTGGCCGGCGGCGATCGCCGACGGAACAAGCGTCGGAGAAGCTGTGGCTGTCGCGGCGGCGGAAGTCTGGGACGAAGTACTGTTGGCTGTGGACGGTAATGCCTGCGGAACCGGTGGGCACGATTCATCCGTGCCACTTTGATTTTCGGACATGGTTTTCCAACACGACCAGTCGAGTCTGTTCAGACAACTCAAAGTGCGAAGGACTCAACCGAACTCCGCGCGAGGCCGGCAAACGCTAGCAATCTGTGGCGTTGGGCTGCAATGGTCCCCGTTTGACACGACGCAACCGCAAGGCTGCCTCGAAAGTTGTGACTCACGACAACTCAATTCGAGCCAATGCATTCTCGCTCCAGCAACAGCCGCTTGCGCCACAATCCGCCGCCGTAGCACGTCAATTCGCCGTTCGTGCCGATGACGCGATGACACGGATTCAAAAAGTTGACTCGGTTCTGGACGTTGGCACTTGCGACCGCTCGGACTGCCGTCGGCTGGCCGATGCGTGCGACGAGCTCCTCATAGCTGATGGTCATGCCGTATTGAAAACGGAACAACCGAGTTAGTCTTCAAACAGTTGTCTGGACAACTATCGTCTGGCGGGCTAATTTAGTTGCCATGCCCACGATGCGTGCCAAGCTGACTCGCCAGGCGACGCGATTTGATTCGCTCGAACAGGAGGTGTTTTTGAATCTGTGGCGGACGTACGACCGTCTGCGGATTCAAGAAGACGAACTGTTCGGACGGTTTGAGCTGACGCCACAGCAGTACAACGTGCTCCGTTTGTTGAAGGCCGCGCACCCAGAAGCCTTGCCGACGCTGACGTTGGCCGAGCGACTGGTTTCGCGAGCACCCGACATCACGCGGATCTTGGACAAGCTCGAAGAGCGTGGCTTGATCGCCCGCGAGCGGCTGGCGGACAACCGGCGTGTCGTCCGTATCGGAATTACCAAGTCGGGCATGGCACTGTTGGGCGAGATCGCTTTGCCGTTGCAGGAATGTCATGCGCGGCAGCTTGGGCACATGTCGGCGGCGGATTTGAAACAACTGTGTGCGTTGCTGCGGGTCGCTCGTGATCCGCACGAAGAGGAAGAAAGTAGCTGGTTGTAGTCCGGGAGGTTGGGCACTCTTGCCCGTCTCTTCTCGGGCGGGCAGGAGTGCCCAACCTCCGAAAGGAAACAGCATGTCCGTGATTGAAACCGATGTCGTGGTGATTGGGGGTGGTCCGGCCGGTTCGACGGCGTCGACGTTGATTGCTCAGAAGGGCTATCGCGTTCAACTGTTCGAGCGTGAAAAGTTCCCGCGGTTTCACATCGGTGAGTCGCTGATTCCGGAGACGTACTGGGTACTCGAACGCCTCAACATGCTGCCGAAGATGCGGGCCAGTCGCTTCGTCCACAAGCACAGCGTGCAGTTTGTGAACGCGGCGGGGAAGCTGTCGGCTCCGTTCTATTTTTGGGACAACAAGCCGCACGAGTGTTCGCAGACGTGGCAGGTGGTTCGCAGCGAATTCGATCTGATGATGCTCAACAACGCTCGCGAGCACGGCGTCGAGGCACATGAAGAAGTGCGAGTGCTCGACGTGATCTTCGAGGGAGATCGCGCCGTCGGCGTGAAGATCCAAGAGGCCGATGGGACGCAGCGTGAGGTTCGATCCAAAGTCGTCGTCGATGCCAGCGGACAGAGCGGTCTGTTGCAGAATAAGTTCAAACTGCGCGTCTGGGATCCAATCCTCAACAAGGGGGCGATCTGGACTTATTGGGAAAATGCCTATCGCGATGTGGGCCGAGACGAAGGGGCGACGATTGTCATTCAGACGCCAAACAAGCAGGGCTGGTTCTGGAACATTCCGCTGCACGACAACCGCGTCAGCATGGGAGTCGTCGGGCCGTTCGATTACCTCTTCAAGGGACGTGGATCGCACGAGCAGACGTACCTCGAAGAGGTCGCGAAGTGCCCGGCCGTGCAAGAACGAACGGCGAATGCTCGCCGAGTGACCGGCTATTTTGCGACGAAAGATTATTCGTATCGCTCGACGCAGGCGGCGGGTGCCGGCTGGGTGACGATCGGCGATGCGTTCGGATTTCTCGATCCGCTGTATTCGTCGGGAGTGCTGTTGGCTTTGAAGTCCGGCGAGATGGCGGCGGATGCGATTGTCGAAGGATTGCAATCCGGTGATTTGTCGGAGGCACAACTCGGCAAGTGGGGGCCGGAACTCAACCAGGGAATCGACCGGATGCGTCGACTGGTCTGCGAGTACTACGACGGTTTCAGCTTCGGCAACTTCGTGAAGAAATATCCGCATCTCAAAGGCAAGGTGACCGACCTGTTGATCGGCGACTTGTTCACAGACAAGGTCGATGTCGTGTGGGAGCCGATGGAGTCGTTGTATTCCGCCGAGAAGGCCACGCCGAAGAGTTGGGATTCTGGAACGCTTCCGGACGTCGCGGCGACCAAGCTCAACGAGTTATTCCTGCCCGAAGGACTCAAGCCGTAGGTCAGCCTTTTCAGACTGACCCGATTCACGATTGACGCGATCTTGCCAATTCGAGTCAGGCTGGAAAGTCTGACCGACTGCGGACGATGAAGGCCCACCGATGGACAGCAGTTTGAATTCCGAAGCATCGACAGCGAAGCGATCGTGGCGGTGGCTGGCTGGATACTTGTTGATGATCGTGATTGCGGTTGGTGCCTTCGCGGCGATTCGCGTCATCGGCGAAAGCTCGGCGGACTCACTGGTGAGTGCCGCAACTGGCTCCGAGATATTGCGGCAGGATGCGCGCCCGGCGACGCTGCCGAAATTGCTCGGAGCGTTGGCGGCGATCCTCGCGACCGCTCGCACGCTGGGGGCGGTCTTTGGGTGGTTGGGTCAGCCGCGAGTGATCGGCGAGGTCGTCGCGGGGATTTTGCTGGGACCGTCATTGCTCGGCCGGATCTCTCCAGAGGTGATGTGGTCGCTGTTTCCGGATGCGATCGCGGCGCAGCTCGGAGTGATCGCGCAGTTGGGCGTGATCCTGTTCATGTTCTTGGTCGGGCTGGAACTCAACGCGGAACTGTTGCGAGGCCGCATTCACATGACGGTGGTGATCTCGCACGCGGGGATCGTGACTCCGTTTCTGATGGGTGCCGGCTTGGCGTTGTGGTTGTTTCCACAACTGGCTCCACGAGGCGTGCCGTTCACGAGCTTCGCGTTGTTCCTGGGAGTCTCACTGTCGATCACGGCCTTTCCGGTGCTGGCTCGAATTCTGACCGAGCGCCGCATCGAACGCAGCGAGTTGGGAGTGCTCGCTCTGAGCTGCGCGGCGGTCGGAGACGTGACCGCGTGGTGCCTGTTGGCGTTCGTGGTAGGAGTCGCTCAGTCGGCGGTTGCGGGAGCGATCTCGACGGCGTTGCTGACGGTGCTGTTCATCGGAGTGATGTTCGGCGTCGTGCGGCCGTTGGCTCGACGATGGCTGGGCGAGCGCGATCCGTCACAGATCAACGGCCAAGTTCTGACGACGGTGTTGTTGGCTTTGCTGTTGTCGTCGCTGGCGGCGGAAGCGATCGGCATTCACGCACTCTTCGGAGCGTTCTTGCTGGGAGCGGTGATTCCGCACGAGAGCGCAGTGGCTCGCGCGTTTCACGACAAGCTGCACGACATGGTCGTCCTGCTGCTGCTGCCGGCGTTCTTCGCGCACTCCGGGCTGCGGACGCAAATCGGATTGGTCAGCGGCCTGTCCGACTGGCTGACGTGCGGAGCGATCATCGTAGTGGCGACGCTCGGAAAGCTTGGCGGCACCATGATCGCCGCGCGGTTGACCGGCAGCGGCTGGCGAACGTCGGCGTCGCTCGGAATCTTGATGAACACGCGCGGATTGATGGAGTTGATCGTGCTCAACATCGGCCTCGATTTGGGAGTCATCTCGCCAACGCTGTTCGCGATGATGGTCCTGATGGCGCTGGTCACGACGGTGGCGACAACACCGATCTTGCGGTGGCTGAGTCCGCAGGAAACGTCGCTGTC
>CAMDRI010000239.1 GCA_945906725.1 Candidatus Kuenenia stuttgartensis | reverse complement strand
GCTTTCTTGGGAGCGGCCTTTTCCGCAGGCTCCTCGTCGGCCGCAGGTTCCTCAGCTTCCTGAGCAACGACCGTCGGTGTCGTCAGCCACAACGTCTCGACCGAATTGGCCACGAGAGCCAACAACAGCACCATCCAAGCCAGCCGCTTCGAGCGGTCAGGTGAGCCAATCATTACGCAGACCTCGTTGAAAAATCGTCAGTGAGGAATCTGAGAAATCGCGGCCACGACATCCTTTGCGACCGCCGCCGAAGAAAGACCGACTTGCAACCCCGCAGTCATCGCGAAACATTCGCCGCGATTTGGCAAGAGCGATTTGCCGCTTCGCAACCCGCGATAACATAAGATTCCAACCGGGGACCGCCTGTCACGCCGACCGGAAAGAGCCAGACATGCTACTGAGCCATCTGACCGTATGAAAGTCTGCGGACAGATGCCAGCGACGTTTGAAGCTCGGCCTCCTTGACGTACTGCCACATCCCCGATTCTGCTATTAGGAATTGCGATCGCTTTAGCGGTCACGACGAGGAAATCACTGGACAAAACCATGTATCTGCTGTCTGACTGCCAACGACTGCTGACTCGACGGCACCTCTTCGGCCGCTCGGCGACCGGAATTAGTGCGGCGGCGCTGGCGGCGTTGTTGAATCCGAAGGTGTTCGCGGCTGATGCAACCAAACCTGTCGGCGTGGCCGGCGTGCTGCCGATGACGCACTTGCCGCCGAAGGTCAAACGAGTCATCTACCTGTTCATGTCTGGCGGGCCGTCGCACATTGACTTACTCGACCACAAGCCGAAGCTGAAAGAGTTTCATGGCCAAGAACTGCCCGCCTCGATTCGCATGGGACAGCGGATCACCGGGATGACATCGGGGCAGAAGTCGCTGCCGGTCGCGTCTTCGGTTTTTAAGTTCGCTCAGCACGGCGATTGCGGAGCCTCGGTCAGCGAACTGCTGCCGCACATCGCGACGATCACTGACGACATCGCGATCGTGAAGACGCTCAATACCGAAGCGGTCAATCACGATCCGGCGATCACGTTCATTCAGACCGGCTCACAGCAACCGGGCCGGCCAAGCCTCGGGGCGTGGCTGAGCTACGGCATCGGCACCGAAAGCTCCAACCTGCCGGCGTTCATCGTGATGATCTCGCAGGGGAGCGGGAACAAAACCGATCAGCCGATTTTCTCGCGCCTGTGGGGCAACGGCTTTCTGCCGTCGAAGCATCAAGGGGTCCGCTTTCGCAGCGGTGACGATCCTGTGCTGTACTTGTCGAATCCGCCCGGCATCGACAGCGGCTCGCGCCGACAAATGCTCGACGGCCTCGCGGAATTGAATCAAATCACCGCTGAGTCGATCGGCGATCCGGAAATCAACACCCGCATCGCCCAGTACGAAATGGCGTTTCGGATGCAGTCGTCCGTGCCGGAGTTGACCGACTTGTCGTCAGAGCCGAAGCATGTGCTCGACAGCTACGGCATCAAAGACGACGGCGTGGACGGCGGTTTTGCTCGGAACTGCTTGCTCGCGCGACGCATGGTCGAGCGCGGCGTCCGTTTCGTGCAGCTCATGCACCGCGGCTGGGACCAGCACAGTTCGCTGCCGACTCAAATCCGCGGACAATGCAAAGACGTCGATCAGCCGAGCGCCGCATTGATCCGCGACCTCAAAGAACGTGGACTGCTCGAAGACACGCTGGTCATCTGGGGTGGCGAGTTCGGCCGCACGGTCTACAGCCAGGGAGCACTGACGCCAACCAACTACGGCCGCGACCATCATGGCCGCTGCTTCTCGATGTGGCTGGCCGGCGGCGGCGTGAAGCCCGGCATCACCTACGGCGAGACCGACGATTACTGCTACAACATCGTCCGCGACCCCGTTCCTATCCACGACTGGAACGCCACGATTCTGCATCTGCTCGGCCTCGATCACACGAAACTCACGTTCCGTTTCCAAGGCCGCGATTTCCGGCTGACCGATGTCGAAGGCAACGTCGTGAAAGGGCTGCTGTCGTAGCAATTCACAGCAGAAGGTCTGCATGGGTTGACGTCCTCGCGAGCCGCTCGATACTGCCTCGCCATGCCCAAGACGTTGATGGAATATGCCGAGTGGCTCGCCCACCGAGACGATCTGATTTGGCCGACTGCGCCACCACGTGTCCCACGAAAAGCGATCCCCTCGATCAAGCCGCTCCCGAACATCAAGGCGGTGACGTGGAACGTTTACGGCACCTTGTTGCGGATCACCGACGGCGACTTGCTGCTGTTGCCGGCTCAAGAAATCCGGATCCAAGTCGCGCTGGAAAAGACGATCCAAGAATTCAACATGTGGCAGAGCATGACCCGCAAGTCGGGCGCTCCGTGGCAACACCTCTTCGCACAGTACAAAGAGGTCATGGAAGAAATGCAGTTGACCGTGCCAGCCAAAAAGGGAGACATCGGGCAGGTCAGCGCGACGAAAATCTGGCGAAAACTGATTTCTCGGCTGGAACAGAAACAGTACGAATACGATGTCGACTTCTACGGCGACCCAGACGAGTACGCTGAGAAGATCGCGTTCTTTTTTCAGTCGTGTTTGCAAGGGATCGCTGCGATGGACAAGGCGGCCGCTGTGGTGAAAGCAGTGGCCGAAGCTGGAATCGTTCAGGGATTGCTGTCGGACGGGCAGTCTTTCACTTTGACGCAGTTGTTGCGAGCCTTTCAGGAGAGCACTAAATTGCCGCCACGAGGGCGGTTGTTCTCGGCGGGATGCGTGGTTTTGTCTTACGACGTCGGCGTCAAGAAGCCGTCACGCACGCTCTTCGAAACCGCTGCCGAGGCATTCGCGCAGAAAGGTCTCGACCCGTCCGAAATCCTCTACGTCAGCAATCGCTGGCCGGACGATTTGACGATCGCAAAACAAACAGGGTTCCGCACGGCTTTGTTCGCCGGTGACAAGAACAGCCTCCAAGCTTCCGCGGAACAATTGCTGACCTCCGACCTGCGCCCCGACCGACTGTTGACGGAATTGACTCAGATTCGCAACTTGCTTGAAGGTTGATTCTGCAGATCACGATTCTCCCATCTCCTTTGCCGTTTGATCACTCATGGCCCAGCCGCTCACTGACCTGTCGCAATACGATTTCGATCACCCGATGTTCGATCTGGAAGCGGTGCGGGCCGTCAATCCGCAACGGTTCGAGATGGAACAGCTCACGGCGGTGGTGCATGTCGATCCCGAACAGCACCTCGTCGTGGGATACAAGGATGTGACCGATCACGAGTTTTGGATTCGTGGCCACATGCCTGACTACGCGCTGATGCCTGGTGTGATCTTGTGTGAGAGCGCCGCACAACTCGGCGGTTTTTATGCTCGCAAGTACAGGATTCTCGGCGGTGATTATCTCGGTTTCGGCGGCATCAACGAGGTTCGTTTCCGAGCACCCGTCTATCCGAATTGCCGTCTCGTGCTGGTCGTGCATGTCACCAAGATCCGTCCCAATCGGCTGGTCGAGTACGACTTCCAGGGCTTCGTCAATGACAAGCTGGTCTTCAACGGCAACATGATTGGCGTCCCGATTGCTCGCGACGCGGTTGGCCGGGAGCCGAGTTGATTCCCGATGCCCGACGTTGTCGATCTCCGTCCCAGTTTTCTTTGCTTCGACGATCTCACTCCATACCTCGCGGATGATGGTTGGTTGGATGGGCCGAAGCTGTTCGGCAACGCAAATCCCGTCGAGCTGGACGTCGGTTGCGGACGCGGCATGTTCCTGTTCAACGCCAGCACGACACAGCCAAAGCGAAATTTTTTGGGCGTGGAACTCGACTTTACTGAAGGCCGACGTGGTGCAAAACGACTCTTCAAACGCCGGCAGCCGAACGCTCGCATGATTGGAGGCGATGCAAATTATCTGCTCGATCACCTCGTCCGTCCGGACTCGGTGGCCGCGGTTCACGTCTACTTCCCCGACCCGTGGTGGAAGCGCAAGCATCGCCGTCGGCGACTCTTCACTGACCTCTTCGCCGACCGCGTCGCACGCGTGTTGCAAGTCGGCGGTTTGCTGCACATGTGGACCGACGTGGCCGACTACTTCGAGATCGTGAAAGCCTTGCTTGACCACCACACGCTTTTCTCGCCGCTTCCGCAGCCGGAAGAGCGTCCGGCCGCCCACCACCTCGATTACCAAACCAGCTTCGAGCGAACTCGCCGACAAGCGGGCCTGCCGATCGATCGCGGTCTGTGGCAGCGCATTAGCAACCCGATTACTCCCTGATTGGACGCTGCTTGACGAAGCTCCAAGTGACTTTTACCCTTCGCCCTCTTCATCCGGGACGATTAGCTCAGTTGGTTAGAGCGCCACGTTGACATCGTGGAGGTCGTTGGTTCGAGTCCAATATCGTCCACTTTGGCGGTTTCGTGGTTCGCTGCGAAACCGCATTTTTTTTGTGGAGATACGGCGATCCCCGAGCTTCTTGAGAGTCTCGATTTTGGCGAATCTCGCTCGGAGATGTCCCATAGAACAGCGCCCCGGAAGGGTCGGCCTTGGTAGTGCCGCTGATGGCTCGCTCGAAATCATCCTGAGTCGTTTGGCGATAGTGCTCGTTTGCGACTCGCTCGGTGTGCCCAAGCCAACTGTTCACGACGTGCGGTGGGAATTGGTCAGCGAGTTCGGTAGCTCGGCTGCTGCGCAAGTTGACTCACAAGCGCGGCCACGGCTTCACACCAGAACGACGGATGATTCGCTGGAATTGGGTTCGCAGGTTGACCCCCTACCAATCGGGGGCACCGTCTTTGGCTCTACTGCGGTGTCGATTGATGCCCCACTCGGTTCCCGGAGCGGCTTGCTCGCGCCTCTAGTCGCAGTGGTCTAAGTTCAGCGAAAAGCGGCACAAGCCGGCTTTCGTGGCCCTCGTGATGCTCTGTCTTATACGGATCGCAAGAAATAAATGCGCGCCGGGCGTGGCACAGGATTTGCGCCACACCTGCCAAGACTAAAAGCACGTCATCTTGGCAGGAGAACATGGAGGGACCATCGCAGAATATCATTCAGCGGAGGAACTGCAGCAACTGTTTCGCGAGGAGAAGTCGGCACGGGTCGCGAAGCGAATTTGGATTGTCTGGCAAGCCCGTCAGGGACGTACGGAACCGGAGATTACGGCCGGCATCAGCTTGGCTCGCCGCACCGTTCAGCAGTGGGTGCAACGTTACAACGAAGAAGGCTTGGCGGGGCTCCAGGATCGTTCTGGGCGAGGGCGAAAGCCGCCTCTTTCGCCGGCTGAAGAAGTCCTCTTCCGCCAGCGAATCGAAGCGGAGCCTCAACGGATCGAGGAGATCTGCTCGTGGCGAGGTGTCGATTGTCAGCGTTTCCTCGAAACGCAATTCGGCAAGCAGATGTCGTTATCGGCGGTGTATTGGTTGTTACATCGCTTGGACTACGAATGGCTTGTTCCGCGGCCAAAACATAAAAAGTCAGATCCCGTCGCCATGTCCGCTTTTAAAAAA
>CAMDRI010000238.1 GCA_945906725.1 Candidatus Kuenenia stuttgartensis | reverse complement strand
CGTCACTCGAAACGCCCCGAACCCCAGCACCCGCGCCCGCCGCGTTCGACCGTCGGTTGTGATCTGACTACCCAAAACCTTCAGCTTCAAGCGTCTGTCAAAACCGACCCGCAAATCCTCGTTTTTCGCGTCACCCATTGGGTTCCCCTATCACCTTGACACATCTTGGCAGCAAACCCCTGTTTTTCAGGTGTGTGGCGCAAATCGCATGCCAAGGCGAGGGAAGTCATCTGGGAAATGTGGGCTCAGAAAGGCTGTGACAACTTCGGTCCCGCGATGCGCAGGTCGCCGTTGCGAACGGTCAGGCCATTCGCGTCGAAGAACTCGCACAGCGGCACCGAGAACTTGCGGCTGACGTTCCAAGCATCCCGCAGCTGTGCCATCGAGGCGGGTCCGGTCTTGTCGAGGAAGTCGGCGCAGAGTCGTCGTGCTCGTTCGATGGCTTCGGGAGAGAAGTACAAGTCCTCAGCAACTTTTACGAGCAATCCGTCTTCGCAACTGACATGCAGCAGCGGTTCGATTTGATCCAGTTTTTGGCCGACGGTCGCGGCGAGCTCTTTCGTCGTGGGGGGAGTCAGACCCGCAGCGGTGACCTCTTCGAGCAGCTTAGCTCGTGCAGCCTGTTGGTTCTTCGTGAGCTTCACTTGGGCGTCGGCCGGACCGATGTGCGGACCGACTCTGACCAACTCGCCTTTGACCAACAGATGATTCAAGACGGCGTCCAGCAGCGCGGCGTGAGTGATCTCGCGGCAACCTGACAGAAACAACTCGCGTGGCAAGGCTCGGCGCGGCTGATGTTTCGCAAGAATTTCGCGAATCGTTTTCATCACCGACGCCGACAGCGCGGCGAGTCGATCTTTGTGGACGAGCAATACGCGTTCGGCATTCCCCAGCCGGATCAATTGGCCGGCCGTTCGCAGTTCGTCGAGCAGTTGTCGATAGCGTGCCGGAGCGATGCCGGATCGCCGAGCGGCTTCCAGCGGCGAATCGTCGATGCTGTCCTTTTGAGCGATCAAAGCGGACAGCCTCGCAATATCGCTGGACGAGGACCATTTGGTGCCGAGCGACACAAGATCCTTGATCCGTTTCCCAATCGGCAAACAAGGATCGAGCACTCGGCCGCCGGCGATCGTAACGCTCGGCGAAATGCGGCGCAGGATGAATCGCTGACCGTGCGCGGCGACGACCGGTTCCTTCGTACGAAGTTCGGCAAAGCCCCGCTCGCCCGGCGGCAGCGGCGCCCCTTTGAGATTGATCCGCGTGAGTACCTCGCGCGTGCCGAGGTGCAGATTGAAAACCTGCCGATCCTTCAGCATCAACGGCGACGACGAAAGATGTTTCAGCTCGACGAGGATTCGCCGGGTCGGCAGCAGATAACCGGGCGAGCCGAGTTCCATGCCGCGCTCGACTTCGTCGGTCTTTACTCCCGCGAGATTGATCGCCGTCCGCTGCCGAGCACTCGCGTCGTCCGCTTGCGAACCGTGATGCTGCACGCCGCGAACGCGCACTTCACGCTGTTCGGGCAGCAGTTCGAGCGTCTCGCCCGCGCGAGCCGAACCGTTCACGACCGAACCGGTGACGACCGTGCCGTGCCCCGCGACGCTGAAGACGCGGTCGATCGGCATTCGGAACAAAGGCAACGCTTCCGGAAAGACGACATCGTTGACCAGCTTCGCGAGCGCCACCCGCAACTCATCCAGTCCTTCGCCTGTCTGCGACGAGACGGGCACGATCGGACAGCCATCGAGAAATGTCCCGCGAGTCAGATCGGAAATGTCCGCCGCGACCAGTTCAACGAAGTCTCGTTCCACGAGATCAATCTTCGTCAACGCCACCAAGCCGACCGGAATGCCGAGTAACTCCATAATTTCCAGATGTTCGCGCGTCTGCGGCATGACGCTGTCGTCGGCAGCGATCACCAGCATCGCCAGATTGACACCGGTCGCACCCGCAACCATGTTCTTCACGAACCGCTCATGCCCTGGCACATCAACGACGCCAAACTGAATGCCGTCCTGCTCGAAGTGCGCGAACCCCAGATCAATTGAAATCCCACGCGCCTGCTCCTCCGGCAACCGATCGGTGTTAATGCCGGTCAGCTTGCCAACGAGACGAGTCTTCCCATGATCAATGTGCCCGGCCGTGCCGATCAGGATGTGCTTGTTGCCCTCGATCATTCGTACTCCCACTTCGACAGCCACGGGTCGCGGGTCTGTTTTTGCCAGGCTTTAAGTTTGTCTTGCAGTTCAGAAATCCGCTTCGCGTGCTGCGGGTCGTCGGCAAGGTTCTTGAGTTCGTCGGGATCAGCATCGAGGTCGTAGAGTTCAAATCGCGGGCGGTTGATGTATGCCGAAGTCGATCGCAGGCCGTAGACCGGCAGCTTAGTTTTCAACGCCATTTGCCACGTCGGCGAGGCATACAAATCGGAGGCGAACGGGTACGGCAACTCGTGAGGAATGTTGAAAATCAGTTTGTGCCGGCCAATGATGATCGACCGCATCGGGTAATACATCGTGACCTCGTGAAACGTGTGCGAGCCGAAGATTTCGCCGAAGCCGTTCTTCGCGGCGTGCTCGTCGGTCAGTGCCTTCACAAATGAGCGACCGTGGAAAGTGACCGGCTGAGTTTTGGCGTTCTGCGCTGGACGGACTCCTTCGGGGCCGCCAGCGTTTTCTCGCGGGACAATCGGGGGAGCGGGCTTCGGAATCACTCCGCACCAGTCGAGGATCGTCGGGGTGATGTCCACCCAGGCGACGAGTGCGTCGGTGGTCCGCACGGGCGAGGACTCGGTTGAAAGACGTACCGTCGGATCGCGCACGATCAGTGGCAGGCGAGCACCGGGGTCGTACAGAGTCGTCTTCGCTCCGGGGAACGGCGGACCGTTGTCGGCAAGGAAGAGGATGAGCGTGTCGTCCCAGTGGCCGGTCTCTTTCAACGCCTGCATCAGCGTGCCGACACCTTGATCGAGCCGATTGATGGCTTCGTAGAATTCGGCCCATTCCTGCCGGACTTCGGGAGCGTTCGGCAGCCATGAGGGGACGCGCATCTCATCGGCCTTGAAGCGTGTCGGCGACACTCCCGGATAAAAGTCGTCCTTCGGCGAGTTCGCAAAACCCTGAGCCGCTCGGTGAGGATCGGTGCTGCGCCAGTAGAGGAAGAACGGGCTGTCCTCCTTTTCGGCGATCCAGGACTTCGCGTTCTCGGCCATGCGGACAGAGTTTCGCGACCCTTGGATGCCGTCGTTGCGGTACGCCTCGAAGTGGTACGTCAACTCCGGAGCAAGGTGATATTTTCCGATCGAGCAGGTCCGATATCCCGCTTCGTGCATAATCACTGGCAACGTGCGGACGGAGTCGTACGTCGAGAAGTGACCGTCCGAGTGAGCGTGTCCGTAATGCCCGGTCGCGTGGTTGAACAAGCCAGTCATCAAGACCGATCGGCTCGCGCTGCAACTTGCGGTCGTGCAGTACGCTCGCGTGAAGCGCACCCCCTCGGCCGCCAGCTTGTCGATGTTGGGAGTCTTCGCCTGCTTGTCGCCGTAGCAGCCAAGCTGCCAGCCCAAATCGTCGGCAACGATCACGACGACATTCTTCTTGGCAGGCTTCTTCGCTGAGTCATCGGCCGTTGCCGTGAGACAGGATGCGCCAACCAAAGCGGCTAGCTGGACGATCTTCCAATACTTGCGACTCATGGCGACATTTCTCCGATTGCGTACTGGAGACCTCTGCGAGCCCCGCGCCTCTGCGTGAGCATGTCTTTCTTCAGGAAAGGAACTGGCTCACGCAGAGGCGCGAAGCTCGCAGAGAGGATCAGAGAACGGAGTCAAGCTACTGTCCAGCACGCACGGCTTCCAGGCAGGCGATGAGTCGCGGCAACTGGACTTGGACGGAATATCGTTCCGCGACTGTCGTCCATGCCGATGCGATGACGGAATCGCAGCGGCTTGGATCAGACAACAGTTGCCGCAGCACGAAGAGCCATTCGTCGGGCGTCGTTGCCAGCCAGCCATTGACGCCGTGATGAATCATGTCGGAGTTCACTCCCACGGGAGACGCAACGGCGGGTACTCCAGCGGCCATGTACTGCAGAATCTTCAGGCCGCACTTGTAGCGTGTCCAATCGGTGTCCGGCATCGGCATCAAGCCGACGTCGAAGGCTTGCAGTTCCGCGACCTCTGTTGACTCGGACCAGGGGACAAATCGAGTCGCCACGCCATCGCGGTCGAAGCCGAGCCACCGTAGCGGGCGATCCGTTTCCGCAATGACACGCAGTTCAATCGGGAATTCTTGCGAGAGTTTCTTCAGCGGCTCACGCAAGACTTCCAAGTACTCAAGATTAGCCGCCGTGCCGGTCCAGCCGAGGACGAAGTTCCGAGTTCCGAGTTCCGAGTTCCGAGTCATTCCCCCTCGGTACTCGGAACTCGGTACTCGGTACTTTTCCAAATCGACACAAGTCGGAATGATCGTCGCGCGTGAATTGATCGGCCGCACGCGAGCGGCCAGCAATTCGCTTCCGGCGATGACGTGGTCGCACAGTCCGCAGAGCACTTCGAATTTGTGACGGTTGAGCACAAACAGACCGTCGTCGATGTCGAGCACCAATCGGCGAGCGATCCGTCGCAGTGCTTGTTCGACGTCGAACGTCGCATCGCTGAAGATTTCGCGCTCGAGGACGACGACATCGGGCGACCAGTGTTCCAGTGCGACGAGGTCGGCCCGGCGATTCCAGCGTTTACAGACGCCGCTCAATCGGAAACCGAGCAGCGGCCAGGAGGCGTACTTCTCCGGACGACTCGGCAGCACCAGACATTCGTGGCCAAGCCGTTGCAGGTGCGGCACAAATTGCAACACCCGAAAGCGACTGCTGGGGACGAACTGGCCCGAAGTGAAAAAGGCAACTCGCATCTGCGGAACAACTCCCAGAGCCAGATGGAACGATCGTGCGGGATGTAGTACCGGATCGGTCCCTAATCATCACCCCTGATTGAAGTCAAATTGAGTTAATTGAATTCACGTTTGTTTTTGGTGGGCTGTGAACCGCTGTATCGGTCGCGTCAACCGATGCAGTCGTAACAGAAACGCTAAATACGAATACAACCATGATTCTGCGGGCCTGTCAAAGATGGTTGATGGATCTCAACCCCGGAAAAAGGCGATCACGGTGTCCCTTGGAGTTTTCTGGGGCTGAATTATTGGAAAAATGGTTCGTGCCCGCGATTGCGGCCATGACCACAGATAGCATTTCACCCTTAATTCCCCGTCACTACCTAATGGCCAAGACGTCACCGTTGGCTTCGATGGGACACAACTCACATACGATGGTGGCTCCGGTGCTGTGCCAGGGCCAGCGCCCACTAAGTCGTTGAATTGAAGAGGACTTCGGAGAGGAACGAGACGCACCAGCCTGCTTGTCTGCGTTTCATGGCGAGGCTGGTTTTGGTGTTGGGGTGTTGTTTGAGGAGTCCCAAGGCGAAGCGTCTGAGCCA
>CAMDRI010000237.1 GCA_945906725.1 Candidatus Kuenenia stuttgartensis | reverse complement strand
CGAGGGTGGTGGGGCTTCGGAAAGAGGCAACCTGCCGAGACAGTCGGCAGGACAAAAACGGGGCTTGCCGTCGGGACACTGCCGTACATGGCTCCCGAGCAGTTTCTTGACGCCAAATCCGCTGACCATCGGACCGACATCTACAGCTTCGGAATAATCCTTTATCAGATGGCAACGGGGAACGAGTACCCGTATCCGATTAAGCGTGATTCGCCGGACATCGCTGCCGAGTTTTTTAACGCACACTTTGCACGAACACCTGTGCCAGTCGAATCACCACTGATGCCGATAATCAACCGTTGTTTGGAAAAGAAGCCGGAAAGGAGATACGCGACCTATGACGCCTTTCTCGCAGACCTTCACGCGCTTGCAAAGAAGCGTCACATCAAGCTCACGCAGGCAATTCATTTCAGCCAAGAAGACGAAGAACTCTATGCCCAAGCGAGGAGCTACGTCGTGCTCGGAGACAAGGACCGCGCGTTAAGGACGATCAATGAATACGTTTCCAAGTATGCTGGCAACTCGTGTGGTTGGACGGAAAAAGGCCGAATACATTTCCAACGTGGTGAATACACTGACTCGTTTTTGGCGACAAAACGGTCGCTCGAATTGAACCCGTACAATACACACGCTTGGAACAATCTCGGCCTAGCCCTAAACAGAACTGAGGCGTCCTTCGCCGAGGTGAAGAAGGCGTTCGCTACCGCCTTGTGTTTTGATCCACAAAACACGGCAGCGATGATGAACCTGATTGGACCGTTGATTCTCCAAAAGAACTTCGCCGAGGCCGCGACGCTTACGGCGATGGCTCTCAAGTTACTTCCAGATAAGCCATTGGTCGTCGCGAAAGCGGAAGCACTGCTCACGGAATTCATGGAGCAACGAGACTTCGCGGCTGCCAGTATTCTTCTTGCAGGTTGGACGACAGCACGGCCTGGTGACGTCGATGCTTGGCACAACCTCGGACTGATGTCACTCCAAGAAGGCAACATCGACCAAGCGATCACGAGTTTCAAACAAGTCCATCTGCTCGCACCGGACGACAGCTTTGCTGTCGTGCAACTTGCCAAACTCTATTTTCAAAAGAAGAAGTCCCGCGAATGCCTTGAGTGCTGCAACATGCTATTGCAGCGTGGCCACCAACCACTTCTGGCCGTCAGTCTCAAGGCTCGCGTCATGAACTTCGTTCTTGGCTATGCGGAGGCGTTGGACTTTCTTCAGCCGTATCTCGATGCGAACCCGAACGACGACGCGCTGTGGGTTGTGCTCGCCGAAATTTATGAACATCGAGAGAACTACGCAGGCGCGATTGAGGCTCTGCAGCACGCCCAATTCGTGCTCGAAGGCAGCGACTCCAAACACAAACGGGATAACCAACAATTTATCAAAGCAAAACTAAAAGCGCTGTTGGAAACAAAGGCGTCTTAGCGTTGCCGTAATGATAGTCGCCCCTTTCGCCGAGTGCGGATTGAGCAAGTCGGTTCCCAGAAGACATTCCTTGCCCGGTCCCACCAGGATTTCGATCTCGGCATCCATTCCAAGCCAACGGGATCGAGCCACAAAGGACGGATAGACGTAGATTTGACCTGCCGCGAGTTCTGCCTCGACGGTTCCGGCCGGCTCGGCGTGCGCGGGATCGAAGAGTTCCTCGCCGATCACCAGCGTGCCGCAAAAGCCCGTGTCGACCTGGAAATCGAGCGGACCCTGGCCGAAGTCGATCGTGACAAATGCTTGGTTCAGTTCATCCAGGAATCCGTCCACGAGCAATCGCGCCTCCGATTTTGACGGCACCGCCGCCACCGACTCGAAAGATGTGGACGGGCTTCTTGGCGAATCGTTGCCGCGCCGCTTTCGAGGTTTCGCTGAGCGTGTTGCCGAGGACGTACTCGCCCGATTCCGGCTCGACGGCAATCACCTTGCCGAACTGCTCCCGTTCCAGTGTGGCTTGCCAACGATCCGCATACGCTTTGCGAGCCGACTCGACAAATTCCGATTTTGCAGGACTGAGAACAGCCATGAGGAGTCTCCCACAATCTGTGGCGATGAAACGACTGCCGCAACGTATCGAAAGCGGTCAATCGTGTCAGTGGAAGAATTCGTGAGAAAGTCCAAGGGCTTGGGCCGCCGGCTCGCACAAAGCAAACTGTTGTCGAACTCATTATTCATTGCCATCAACGAATACTTCGTGCCTTGGTGGTTCGCTCGCTTGGCACTACGAGGCGAGACTCGCAGAATGTCGCCCCCGTTCGTTACCCGCTGACTGGAGCCTTGCCGTGAAATGGATCGCTGGTTGTCTGATGCTGGTGGGTCTTGCTGCACTCGACCCACCCTACGATCCCTTGCCACATCTAGCAGTGATTGCGAAGACGGGACCGCAAGGCGAAGGAGCGGCGGCGGCGAAGGTGGCTCGTGATGAGTTGGCCAAGCATGGGTTAGAGGTCTTGCCGCAGTTACTGGTCGCGATGGATACCTCGAATGCGGTGGCGGCGAATTGGTATCGGACGGTTTATGAAGAGATCGTGGCTCGCGAGTTGGCACGCGACGAGACGAAATGGCCGGTCGAGTTCTTCAAGGAATACATCAGCGATGCCAAGCGTGTCGGTCGGCCGAGGCGGTTAGTGTTGGGGTTGCTCGACAAGCTGGAGCCGGCGTTTCGTGCGAGTTGGCTGCCGACTCGGCTGGACGATGCGGAGTTTCGGTACGAAGCGGTCGGCCTCGCGCTGGCGGCGGGGGACCGAGCGTTGAAGGACAAGGATCAAACCGCCGCGACCTCGGAGTTCCGTAAGGCGTTCGAGGCAGCTCGCGACAGCACTCAGGTCACGCAGGCGGCGGCAAAACTCAAATCGCTCGGTGAGCCGGCGGATGTTGTGCAGCACTTGGGGTTGATTACGGATTGGTGGCTGATCGGCTCGTTCGATGCTCCGGCAAAAACCGGATTTGCAACCGTCTTTGAGCCAGAAAAGAAACTCGACCTGCAAGCCAAGTATCGCGGGCAAGGGGGCTCGGAGATCGCGTGGAAGAGATACCACGAGACCGACACGCTCGGCCAACTGGACCTCAACAAACAACTGGGAACGACGCGCGAGGCGGTCGGCTATGCGTACTCGGAGATCGACGTCCCGCGCGAGCAAGCGGCTCAGGTGCGTTGCGGAGCGGACGACAATTGCTCGGTGTGGCTCAACGGCGAGAAGGTGTTCGGTCGAGACCAATGGCTCAACGGAACCCGCTTCGATCGCTTCGTCACGCCCATCCGACTGAAGGCCGGCCGTAACGCGCTGCTGGTCAAAGTCTGCCAGGGACCACAACACAAAGATCCCGAAGTCCCCAACAACTGGTCGCTGCAATTGCGGCTGTGCGATGAACAGGGACGGGGGATCGAATTTGCCTCAGCACTGCGAACGGAACGGTAGCGGTTACTCCAAAGGAGTTTGCCATGTCGAACGAAGAGCAGTCTCTTACGAAAGCAACGTCGTCCGATTTCAGAGGCGGAACAAAGGCGAAACCTCGCGTGCGACTTTGGTTCGGACTCGGCATGTTTGGATACGTCGTCTGTTATGCCCTGCTCTCGCTGCTAGGGCAGTGGCAAATGGTGACGTCTGGAGAACGGAGATATTCAAAAACAGGATTGGGAGTGATCGACACACAGGAGTGGCAACCCAAGGGATTACTCTTCCGACGTTGGAAAGGAACCGATGACAAGATGCGGACGGAAGGAAATCTCTGCGGTTACGTTTACTTGCCACTGATCTTTTTCGACCGTGCCTGCGTACATCGCACCGTCAAGTTTTTCAACAATTGAAGAAACAGTAGGGCACTCAAATGCGAACTGGCATCGCCATTCTCGTCCTAATTCTTTCACCTTTTGCTATTCAGGCCGAGAACTGGCCCGGTTGGCGTGGGCCGAACCGGAATGGCGTGACGTCGGATATCGGCGTGCCGACGACTTGGTCGGCGACGGAGAATGTGTTGTGGAAGATGCCGCTGCCGGGGATCGGCACGTCGAACCCGGTCGTGTGGGGCGACAAAGTTTTTGTGACGGCCTCGGAGGGACGCGATCAGGGCGAATTGCATGTGATCTGCTTTGATCGCGACACCGGCCGCGAGCGGTGGCATCAGCGATTGTGGGGAACCGCGCCGACCTTGTTTTATGGACGCAGCGGCATGGCGAGTCCCTCGCCGGTGACGGACGGCAAGCGGTTGTTCGCGTTCTTTGGAACCGGCGATGTGTTTTGTTTCGATCTCGATGGCAGCCTGCTGTGGCAGCGGGCGATCGCGGACGAGTACGGCCCGTTCGAGAATCGTTTCGCGGCAGCCAGTTCGCCGCTGCTGTTTGAAGACAAGCTCATCGTGCAGTGCGACCACTACGGAGCTTCGTATGTCATCGCGTTCGATCAGCAGACGGGGGCGAACCGCTGGAAGTCGGATCGGCCGGAGGTTTGGTTGTCGTGGTCCTCACCGCAGCTCGTGCCGAGCGGTGATCGAGTCGAGTTGGTGCTGAGCGGTTCGGAGAAACTCGACGGCTACGACCCGCGCACCGGCAGTCGCTTGTGGACGCTGCGCGGCCTAGCTCGTGAGTGCGTGCCGACCCCGCTCTTCGGGCACGGGATGCTGTTTGTCGTGAGTGGTCCGAACGGGACGCATCTCGCCATCAAACCGGGTGGCAGCGGCGACATCACCAATTCGCATGTCGTCTGGAAGAACGATCGCGGGACGTCCTTCGTCCCGTCGGCGATTCTCGTCGGCGAGCGGTACTACCTCGCCGACGACAAAGGGATCGGCTCCTGTTTGGACGCTCACACCGGCAAGCTGATCTGGAAGAAGCGATTCGGAGACAAATTCACCGCTTCGCCGGTCGCAGCCGACAGCAAACTCTTCTTCACGAACGAAGCGGGCAGCACGCTGGTGCTCGATGCCACGCAAGCTGAGTACCAAGAACTCGCCCGCAACGACATCGACGAAGAGGTCTTCGCATCGCCCGCAATCTCGCAGGGACGGTTCTTCGTGCGGACGGCGAAGAATCTCGTGTGCATCGGGACGAAGTAGCGAAACGAAACACAGCGCAAAGTGCATTGGCGGACGGAGCAGCAGCAAGAGTTTTGGATTGCGACCGAGGAATTGTCGCAGACGCCTCGGCATGTGTTTTATGAGCGGGTGAATGAACTGCTCGCGGAGGCCGGGTTCGATGCGTGGTTGGAGCAACTCTGCCGGCCACACTACTCCCAGAAGGGCCGTCCCTACGAATCCTGAAACCGACTATCCAACCTCAACCCGCTTTGCCGTACTTCAAAATCACATTCTCGCAAACCGCGCTCGCGACCTGATCACGCCGCTCGCAAACGACAAAACTAGAATTCTTCAACAGGCTATTAGTTCGACTTTTGCATTTTAGGTGGCCAAGGCCACCGCGTTTTCTAGGAGTTGTTGGATTTTTCGAGACCCTGGTCCTGCGAGGGCCAAGGTCAAAACCTGTTGCCGGACGCTGAGCCGACGGAGCGTGCCGAGCATGTCGGCGAAT
>CAMDRI010000236.1 GCA_945906725.1 Candidatus Kuenenia stuttgartensis | reverse complement strand
CTGCGGACGAGTGTTGGCTGGTCGCCGGATGGAATTCACTGGACCGCCGCGTCTGAAACTCCACAGATTCCCTTCAGCGACAGCCCCAGTTGTCCATTTTGGGACACGAAGATCAATCGCTATGTGTCGTACCTGCGTTACGGACCGCCGAATACTCGGAAAGTCACCCGCATCGAGAGTGAGGACTTCCTTCATTGGTCGCCGAAGGTCACGGTGATTCGCCCCGGCAATCTCGACGGGCCGTTGGCGACACAATTCTATCAAACGTCGATGTTCCCTTATGAAGGCCATTACATCGGCTTGATTACCACTTATCACAGCGAGTCGCTTTCACCGATCCCCAAGGACAAACCGTGGACTGATCGGAAGAATATCCAGTTGGTCTATAGCCGTAACGGGACCACGTGGCTGCGCGTGGGTCGGCAGGGGGCCATCTCAACAACAGAACTCAACAATCCCGAGCGGGACTGGAAACAGACGGCGCTCGATGCCACGTTCATCCCGTATGGTGAAATGAACAAGGATTGGGACTGGGGGACCGTGTCCACGGTCTATACGCCTGCACCGATCATCGTGGGTGATGAAGTCTGGATGTACTACACCGGCATTGACGCGAAGAACTGGTGGACGCATACCGGCGAGCCGCCCGCGCTTGATCCTCATGTGAAGGAGCCAAACAAAGGCGTCGGCCTGGCGACGTTGCGACTCGACGGCTTTGTTTCGGTGAACGCCGGAGCTGAAGCCGGCACGCTGACGACCAAGCCGCTGGTGTTCTTCGGCGACACGCTGGAGATCAATGCCAATGCCGAAGGCGGTTCGCTCATAGTCGAAGCACTCGACGTCGAGGGCCAGGTCATCGAAGGCTTCAGCGCCTCCGACTGCACGCCGATCACCACCGACAGCGTGCGGCACGTGGTGAAGTGGAAGGACAACCCGGACTGCCATCTACTGCAAGGACGCCCGCTCAAGCTGCGGTTCCATCTGAAGAACGCAAAGCTGTTCGCGTTCGAGCTGCGAATTCGCCACAACCACTATTTGCAGTCGTACGATTAGACGTCGTTGACGCCTATTTCTCGGGAAGGACCAGTGGTGAGATTCCGCATGATTGCGGCCACGGCTCCCGCTTTGGCTTCGGCAGCCTGCTGCCGAAGAAGTCTGGAGTTTGAATTACAGAACATCGAGCTTCAGAAGTCAGTTGTCCAACAGTAGGCTGTTGGACGGAAAGCGGCAGCAGGCTGCCGCAGTCCAAAACGCCCAAACCTGAGTTCCGGTTGCTAAGGTTTCGGTGGGGCAAGCGGTTTCAGGCATGGAAGGTTCTTTTGACATTGTGAAACAGCGGCAGGTCGAGCTGGTGCAGCGGTTGTTTGTGCGGCATCAGGGGGAGTTGCGCGGTTGGGTGCTGGCGATGCTGCCGGACTTTTCGGCGGCGGATGATGTGTTGCAGGAGACGTTTCTCACCGTCACTCGCAAGGCAGAATTGTTTCAGCCGGAGACCAGTTTTGTTGCGTGGGCCGGAGCGGTCGCTCGGCTGCATGTGTTCGATTGGCGGCGACAACGCGGACGCACGGCGGCGGCTTTGTCGGATGAGGTCATCGAACAACTCTGGTGCGATGCGGCGGCGAGTGCCGGTGACGCATCGCGGGCCGATCGCGAACTGACGGCGCTCGAAGGCTGTTTGCAGTCGCTCGCGCCGCAGGCTCGCAAGGCTGTCGAGCTGCGATATCGCGACGGGCATAAGCCGGCGGAGGTCGCGCGGCGGCTTGGCTGGACGGCGGAGGCGATCTATGTCGCGCTCTCGCGGGCACGGGCTGCGCTGCGCGAGTGCATCGAACGGCGACTGCTCGCGGAGGGCGAACCGTCATGAAGGATGATCGCCTGACGGTGCTGCTCGGTCGGCACTTTGAGGAAGCGCTCACGGTCACGGATGCGGCGGAACTCAATCAGCTTCTGGCTGCGTCGGCGGAGGCGCGCGCCGCGTTCTGGCGCGAGGCGCGGATGCACGCTCGGCTGCGGCAGTGGGGCGAGCAGCAGGCGGGCAGTGCCGACTGTCGCTCCGTGAAAGAGCGTTCTTTCGCGGAGCGAAAGACGACAAATGTCGTCGGCTCGTTGCTGGCAATCGTTGCGCTCGTACTGCTGGCGTTCGTGCTCGGGCGGCGTGAGTCGCCGGCCAGCGCGGCCGAAATGATCCGCGCGGCGCTGCTTGCTCATGCCGAGCGGGTCGAGCGGGTGTATCTCGTCAGCGAGGTGCGGGCGCGGCCGGACGAACCGGGATTTCGACTTCCCAATTCGATCCGCGTGGCGACGTTGGGTGATCGCTTCTGGGTCGAGATGGATCAAGGCCAGCAGCGCTGGATGTGGGGTCGTGAGCCGGACGGAACGATCTGGCTGACACTCGACGCACACCGCGCCATGCGGATCGAACTCGCCGAAACAGGTGTGCCGCTGCATGTCATTGCCGAAATTTACAGCCTGCGCGTGGAATCGCTGCTGAACAACGTGCTGAAGCGTTGCCGCTTGGAGCACATGTCGGCCATCGATATGACGCAAGTCATCACCGCGACGCCGAAGCAATTCGATCTGAGTTGGATGCAGTCGATGACGCTCGAAATCGACAGGGAAACGAAAGCCGTGCGCCGACTGATTCTGGTCCGCGACCACGCAACGACGACGTTTACGCTGATCGAGACTCGCTCGGCCAACGATCGGCTGTACCACGTCGAGGGACACCTCGCCCAGCCCACGTCGATTCTGTCGCGAGCCTCCGAACCCGATGATCGGCTACAAATACTCACCAACAAGTTTGGCCCGGAAGCCGGGCTGTGGATCACGAAATGAATCGCTCGACTGAATTAACAGTTGGCACCAAACACACGAGAGGACTGAAATGACGCAAGGAATCCGATGGTTGTTGTTATTGATTGCGTTGCTTCTGCCAGGTTGCGGCGGGCCGAATCATGAACCGGTGGTTCGCTCGCGGTTTCAAGAGTTTGCACGCTCCGTCTGCCAGGACGATGTCGAGTCGTGCGTGAAACTGGCGGACCCGGTTTATATGCGTGCTCAGGGGGCGGACAAAGTGAAACTGCAACTCAAGCTGCTGACCGGCCTGTTCAAGCTCGGCAAGGTGACCGAAGCGGACGTGCGAATTGACCAGATTGTGATCGCTCAGGACCAGAAGTCCGCCGAGGTCCAGTTCAGCCTGCAAAGCAAAGGGCAATGGAAAGCTCAGAAGCCGTCGAGGTGGGTGCTGTCTGACGGGCAGTGGTATCTCGCGTTTTGAGCCGCATGACACAGGAATCGGAGTGACCGATGATGAGAATCAAGTTCGCATTGGTTTTGCTCGCGACGACTTGGGTCGTCGCGTTGCTCTTGGAAGCGACGGCAGCGTCGGCACAATCGCCGCGCGTCACAATCGACAGCGGTGAGATCGAAGGCGTGAGCAGTGACGGACTGCATGTCTTCAAAGGGATTCCGTATTCCGCGCCGCCGGTCGGTGAACTGCGGTGGCGAGCGCCTCAGCCGGTGGCAAAGTGGAGCGGCGTGAGGAAGGCTCACGACTACGGGCACGACGCGCCGCAGAAGCTGTCGGGGGATCAGGATGAGGATTGCCTGTTCCTGAATGTGTGGGCTCCGGAGAGTCGCGGAGCGAACCACGACTATCCCGTGATGGTTTGGATTCACGGCGGTGGGTTCATTCAAGGCAGCGGCCGCATCAAGGGGGAGTCGTTCGCGAAGCAAGGCATCGTCTTTGTGTCGATCAACTATCGGCTCGGTCGCTTCGGAGCGTTCGCGCATCCGGCGTTGTTGAAGGGACTGCCGAAGGATGAGCCACCTGCGAACTTCTGGTTGCAGGATCAAGTCGCGGCGCTGAAGTGGATTCAGCGGAACATCGCGCAGTTCGGTGGCGACCCCAATCGCGTGACGATCTTCGGAGTCTCGGCGGGCGGCACGGCGGTCAACATGCTGATGGCCTCGCCGCTGGCGAATGGTCTGTTTCACCGAGCGATCGCGCAGAGCGGCATTGGCGGTTACGGCCCATACCGTCGTTTGACGGACGCACATCGCGGGCGTGAGCCACTGACGGTCCTCGGCGAGAAGTACGCGAAGTCGCAGGGGATTGCCCAACAGTCCGAGTCACGGAGTGACTCGGCTACGGCGGCGGCTCTGCGAGCGTTGCCTTGGAAGACCGTCGCACAAGGAGGCTCGGAAGACGACGGCGGCGGGTTTGAAATCGCCGTCGATGGAGTCACTCTGACCGACGACCCGCAACTTGTGTTCGAGCGAGGTCAGCAGAACCGCGTCCCGTTCATCGGCGGCTGCAACAGCTTTGAAGGGAACCTGTCGCTTGCCCTACCGTGGACCGATCAGCCACCGAAGGCCGAGGTGACAAAGAGGCTCGACAAGCTCGCGCCGTTGTACGGCCTCAAGGCGGAGGACAAAGCGATCTGGGCGGACCTCTACGGCGATGTCTTCTTCCGCGCGAGCACGCTGCATCTCGTGCGTTCGATGGAGCAGGCTCAGACACAAGCGTGGACTTACTACTTCGATTACGTCCGAGGCCGAGGTCGCAATTCGCGCGGCGCCGGGCACGGCAGCGAAGTGACGTTCGTCTTCGACAACCTGATCCTGCCGGGCGAGGCCGATCGCGCGATGAGCCGCACGATGCAGGGTCACTGGATTCAGTTCGCCAAGACCGGCAACCCGAATGGCCCCGGCCTGCCTGAGTGGCCGAGCTACTCAGCAGCCAATCCGACAACGCTGGTCTACGGGCAAGACTCGATCAAACCGACGCGTGATCTGCACAAGGCCCGCTTCGATCTGCTGTTCGAGGCGATGAACGCGACCTGGGCGAACGGATCTAGCGGCCTGACGGTCAGCTCGTCCCCGCAGCCCGCTGCGTCGAGCACAATGCCGAAGCTGACTGTCGAATCCGAACAGGCTCTGCGCGAACGAGTGGGCGCGCTGTTCGACGCGCTGATTGCCGGTGACATCGCGAAGTGCCTCGCCCTGTCCGATCCGGTAGTCGTCGAAATGAAAGGCCAGGCCGTCGCCGAGAAGTTCTTCAAGTCGGTGAGCGGACTGGTGAAGTTCGCGAAAGTGAAAGCCGGTGACCGAGTCATCAAGTCGATCAAGCCGCTCGACGACGGGAAGTCCGCGCGGGTCGAGATGGAACTCACGCTCAACGGCAAGAAGCAGCCGCCGGGCTTCGAAGTGTGGGGATTGGTCGACGGGAAGTGGTGTTATCGGGAAACAACGAAGTGAGCTTGTTCGGACTACCGATCCTGAGTCGAGGAGTTCAGTCCATGAAAACCACATCCAGTTATTGCCTCACGGTTGCCATCCTGCTGGCCGCATCGCCCGTCGCTCGGGCAGCGGAGCCCTTTTTCACGCAGCAGGACCTGTTTGCCAGCGGCATCGACAACGTCAACATCTATCGCATCCCCGCACTGATCGTGTCGCCCAAGGGGACGCTCCTGGCGTTTTGCGAGGCCCGCGAGGGGGACGACGGCGATCCGACCGACCTCGTGCTCAA
>CAMDRI010000235.1 GCA_945906725.1 Candidatus Kuenenia stuttgartensis | reverse complement strand
CGTCCAACTGGCCAACGGCTACAGCCCTGATTTGTCCACTCATCGCCACGAACTCCTCAATGCCATTCGTCGATTCCGCCGCCGTAATGACCTCATCCCCGACTTCTTCAATGCGGCTGGTCTTTAGAAAATTCCATTCCGGTCAGTAAAATCCGGTTTTCAAATGCTTCTCGAACCAATCGAGGTTCGTCTGCATGATCTTGAGAATCATGCGCGGCTCGGTCGGTCCGTGCGGTTGACGTGGCAGGACGAGCATTTCGGCCGGCGTCCCTTGTTGCTTGACCGCGTTGTAGAACTCGTAGCCCTGCGAGACCGGCACACGCACATCCGCCTCGCCGTGTTGGACCAGCGTCGGAGTTGTGACCCCGTTCGCTTGGAACACTGGAGAACGTGCCGCGTACAGCTTCACATCGTCCCACGGTTGACCGCCGAAGTAGTCAGGCAAGAAGCCGGGAATGTCTGCCGTGCCGGTGAAGCTGACGAGGTTCGTCACCGCTGCTCCTACAGACGCAGCCTTGAAACGCTTCGTCTGCGTGATCGTCCACGAGGTCATGTAGCCGCCGTAGCTCCAGCCCATCACGCCCATCCGTTCCGGATCGGCCACGCCCATTTCGATGACTCGATCGACTCCGGCCATGATGTCGCGAAAGTCACCGCCGCCCCAATCTTGAAAGTTTGCGTAGCGAAAGTCTTTGCCGTATCCCGCCGACCCGCGTGGGTTTGGCTGCAACAGCGCGAAGCCGCGCGAGGCGAATGCGGCGTTCGGATAAACACCAGAGTTCCCGGCGAACGATTGCACAAACACGCCCATCGGACCGCCATGCACTTGCAACAGCAGCGGTACTCGTGTGCCGGCCTGATAACCGACGGGGTAGGTCAGCAGTCCTTCGATCTCTTGACCGTCAGTGCTCTTCCACCGCAGCAGTTCGACTTTGCCGAGCGGAAATGTTGGCAGGTGCGAGTTCGCATGGCTGACTTGTACCGGAGCAAATGTGCCACTCGGTGAGACGCACGCTTCGGGAGCTTTTTGCGGAGACTCGCGCACGAACCCGAACGCCGAACCTTTCGCGTTCATTTCAAACGTCCGCAACAACTCGCCACCGGAAACGAGTTCGCCGATCTTTTCGGTCTCGACGTTGATTTCCGACAAGCGATTCAACGTGCCGCGAGTTTCCACGAAGTACAGGCTTGTTCCGTCGCTCGACCAGCCGATCAGTGTCGGCTGATGATCCGGGGTCTCCGGCAACAATTTTACTTTCCGATCCGCGATCGAGATGACCTGCAACGAATAGTCTCCGGCCCAGTGCGGCGGGTCACTGCTGGCGATCAGCGCCACCGATTTTCCGTCAGGTGAAAACAGCGGAGCGAACTCAGAACTTCCAGTCGTTGCCAGCGGCGTGATTTTGCCGTATGCGACATCGACGATCGAAACATCCGAGGACGTCCAGTCATCAGCCTTCGGTGACTTCCGATGTGCAAACACGATCGACTTCCCGTCTGGCGACCAATCGAAACTGCCGCCCCCCGGACGCGCCGCCACGCTGATCGAGAAGTTTCCGGCTGTCAGCAATCGCGACAAACGCTGGCCGTTTTTGTCCTTCTCGACCGACACAAGATGCAGCCGGTCCATTTTGAAATCGCGATCGATCCAACGGAAATCGTCCCTCGCCTTCGCGGCTTTGTCGTCGGCGTCAGTCGGCGGATCGGGCATCACGAATGCAAACTGCTGGCCGTCGGGACTCCACGCGAACAACCCGACTCTCGATTTCACATCGGTCAGTTGTTCCGCTTCGCCCCCCGTGACACGCATTCGAAACAGGTTCGATTTCCCGGTTCGTTCCGAGGTGAACGCGATCCAGTTGCCATCCGGAGACCAGATCGGATTCGTGGACGACTTCGCCGCGAACGTCAGTTGAGTCGCTTCGCTGCCGTCCACATTCGCGACCCAAATCTGCGACACGAACTCGCTGCGGTCCTCGGTCATGACCGCCTCTGCCACAGAGTACACGACGCGCATCGCATCCGGCGACGGCCGAACGTGAGCCACTCGCCGCACCTTGAGCATCAACTCCGGCGTCCAACCCGCAGCGGGTCTTTCGGCTTGGACAGTTTGCGTTTGCTCGAACATGGCAACGACCAACACGACGATGAAGTAGCGAAACATTGTGGATCTCCCAACGTGGTCGACGCGTCTCGCGTCGGTCGGATGTGAGACGCATCCGCCACGCGATTGAAACAGACACGACCGTGGTCGTCACGTCACGCGCTGCGAGCGTCCGGTCTCGGCCGCGCTATAGCAGGCAAAGACCGTCTTCAGGACATGCAGGCTGTCGGCTCCGGTGAGTGGCGGAGGAGTCAGCCCCATCGCGGCTCGCACGCACTCTTTCACCAGCGGCGTATAGCTGGATTGATCAGCCGGACCTTCGTACTTCTTGATCTGCGGCGGACTGTCCTTCGTGCTGTACCACTGCAACGGCTCGCCCCCATGCGGATCGAGTTGCACCCAGCCATGCGAACCCCAGATCTTGATGTGCGAGTGATAGCCGCGGTCGAGGTAGTAGCCGCTGGTCATCGTGCCGAAGCTGCCGTTGTCGAACCGCAACGCCATCGCCGCCGAGTCCTCCGCCTTTAACGGCTGCCCACCGACAATGCCGGTGAAGCCGGTCACCTCAACAATCTTTGACCCGGTCATGTACATCGCCAAATCAAGCCAATGAATGCCCAGCCAAATCAGATGCCCGCCGCCGGCGCGAGCTTTGTCGGCGAACCACGATTGATGATAGGTTGGGCTCTTGAGCCGCGTTTGATCGGCGACGATGTGCAGTTCGCAGCCGTAGAGTTTTCCGATTTGTCCCGAATGAATCAGCTTCTTCGCCGCCTGCACGGTACCGAGCAGTCGATTCGCCAACGCCAACGTCAGATGCCGATGCTTCATATCCGCCAGCCGAGCAAGCGGTTCAAAATCCTCCGCACGCACGCACGACGGCTTCTCTGCCAGCACATGGCAGTTGGCCTCCAGCGCCGCTTGAATTGCTGGCGGCGAATGCACAGCTTCCATCGTCACGAGTGCCATCGCTGGCTTATGCTCGGCCAGAGTTTTGATGTGATCTCGCTCAAAACTCTTCAGCTTGGCTCCCAGAGTTTTCTTCGCGGATGCTTCGCTTCCTCCGCTGGGATCGGCGACGACGACCGAATCCACCTCTTCGCTGTCTGACAGCCCGGCGAGATACGCATCGAGATGCGCCCCGGCAGTATTCGTGAGCACCGCAACAGTGATTCCTGGCATGGCTGACTCCCTGGAGGCAACGATTCCCGCGACGGCTTCAACGGCGGCCGATAGAGTATCGCCCCCGTGTGCGACGAGCGACCGAAGCCCGACCTCAAGCGTCCAAAAAGGAGGAACGATGTCTGCCACTGTTCAACGATGCGTGCGTCGAATGCTGATCCCGATGGCTGTCGTTGCGATCGCCTTTTCGCTGCCGGCCGAGCGTGCCGCAGCTCAAGCGGATGCCAAGGGTGAGTGGCCACAATTCCTCGGCCCGCAACGGAACGGGCTGTCTGCCGAGACCGGCTTACTGGATCGCTGGCCCGCCGATGGACCGAAGGAAATCTGGCGAGTCCCCGGCGGAGTCGGCATGTCTGGGCTCGCGATCAGTCGCGGCCGTATGCTGACGCTCGTGCAACGTGACGAGAAGCAGTGGCTGATCGCGCTCGATGCGAAAACGGGCGAGTCCGTTTGGCAAACGCCGTTGGCTCCCGAATATCAGAATGCGATGGGAAACGGCCCGCGTGGAACGCCGGCGATCGCGGGTGATCAAGTCTTTGTCTTCACCGGTGAAGGGATCTTGTCCGCGCATGACTTCCGTGACGGCAAACAGCTCTGGTCGCATCACGTCGTCAAAGAACTCTCTGGCAAGGAAGCGGAGTACGGCATGGCCTGCTCGCCGCTGGTCGTCGGCAAACAAGTGATCGTCACGGCCGGCGCTCCGAAGGGAACGCTCGTGTCATTCGAGGTGAAGTCCGGCAAACAACTTTGGACAGTCGGCAGCGACCCAGCCGGTTACTCGTCACCAGCGCTGTTGAATGTCGGAGGCCGCTCGCAAATCGTCGCGTTCACTGGCAGTTCAGCATTGGGAGTCGATCCTGAAAAAGGTTTGCTGCTGTGGCAGTATCCCTTCAAGACGAACTTCCATTGCAACATCGCGACACCTTTGGAAATCAAAGGGCAAGTTTTCCTCTCAGCCGGCGAGAATCACGGCAGCGTGTTGCTGGCTTTGAAACCGCAGGGTGACAAATTCACGCTCAGCGAAGTCTGGGATTCCTTCGGACCTAAGAGCGTTCTCCGCAACGAGTGGCAAACCTCGATGCTGCTCGACGGCCACTTGTACGGCATGGACAACGTCGGCGGAGCGGGCCCGATCACGCACCTGACTTGCATCGACGCGGCGACAGGCGAGCGGAAATGGCAAGAGGCTCGCTTCGGGAAAGGAAACCTAATCGCCGCCGATGGCAAGCTGTTCATCACGACAATGAACGGCGAACTCGTAGTCGCACGAGCTACTCCGGAACGCTACGACGAACTCGGCCGTGCGACGGTGCTCGAATCGACTCGGCAAGCCCCGGCGTTGTCGAACGGCAGGTTATTCTTGCGAGACGACAAGGAAATCGTGTGCCTCGATTTTCGTAAACCATGAATCGAGGATGGGTACAAACTGGAGACCGACCATGACCGTGCCGACCAATCGACGTGAGTTTCTAGAACTGACATCTGCCAGCCTGTTGACCGCTTCGGCAATCTGCACCGCGCAAGCCGCTCCCAAGAGTGCGAACGACAAGCTGGTCGTTGGACTGATTGGTTGCGGAGGCCGTGGCAATCACGACGCCGGCTTGTTTCGCAAGACCGCGAACGTCGAAGTTGCCTACGTCAGCGACGTCGATGACAACCGCCGAGCCGCCGCCGCCAAGTCATTCGAGATTCCGTCCAACAGAGCGGTCGCCGATCTGCGACGGATGCTGGATGATAATTCGGTGGACGCGGTCGTCATCGCGACGCCCGATCACTGGCACTCGATCGCCGCGATCCTGGCTTGCGAGGCCGGCAAGCACGTCTACGTCGAGAAGCCGATCTCGCACAACATCCGCGAAGGACGATTGCTGGTCGAAGCCTCGGCTCGCAACAAGACTCTAGTGCAACACGGCACGCAAAGCCGCAGCACTTCGATGATGATCGAGGCCGTGAAGCTGCTGCGCGAGGGGATCATCGGCAACGTGATGGTCGCCAAGTGCTGGAATATCCAGCGACGCGGCTCGATCGGACGCGGGCAGGAGACCGCTCCGCCGGCCGGATTCGATTACGACACTTGGGTCGGTCCGGCAACGATGATTCCCTACCGGACCAATCGCGTCCACAACCGTTGGACCTGGTGGTATCACTTCGGCACCGGCGACATGGGAAACGACGGAGTGCATGACATCGACTACACCCGCTGGGGTCTGGGAGTCGACACGCACCCGACGAAGGTCGTGGCGCTCGGCGGTAAGTTTCAGTTCGACGACGACCAGG
>CAMDRI010000234.1 GCA_945906725.1 Candidatus Kuenenia stuttgartensis | reverse complement strand
TCAGAATTGAAACGCATTCCGTTAGCAGTGCTGCTCAATCAAGCGCTCGCTGAATTGATCGACTTGCAGCTTCAAGCGAAGCAGGCACATTGGAACGTGAAGGGGCCGAACTTCATCGCTCTGCACGAGTTGTTCGATACCGTCTCCGCAGATGCAGCCGCCTTCGCAGACAGCGTCGCCGAGCGAATCACGGCACTCGGTGGCCAGGCCGAGGGGACCATTAATGTGGTGGGGCGTCGCACCACACTGCCGGCCTATCCGGTGGAGATCGTGGCCGGACGGGATCACGTTGACGCGCTCTCGACCTCAATGGCGGTCGTCGGCAAATCGATCCGTAGTTCAATCGACCGAGCCGTCGAACTTGGTGACGCCGACACCGCCGACCTGTTCACCGAGATCTCGCGCGGGCTGGATAAGAAACTGTGGTTCGTCGAGTCGCACCTGCAGGGGAATGCGTGAATTACCGCGGCAGTAATCAATGCCAGGAATGATTGATCATGGCAACAGTGACAACTTGGATGAAACAGCGCCCAACGCCGAAACGCACGCCCCAACTTCGATGGGGGCTTTGCTGTCAGTTCGCGATCGAGCCAATTCAATTTCGAACGACAACAGCAACGTCATTGATGCGATTGTCGCTCACGGAGCGGCTCCGCAAAGTTTCGGACCTCTGCCTGGCCAATGCAGAATCATTGCTCGCGGCATTGCAATACTGTGCCGAGCACGCCATCGGCTGTTTCCGGATTCCGAGTTCAATTCTGCCGATCAAGACGCATCCCGAAGCTGGCTATCGGGTCGATGACTTGCCGGACGCGACGAGCATCATTGAGACGTTTCGGCGCTGCGGAGATTTCGCGGCCGAACAGGATATTCGGACGTCATTTCATCCGGATCAATTCGTCGTGCTGAACTCGCCGCGCGAGGATGTGGTCGCAAGGTCTATTCAGGATTTGGAGTATCACGCGGAAGTCGCTGAATGGGTCGGCGCGGATGTCATCAACATTCATGGCGGCGGAGCCTACGGCAATAAAGGGTCCGCACTGGCGGCGTTCGCTCGCAATGTGAATCGGCTTTCAGAGGCTGTTCGATCGCGGCTGACGATTGAGAACGACGACAAGACTTACACTCCATCCGACCTTCTTTCGTTGTCTCGCTTTACCGGTTTACCGGTCGTTTACGACGTCCATCATCACCGCTGCTTGCCCGACGAACTAAGCATTGAAGATGCCACCGCAGCGGCCATCGATACCTGGAACCGCGAGCCGCTGTTTCACATTTCGAGTCCGTTGGCTGGCTGGTCCGGGCCGAAACCCGCGCGGCATCATGACGAGATTGATATCAACGATTTTCCCGTCTGCTGGGCCGAACTCGGCCTGACCGTTGAAGTGGAAGCCAAGAGCAAAGAAGTCGCCGTCAGAAGACTGCAGGACCAGTTCAGACTGAAATTTGGCGGCGGTTGAACGACAGGTCTCGCATTAAAAACTTCGTCGTATCCGCGCCATAGAAAAATTTCACGACTTCAATCCAGGAATGCCCCATGATCGCCGCCGTAAACCAAGTTTTTGCCCAACCGTTCGCTCCCGTGGTTCCGCGAGCCATGACCATCGCCGTTAGCGGAGCTTCCGGCCTTGTTGGCTCCGCGCTCTCAAAGGCGATCATTGATCGCTCGTGGAAGCTGCGGCGTCTAGTTCGCGGTAATTCGAGCGGTGGGCAGGGCGCAAACATCCCTTGGAATCCGGAGTCCGGGCTGGTCAATTCCACCGGGCTTAGCGGTGTTGATGCGATCGTCCACTTGGCGGGGGACAACATTGCCAACGGTCGCTGGACGCCTGCAAAAAAACTCCGCATTCGCGATAGCCGAGTGAATGTCACGCAGCGACTTTGCAAGTCGCTCGCCGCGATGTCGAATCCGCCGCGAGTTCTGGTTTGTGCGTCGGCGATTGGCTACTACGGCGATCGCGGCGATCATCCGCTCGGTGAATCGGAACTTCCCGGACGCGGGTTTCTCCCTGAAGTTTGCACACAATGGGAGCGAGCGACGCAGCCGGCCGTCGATGCCGGCATCCGGGTTGTTCAGATGCGAATCGGCGTTGTCTTGTCGCCGGAGGGTGGCGCATTGAAGCAAATGCTGACGCCGTTTCGATTGGGCCTGGGAGGAAAGATCGGCAGCGGGAGACAGTACTGGAGTTGGATTTCGCTCCCCGATTTAGTGCGCTCTCTGTTGTTCGCCGTGGAAACCGAAGAGTTGTCGGGGCCGGTGAACGCCGTTGCTCCGAATGCGGTCTCCAACACGGAGTTTACGCGGGTCTTGGGCCGAGTGTTGCGGCGGCCGACATTGTTTCCGTTGCCGGGTTTTGTGGCGCGGCTGGTCCTCGGCGAAATGGCCGATGAGTTGCTGCTCTCCAGCATTCGCGTCGTCCCCGAGCGACTTCAGCAGAATGATTTCCAGTTTGAGCACCCGGACTTGGAAACCGCGCTCCGAGCAGTCTTGAACCGCAAATCATCGTCGCCGAAATGAGCATTGCCATGAGCACTTATCGACTGATCCGCGAGCAAATCATCTCACGCCCCTTGGACGAAGTCTTCGCGTTTTTCGCTGATGCGCGGAACTTGGAAACGCTGACTCCGCCGTGGTTGCAGTTTGAAATCCTGACTCCCGGCGAAATCGAAATGCGAGTCGGCTCGATCATTCAGTACGCGCTGCGAGTTCACGGCCTCCCGGTCCATTGGACGACCGCCATCACAGTCTGGAATCCGCCGCATGAATTCGTGGATGTGCAACTGCGCGGCCCGTATGCCCTGTGGCATCACGGTCACACGTTTGAATCCGTCGGCAACTCAACGCGAATGACCGACGAAGTGAACTACAGGCTGCCGCTGGGCTGGATAGGCCGAGCGATGCACTCGCTGATGGTCCGGCGCGACCTGAAAACGATCTTTGACTATCGCGAACAGACGGTGAAGCAATTGCTCGAAGCGGCCCCAATCGCGATCGCGTTCGATTCTGAGACGCGATTCGAAATCGCCGGTATGCGGCAGCGTCCGGCTTATCCGAAGAGAACCGACGCTTAGCGTGCTGCGGCTGATCTGGTGAATGCAGGAATTCGGAATTCTCAAGAATTGTGAGTTAAGTCGCCGGAATGGTTCCGGTGTAGGTGGAGTGAACGTTTTGAATGATTTATGAAATGACGAATCAGTGTTGATTCGCGTTCGTCAATCAACAAACCCAGCAAGGAGCGTGTGTGATGTTGAGTCGAAGGTTTTTCCTGAGTGTCGCGGCGATGGCCGCAATTGGTGTGGTCCAAGGATCGACTGCGAATGCCGCCGAAAAGGACATTGTGACGACGGCGGTTGAGGCCGGTTCGTTTAAGACGTTGGCGGCGGCTTTGAAGGCCGGTGGATTGGTGGAGACTCTGAAAGGCAAAGGGCCGTTCACAGTCTTTGCTCCGACGGATGAAGCGTTCGCCAAGTTGCCAGCGGGAACGGTCGAGACGTTGCTGAAGCCGGAGAACAAAGCCCAGCTCGTGTCGGTGCTGACGTATCACGTCGTGTCAGGCAAAGTCGCGGCGGCCCAGGTGGTGAAGTTGAATGCGGCAGCGACCGTGAATGGTCAGCGAGTCGACATCAAGGTTGAAGAGGGCAATGTGCGAGTCGATCAAGCGACGGTCGTGAAGGCCGACATTCAGTGCTCGAACGGGATCATTCACGTTGTCGATCAAGTGCTGCTGCCCTCTGGCGACAACATCCCGGCGACGGCTGCAAAGGCGGGGACGTTCAAGACGTTGCTCGCGGCTGCGAAGGCGGCCGGGTTGGTCGAAGTGCTGTCTGGTGACAAGCCGCTGACTGTTTTCGCTCCGACGGATGAAGCGTTTGCGAAGCTGCCGGCCGGAACGGTCGAGAGCCTGCTCAAGCCGGAGAACAAAGAGAAGCTGGCGGCGATTCTGAAGTTTCACGTTGTCGCCGGTCGAGTGTTCTCGAACGACGTGCTGAGCAAGAAGGAATTGAAGACCGTTCAAGGCGGCATGTTGACCGCCGCGATCAAGAATGGTGTGCCGACCATCAACGGTGCTGGTCTGGTTGCAACCGACATCGACGCTTCGAACGGAGTCATCCATGTGATCGACAGCGTGATGCTGCCGCCGGCCGCGACGGCCAAGACATCTCATGTGACTCCGGAAAAGGCTCAATTTGTCGCTCACGTCTGCCCGACCTCGGGTCGAGTGACTTACACGATGGTTCAAACTGTCGGCCGCAAGTAAGGTTGATCGAGTGTGATGCCCTGTGCTGGGACTTCTCGAAGTTCCAGCAAACTCCGCGAGAACACTTGAGCCGTCGTTCGGTTCAGGTGTTTTCGCGTTTGTTGCTGCGACCGTTGTTGGCTTTTTGCCGAAGGCGTGAGACTTCAGTGTTCGGGTTGGCTTGAATTCGACGTCTCACGACTTCTGCGACGCAAAACTTGAGGTTCCGCCGATGTCTCTCGATTCGCAATCTCTGACTTCGGCGACTTACATCGAGAACCCAGATGTGATCCTGATTGGCAGCGGAGTGATGTCCGCTCATCTCGCGGCAATGCTGAAGTGTTTGCAGCCGCGACTTTCCATCCAGCTCTATGAAGTCACTGACGGGCTGGCGCAGGAAAGCTCGGACGGTTGGAACAATGCGGGGACCGGGCACGCCGGCATTTGCGAGCTGAGCTACACGCCTAAACGGGAGGCCGACGGATCGGTAAACGTCGGAAAAGCGATCGAGATCTTCGAGCAGTTTGAGCACTCGAAGCAGTTTTGGAGTTACGCCGTGGCCACCGGCATGGTGGACAACCCGAAGGAGTCTATTAACCCCATCCCGCACCTGAGTTTTGTGCATGGCGAAGAACAGATCGACTTTCTGAGAGCCCGGCATGCCGCGATGTCGGCTCATCATTTCTTTCAAGGAATGGAGTATTCCACCGACCGCGCCACGATCGCGAGTTGGGCTCCACTGTTGCTCGATGGACGCGGCGACGTACCCATCGCTGCGACGAAGATGAATGGCGGCACCGATGTGAATTTCGGCGCGATCTCGCGCCAGCTCCTGAAATGGCTAGGTCAGCAAGAAAGTTGCGGCATCGCCTCGGGGCATCGCGTGGTCGGTTTGCGAAAAACAAATGCGGGATGGGAAGTGCGTGCCAAGCATCTGGCGACGAATGAAGTTCGCACGAACCGAGCAAATTTCGTTTTCGTCGGTGCGGGCGGAGGCAGTCTGCCGTTGCTGCAAATGTCTGGAATTCCTGAAGCCAAGGGACTCGGCGGCTTCCCGATCGGTGGCCAGTGGTTGGTCTGCAACAATCCCGAGGTCGTCGAGAAACATCAGGCGAAGGTCTATGGGCAGGCGCTCGATGCCGCACCAACGATGGCTGTGCCGCACCTCGACACACGGATGCTTGATGGAAAAAAGACACTGCTCTTTGGCCCCTTTGCCGCGTGGACGACGAAGTTTCTCCACAAGAAAGGGAGCATCACCGATCTGCCGTTCTCCGTCCGGCCAGACAATCTTGTCACGCTCGTGAAGATCGGAATCCATAACTTGGATCTCGTCCGCTATCTCATTCAGCAAGG
>CAMDRI010000233.1 GCA_945906725.1 Candidatus Kuenenia stuttgartensis | reverse complement strand
AAACGGCCTTCGGTGTTGTAGACGTTCGACAGCGAATTCTCCGAAGCGGCCCGCGCGTCGAAGTAGCTGTCACGAGCTTGAGCTTCATCTGCTGCGCTGCCACCTTCCAGGCCTTGGTCGGTCTTGGCTTTCACTTCGCGCCAAGTGTGCAGGAAGCTGTTCCGAGCCGTGGTGTCGGTGTCGAAGGCACGATAGGCGAGATACAGCTCCCAATAAACATCTTCGACATCTTTGGCCAAACCGATCGTGGCCTGTTCAAAGTCCGCGAGTGCGATGTCGGTGCGGATTCGCGAGATGACTACGCCTTGATTGACCTGTGGGACGTTTTGTAGCGTCGGGCGACGGCTGATGGGGCCGGCAATGCGCGTAAATCGAGTGCCACCACCCGCCCACAAGGGCTGACGGTAATCGAACTCAAGCCCTGGCAGTCCGGCGTTCTGAGTCGCGCTCGGATTATTTGTAAAATACGACTGGAAGAGCCGCGGATTTCCGCCGCCATTCTGGTCGAAGCCTTGATAGAGCACATTGTGCTGGATCGAAGCTTGAGCGCCATTCGCGAAGGTTTTTGACAGTGCCGCACGGAAGTCTCCGGCCTGGGTACCGAGATTGTCGCCGTTCGTGATGCCACCGAAGCTGCTGTTTTCGGCGATGCTTTGGCTGCGGCCGTAGAGCATATTCGCAGTGAACTGCGCGTCGAATTCGGACAGCGCGGCCTCGACGCCGTTCTGACCAAACAGAGTGTTCGTGTCTTGCAGGGCAGGGTCGTAAACCGACTGTACGAAATCGGGGTTCGATAACAGACGGTTGCCAGGGGAGAGGAATTGGCCGTTGTCTCGGATAATTTCGTTGTTGGCGAGTGCGGTGTGCAGCGCCTCTTCGAGACCGAGATTCCAAATCTCATCTTTGCGTGGATTGCGGATGCGGCGCGGTTCGTCGGAGTAGCTGACAGTGTCAGGAGTCTCTTGGTTAACCGTTGGATAGTCGATCGAGGTGACGACATCTTTGTAGTGCTGCAAGTCTGTGTCGCCGACGTAGCTCAGCTTCTTTTCAGAAGTCGAGCAGCCGATGAGTAGGCCGCCGCTCAGGACCAAGTTGGCCCATTTCCACGGTCGCCAGACAGTTCGCAATGGCATGGAAACACCCTTCAAGACGGTCAAGATCCGCCCAATCGTCTGAATCAGTATCGGTTGGGTGTTCGCCGTAGCTTTGGCAAGAGTTTCCGGATGTGCCGGTTGTAGGGCGGATCGAAGTTCCTGGTTTGGGTTCGAGCGGCAGAAACGGCGGGTCGCTTGTGGTGCAGGCGCCCAGCCTGAACGAAACGGCGGAGTTAGAGACAGGCGAGCCGCCTGCAACACAACAAAAAAGCGGACCCGGCTTTCGCACGGCTCCGCTTACTCAGAGCAATCATCCGACCATTGACCGATCAGGCTTCGCTTTTGCGTCGCGGGGTGACGGTGAACTCATCGAATCGAAACTCTAGCTTTCCGGGGTCGGCAATATTTTGAAAAAGTTGCGCGACGACGCGGTGGAAGTGTGTCTGACGGATCGAATAGAAGTTGTGCTTGCCGTCACGGCGACAACCGATCAAACCGGCTTCGCGCAGCAAGGCCAAGTGGTGGCTTACGGCTGGTTGGCTTTGTTGCAATCGCTCGCATAACGCCGAGACATGCAATTCGGCTTCGCGGTACAAATACATCAGCACACGCAACCGAGTTTCATCGGAGAGCAATTTGAACATCTGGACCAACTCACGCTGAAACTGGTCGGGAAGTTGATTCTTCTCGGCAAGCGATTTTTTCTGGCGGACGGGAGATTCAACAAGTTCGAGCATTTTTTCCTCAATACGTTCGGAATATGGATTCGAAGAGATTGCCGGCGAGGGCATCTCTCGTGAGGGGTCAAGTTGCGAATCGTCGGCCAAGAGGCGGTCCTTAAATACAATGGCGTTGTGTTTTCTGGCCACCGAGCCATCGACAAAAACGGCTCGCGGGACAAGCGAACAACGACGAAGCAATTTCGGCCTCACCGCTGGCGAATGAACTTGTGGTCAAATGAGAAACGTTGAAGACTGGAATCCGGGAGTAAGATGATTGCCCTTGATTTGAGGGCCGAGAACTGGCGGAATCGCCACGGAAATGTGCAACTAAAAGTTAGACAGGCAGATTCAATTAGTCACCAATTGCGGAACGGAACGGATTATTCCGGCTCACCGATCTATCGTCAACGATGGTTCTTCTCCAAAAAACGCGAGGTTTCAGTGAAAGTCGTCGAATTCAGCAGCTTGGCTGGTCTGCGAGCAGTTGTCACCGGATCAACCTCTGGGATTGGCCGAGCCATCGCTGCCGAGTTCGCTCGTGCGGGTGCTGACGTCGTCATTCATGGAGTTCGAAACGTGTCCTCGGCGGAGGTGCTGGCGACGGAATTGCGGTCGATTGGTTGTCGGGCGTCGGCCGTCTTGGCGGACTTCAGCGATGAGAGTTCCCTCGCGGCATTCGTCGATCGCTGCTGGGATGAACTGGGAAGCATCGACATCTGGGTGAACAACGCGGGAGCCGACTTGCTGACTGGTGAGGCCGCGAAGCTGAGCTTCGACGACAAACTGCAGCGGCTGTTTGAGGTCGATGTGCGGAGCACGTTGCGGCTCAGCCGGTTGGTCGGTCGACAGATGGTTGCGACCGGCAGCGGAACGATCCTCAACATCGGTTGGGATCAAGCAGAACGCGGTATGGAAGGGGACAGCGGCGAACTCTTCTCGGCCGCAAAGAGCGCGATCATGGGATTCACTCGTTCGCTGGCGATGAGTCTTGCGCCGACCGTCCGAGTCAACTGTCTCGCGCCCGGTTGGATTCGGACGAAGTGGGGCGAAGGAGCCAGTGAGCTTTGGCAAGAGCGAGTCCTGCGTGAGACGCCTATGAAACGTTGGGGAACTCCCGAAGACATCGCGGCCGCCGCTCGATTCCTCGTCAGCCGCGAGGCGAACTACATCACCGGACAGATCATCAACGTCAACGGTGGCGCGGAGCGGTGATCTAATGCCAGCGGAACGCATCTTGTTCGTGACGGGGCGACTGGCCGAGGTCTCGTTGCGCGAGTTGCTGGCAACGCTCGCTCCGAAGGCCGGCTTCGAGTACGACGTCGCCGTGTTGGGCATCAGTGTGGCAGCGTTGATGTCGGTGGATTTTGTCGCCAGAAAGTTGGACGCGCCCCAAGCCATCGATCGTGTTCTGCTACCGGGATGGTGTGGCGGTGATTTGGAATCGCTGGCGCAGAAGTTCGGTGCTCGGTTTGAGCGAGGTCCGAAGGACATGTTTGATTTGCCAGAATACTTCGGCGGCCGAGCGAAATCCTCACCGGATCTCAGTCGGTACGACATCGAGATTCTGGCGGAGATCAATCACGCGCCGCGGTTGAGCGACCAAGAGTTGCTCGCGCAAGCCGAGAAATACCGGCAAGACGGAGCAGACGTCATCGACCTCGGCTGCATTCCGGACGAACGCTGGCCGCGAGTTGGTGAGGTCACACGGCTGTTGTGTTCCGAGGGCTTTCGCGTCTCGATTGACAGCTTCGACCGCAATGAAGTCGAAGGGGCGGTCGAGGCAGGTGCGGAGTTGGTCCTGAGCTGCAACAGTTCGAACATCGACTGGTTGTCCGGTTGCGACGCGGAGTTGGTTGTCATTCCCGATCAGCCGCAAGACGCGGATTCGTTGCAGCGAACGATCGAACAACTGACGGCCGCTGGCCGAAGAGTTCGCATCGATCCGATTCTGGAACCGATTGGATTCGGTTTCGCGGCGTCGCTGGCTCGGTACTTCGAGGCCCGTCGCCGCTGGCCTGACGCGGCGATGATGATGGGCATCGGCAACCTGACCGAGCTTTCCGAGGTCGATAGTGCCGGGCTCAATTTTTTGTTCGCGGCGATCTGTCAGGAACTTGGCATTTACAGCGTCTTGGCGACTGAGGTTGCTCAATGGTGCCGCTCGGCCGTCAAAGAGTTTGATCTCGCTCGCCGGGTGATGCGGCACGCGGTGACGAATCGCGTACTGCCGAAGCATGTGAACTCGCAGCTTGTCATGCTGCGCGACGTGAAAGTCCACGAGATGGGCGAGGCCGGACTGTGTCGGCTGGCTGAGCAGATTCGTGACGCGAACTTCCGCATCTTCGTGGAGCGAGGCGAACTGCACCTGCTCAATCGCGATGGTCATTGGCACGGCACTGATCCGTTTGAACTGTTCGACGAAATCACGCGGACAGTGCCGATCGATTCTGCGCACTCGTTTTATCTCGGCTACGAATTGGCAAAGGCCACGACCGCGTTGACGCTCGGCAAGCAGTACCGGCAGGACGAAGCGTTGCAGTGGGGCTGTCTGACCATTCCAGAAGTCAGTGCTCACGAGCGCCGTCGTGGCTGAGGTGAGCTGCTTTGCGAACTGCCACTCATTCTGAGTCGAAGCTATTATTCCGCCATCCCAAGATCCTTTCGTGAGAGATCAATGTCCGACGCGACTCCTTCCGTCTCGATTCGCTCCGTCCGATCCGAGGACTTGCGGGCCATCGCGACGTTCATCGAGCCATTTGTGGCCATCGGAAAACTGCTGCCGCGAACCGCGCAGGAGTTGGAAGACCTCGTGCTGCACGGCTTCGTCGCCGAGTCCGAGGGGCGGATCGTTGGCTTCGCGGCGCTGGAGATCTACTCGCCAAAGATGAGCGAGATTCGGAGTCTCGCCGTCGCCGCAGACTTCCGTGGTGCCGGCATCGGCAAGCAGCTTGTGCAACGCTGCGTCGAGCGAGCCTGTGAACGTCAGGTGCTGGAGGTCATGGCGATCACGTCAAACGATGAGTTCTTCAAACAATGCGGGTTCGACTTTACGCTGCCGGGCGAGAAGAAGGCGTTGTTCCTTCAGACACGCGATTTGTGAGTTGCCGGCGAGGATAGAATCAGCGGAACAATCCGGTTGGCCGGTCGTATTCTCACAATTCATTCCAAATTTGTGGCGGGATTCGTCAGGTTCAGGTGACTGTCCCGTTGGTCGAATACGATTCCCGCCGCCGCCCATTTTCAGAGGGTGTGCCTTTCAGTACCCTGATGTGAAATTCCGAAACCCGCGTTGCTGGGGACGGGTTTGGTTGACCAGAACAGTCCCGCCAGAAATCCATCCGCAAGGAATCCGCCATGCAAGTCGCTCGCCATATTTCTCGCCGCCGTCCCGTCCGTGCGGGGTTCACGTTGATCGAAGTGTTGTTGGTGCTCGCGATCTTGGGCGTTATCGCGGCGATGGTTGTGCCGAACTTGCTTGGTCGGCAGGACGAAGCGAATCGTCGAGCGTCACGGATCAGCATTGCCGGCTTCGAGAATGCCGTGAAGCAATACGCGGCCGAGCACGATGGCCAGTTTCCCGAAGGCAATGGCGATTCGGTGATTCAAATGCTGATGACTCCCGAACAGACGGACGATTCGGCCAAGCCGCGTGCGCCGTACTTGGAAAAGATTCCGTTCGACGCTTGGAAGAATGCGTTGCGGTACGAGTACCCGGCCTCGGGCAATCACCAATCGACGACCGGCAAGCCTGCGATCTGGTCAGCCGGCCCGGATCGGCAAGACGACACGGGTGATGACATCAACAATTGGTCGCAGAACTAGCGGCGATGAGTCATGTGTCGTGACAGGTTCCATCGACGGCGAAGTCTGGCTCGTGACGGCTTCACGTTTGCCGAGATGCTGCTGGTGTTGG
>CAMDRI010000232.1 GCA_945906725.1 Candidatus Kuenenia stuttgartensis | reverse complement strand
CTGCCGCGTCCGAGGTCGCTGGTGACTTCGACAGTACCGCCGAAAACCTGGACCCAATGTTTCACAATCGACAGGCCAAGTCCGGTGCCTCCCAACTCGCGCGAGCGGGCTTTGTCCACACGATAGAACCGTTCGAAGATGCGGACTTGATGTTGCTTGGGAATACCGATGCCGGTGTCCTCAACCTCGATCACCACTCGGCGGCCGTCGATGCGCCAACGCAACGACACACGACCTCCCGACGGCGTGTACTTGATCGCGTTGTCCACCAAATTATTGAGCACAGTCAGCAAGCCCTCTTCGTCTACCCAAACGACGACGCTCTCTGGCGGCGGATACGACTGCAATTCGACCCCTTTCGACGCGGCGACCGGCAAGTACTCATCCAAGCACACCTGCACAGTCTTCGCGACGGGGACCGGCAGCAGTTCGTAGGCGTCCTCGGCCGATTCGATCCGCGCGAGACTCAGCAAGTCCAGAATCAATTTGTGCAACCGCTCGGCCTGCTCGTCGATCCGCTCCAGGAACTTGCGGTTGTTGTTCGGATCGCTGATCGCACCGTCGAGCAGCGTTTCAGTGTAGGCTTGAATCGTCGTCAGCGGAGTCTTCAACTCGTGCGAGACGTTCGACACGAACTCGCGGCGCAGATTTTCGAGCCGTCGCAATTCGGTCACGTCGTGCAGGACGAGGACCGCTCCCGGCGGCGGATCGCCCGGCAACGGCGAACCGATCAACGCGACGATCGCGTTTGTGCGCGGCACTTCGTATTCGACTCGATCAGGCGTGCGACCGGACAACACCGCCTCGACCACCTGTTGCACGCGCGGATGCCGAGCCGCCTCGAACAGCGACAGGCCGGCCGCTTGAGCCTTCGGCAAATCGAGCAGCGGACCGGCGGCGGCATTCGCGTACAGAATCCGCTGCCGAGAATCGATCACGACAACTCCCTCAATCATCGACCCCAGCACCGTTTCCATCAGATCGCTGTTCTCGTCCCGCACGCGCCGATTCGCCTGCAACTGTTCGAGCCGATGAGCCAACTCGCGGCTCATCATGTTGAAGGCGACGGCGAGCGTGCCGATCTCATCTCGATTCCGCACGATCACTTCTTGGCCGACATCGCCCGACGCAATCGCCTGCGCGGCCTGAGTCAATTGTTCGAGCGGCCGGACCAGCCGCCGCTCCAGAAAATAAGTCGCCAACAGCGCCAACAGCGTGACCATGATCGCCGTGCCGGCCACCAACCGCGCAGAGGCCGCCAATCGTTCTTGGAACGGAGTCCACGGCAGCGCGATTCGCACAAATCCGCGCGACTCCTCTCGCGATCCCACTCGCACCGCGCAGTATTCGAACCGCACACCAACCGACTGACTTGATCGAGTCGCGAAGCCCACTCCATCTTCCGACTCCGCGGCTTGTTCGATTTCCGGACGATCTCGATGATTCTCCATCTGCCGCGCATCGGCCGACGAATCGGCTAGCACGGTTCCGTCCGCGCGAACCAGGGTCAGCCGAGTGCCAACCTCACGTCCGAGCGACTCCAGCTTTGGCTGCCACGTCGCCCGCAATTCTTCGACCGGAGCATTCGACGATTCCCACACCGATTCGGCCAGCAGTCGCAACACCGCCGCCTCGTCGCGCAACCGCTGCCGCACTTCCGATTCAATCGCTTCACGCTGGCGGCTCAAAAATATGACGACGAACACAACCGCCGCCACGACCGTCAACGCGGCGTAGGTCAGAAACAAGCGCCAGAAGAGTCGTGAAGACCACATTTACTTCGGCTGCCCCAACGTCACCTTCAGTGTCACTCGTTCGCCTTTGCGGAGCACGATGACTTCGACTTCTTCTCCCGATTTGAATTTTCGCAGGGCGAGATCAAAGTCGTCGAGGCTGCTGATTTTGTTCATGCCGAATTCGACAATGACATCGGCAGCTTTGACTCCTCCCTTGTCGGCTGGGCCGCCGCCAGTGACACCCGAAAGTGCGTAGCCAGGCGTTTCGTTCCCCAAATCGGGGATCGAGCCGAAATATGGCCGGCTGCCGCCGCTGCGAGTTTGGGCCTGATCACCGGAGCCTTTGACCTCGACGTACTGCGGCTTCTCAATGGCCTGCACCGTTTCCAGAGTGACTTGCTCGATCATGTCGACCACGCGAGCCATGCCATCGAAATTGATGAGATGCACGTCGTCGCCGGGGCGGTGATATTCGCTGTGTGTGCCGGTGAAGAAGTGCAACACCGGAATCTTCTTGGCGTAGAATGACGACTGATCGCTGGGGCCAAAGCCTTCTGGCTTCATCACGAGTTCGAACTTCGAGACTCCGTTCAGTCGCTCAAGCTGCCCCTTCCAGTGGGGCGACGTGCCCGTGCCGTAAACGATCAGTTTTTCCTCTTTCAGGCGGCCGACCATGTCCATGTTGATCATCGCGACCGTCTTTTCGAGCGGGTAAATCGGCTCCTTGCAGTAGCGATCCGATCCGATCAAGCCCATCTCTTCTGCCGTGAATGCGATGAACACCAACCGCCGCTTGAGCGGTTCCTTGCGAGCGCCGAAACGTCGAGCCAATTCGATCAGCGACACGGTCCCCGATCCATTGTCGTCCGCTCCGTTGTGAACGTCTTTGACTCCGGGAGCCAGCGAGTTCTGTCCGCCGAAGCCAACGTGATCGTAGTGCGCACCGACGACGACTGTTTCCTCAGCCAACTCCCCCTGCCCTTCGATGACCGCGATCACGTTCTTCACATCGGTCTTGATGAGCTCAACCGACGCCTGACCTTCGGCCTTCCAGCCGGACAGCACGGCCGTTCTCGGTTTGAGATCCTGGTCGATCTCTGCTTCCAACGCCGCGAGTGTCTTCTTGAGCGATGCCTGCAACACCTGGTCGAGCGTGGCCTGGGTCACATGAAAAATCGGCCCTCCCGCATTCTGATTGAACCCGGCATATCCGAACTTCATCAGCACGTCGGTCTCGACCTTCGTGGCCGCGTCGCGATGTTGCTGAACCTTCTTGACCGCCTCGTCCAGTTTTTCGCGAGCCGCCTTCACGGCTTCAGCGTTGTTCGCATCGGCGGCCAGCAGTACTGCGGCAGCATCGACAACCGGTTCGGCCGCGTCCTTCGCTCGCTGCTTGGCCTGCTCGATTTCCTTCTTGCCGGACGCAACATCGTTGACGAACAGTATCGCCGCCGCCCCCTTGCCGAACGCGTTGCTGATCTTCGCTCGCAAGTCGGCGTGGCGCGATTGCCCGCCGTGTCCTGCGGCGAACGGCCCGTGAGCGTCCCCCTGCCGAGGCGTCTTGCGAATCACGATCACGACTTTTCCTTTGATGTCGATCCCTTCGAGGTCTTGGTATTTGTCGTCCTTCGCGTCGATCGCATAGCCGCCGAAGACCAACTCCGCGTTGAAGGTGCCCGACGCTCCGAACGAGCAGACTTGAAAATCTTTGTCGATCGCCAGTTCGATGGTCTTCCCTTCCGGTCCGACCAATTTCAGCGTGTTCGCCGGCCCAAGCTTCGCACCGGTGGTCATCGTGAATTCTTGAAACGGATCGCCCCCGGCCGTGGTCACGTTCAGTCCCGCATCCTTGAACGCCTTGGCAACGTAATCCGCCGCGACGTTCAACCCGTTGGTCCCCACGCCGCGTCCTTCGAGTTCATCCGACGCGAGGTATTTTAAATCCGAAGTCAGCCGAGTCACGACTTCCGGAGCGACTTCGCCCCAAGCCAGCGAACCAACGGCGACGAGCAACGCGAGACCGCAACCCACCACGAGACGACGCATGAGCAACCCTTTCCGAACACGAACGATTTCAAACCCGACGCAATGTAGCCGCCCGCTCGCGCGAGATGAACGCCAAGACCAGGGCGCGATGCTGAGCGTTGATGTCGCGGCAATCCGTCTGGTCAGATTTGACATGTCGTCCGTGATTCGTTCCGATCATTTCGCTCATCACTCCACACGATGGGAGGTGCCGACATGCCGAATGAAGCGGTTTTGCACGAGATCGAGATTGGTGAGTTGATCCTGGCCGTGGATGACTCGCGAGACGCAACGAAGGCGTTCAAGTTGAACGCCTTGCTCCGCGCAGGTTGTGGCCCGCTTGGCCATGTTGAAGGCGGCGGACGCGGCGGCCACGATGGGCGAGGCCGGGCGGGCCGGTTCCTCCCGAAAAGGGCGTGAAGCGCTCGATCTTTTGGAGAGCCTGCATCGCGACGGCGACAACGCCACCGCGCAGACACTGTCCGTCTCCGCCTTGCCGGGGCACACGACCACACTGCGAGCCGATCGCCAGCCCGCCGGGGGCGCTCCCGAAGTCGCCGGCAGTTCCCCGACCACCACCGTCTCAGTCGTCGAGTTCAGTCCCCTGATTCCCGGCGTCCGCTATGAATTCTGGCTCGTCGGCGTCAACCACAAAGGCGAGGGACCGCCCAGCAACCATGTCATGCACTCCGCGACCTGATTCGCTATCATTTTCAGGAATACGTGATGGGTCAACGAACAGAAATAGGGTTCACTCATGACTGCCCCCAGTAGCTATCTCGGAAAGCTTCCCTTCGAATTGTATGTCGAATTGGTCGAAAAATTCCCGCAAACCCTCGGCGAAAACGACGTCCAATGGCTGGAACGAATCAAGCGTGACTCCACCCTGGCACATGCGTTGTTCGGGACCAAGCAATTCAGCGGCGAGCTGATTGCAGCGGTGAACCAACGACAGATGGCGCAATCCGGAGCGCAACGAGTGGGGCAGGCGAACTATGGGGTGGCACTCCGCTCGCCCAACCAAATCTGGCCCGCCAAAATGGCGGATGTCGCAATAAACCGTTCGTGGATGCCGTTGGGGTATTGGAGCAAAATGGGTCCCCATCAACAAATGGCGGATGTCGCCAAGCAGTTTAGGGACGACGAAAAGCAATATAATTATGCGGACGGGGCGTACAAACTGCTACTGGAGCAGTTCGACGCGACCACCCCCAAAGACGGAAGCATTTTCTGGAACGGCATCAACGAATTAGCCCTCGCCAAACTGGTGGACGAATGGAACGGAGAACACGAAATCTTCGGACAGTTGGAAGCCACCACCGCCGCTCGGTATGTGAACAAGAAGTTCGTGTGGGACGAAGAGGGTGTGTTTCAGAAGTACTTTACCGAGGTGTCCGCTCACCTCGGGAAGAAGGCGAAGGGACACGTCACGGCGGTCGTTCGGTGCGGTCTTCGTGAGGATTCCATCCTCACGAAGACGGAATTACCAAAAATGCTCAAGGGGATCGAAGAAAGTCTGAAGGGGAAGGCCGACCCCGATATTACCGACATCACGATCGTCGTCATCGAACCCAAGGAGTTGCCGGATTGGAAGATCAGGTCGTTCACGAACAATGAAATCCGTATGATCCCAATCGTGCTACCAGTGGGTAAAAACCACCATATCAACGGCCGCGGCGACTGCTCGATCGACAAGCACCTCGACCTGTCTATCCGCGTGGTTGAATACTGGACGAAGCGGGGCCAGAAGTCCGATAGCCCGGCCGCGGCTAAGATCAAGGCGGATTTCGCGTCGCTCACCAAATGGCCTTGATTCGCACGCTGGTACCAGAGAGTCGGCACAACGCTTTTCAGTTTCAGCGATACGTCGTATAAGGACTGACCATCGCTGGTTTTGCACGCTGCGTGGCAGGTTGCCGAGCGAAGACCGGTCGCGGGCTGATCGCCGACCTCTTCCATCAGTCCGCCGGGACTACGCCCGCAGCATCCAATAGGCGCGGTAGGTGTACTCGACGCCGCTGTAGACCGTCACGGCCACCGTCCCCCACAAGATCAAGTCACGGACGAGGATGAAGCCGGGGAATTCCGCGAATCGCGAATCCATCGACAGCAGACTCGCAGTCACGGCCACGCACTGCAACGCCATTTTGACCTTGCCGCTCCA
>CAMDRI010000231.1 GCA_945906725.1 Candidatus Kuenenia stuttgartensis | reverse complement strand
ACTTCCGAACCGCTCGCCGTTGTGTTTTGGTCTGAGCGAATTACTCGCCGCCACCAGCAGCAGTTGTCCCTGGCGACTCGCCCGAAGCGGCCTTCGCCACCATCTCGACGCCGCGCAGAACTCGCTGAGCGTTGCCGCCGAGCACCTTCTGAACTTGCTCGTGCGAGTAGCCGCGATTGAGCATCTCCTGCGTCAGCAGCGGGAAGCTCGACACGTCTTGCAGGTCTTGTGGCAGGCTCACGACACCATCGAAGTTTGAGCCGAGTCCAACGTGGTCGAAGCCAGCCACTTTGCCGATGTGGTCGATGTGATCGACAACGTCCTTCACGCTGGTCGTGGGCAGCGGATGTTCCTTCAGCCACGCCACGAGTGCGACTTGGAATTGCTCGTCCGTCTTGAAGGACTTGCGGAGGTCGGCGGCGGCTTTTGTCCGTTTCTCGTAGGCTTTGACCGTCTCGGCCGTGAGGAAGCCCGAATAGAAATTGACCATCACGACACCGCCGTTTTTCGCGACCCCCTTCAAGACGTCGTCCGAAACATTGCGCGGGTGCGGAGCCAGCTTGTGTGCTCCGGTGTGCGAAAAGATTACTGGGGCTTTGCTGATCATCAGCGTGTCCAGCGCGGTTTCCTCTGAGGCGTGTGACAGGTCGATGACCATGCCCAACCGATTCATCTCGGCCACGACTTGCTCGCCGAATTTCGCGAGTCCCTTGTGCTTGGTCTTGTCGAGCGCGGCGTCGGCCCAATCGGTCGTATCGTCGTGAGTCAGAGCTAGGCAGCGTGCCCCGGCTTTAAAGTACGTTTGCAGGACGACTAGCGAACCTTCGATTGCGTTGCCCCCTTCGACGGCAATCAGTGCAGAGACCTTGTCGGCCTTGTGAATGCGGTCGAGATCAGCGGTCGAACCGGCCCACTCCATTGCGTCCGAGTGGCGTTTCACAAGTCGAGCGATCTGATCGATCTGCTCCAGCGTCTCGCGGACGGCCGTCCCTTTTTTTACGCTGTCGGCGGAAACGTAGGTCGCGAAGAACTCGGCCCCGACGCCGCCGCGACGCAGACGCGGGATGTCCGTGTGCAACTTTGACTGCGGAGCATTCAGGTCGATCGAGTCCGCCGTCAGGTCTGGCCGTTTGCGAAGCTGCATGGCCAGGTTGTTGTGTCCATCGAAGACGAATGACTGACGGTGCAACGTCAGTGCCTCGTCCGTCATCCGAGTCGGCTCTGCCGCCATCCCGAAGACACTGCTCAATACGACGCCGCTCAGCAGTGCTAGCGGCCGAGATCGGCTCACCAATTCGCCAAAACCTTGGATCATCACAACGCGCCTGTTTCGTTGTGGAAGTCCGCTCGTTGTGCCGTCGCGCGCGCAATGGCCCCGAACAATGACCGGACTTCACGAATCGAGATTTTGGGCCGCTTCGTGAGTTTTCCGTGAAGGCTTTGTGAGGTCTTCGCGTAGACCGTGTCTCACTTGCCTCGCGTCGGTCAGATGCGAGACGCATCTACCACGGCTGTTAAACATTGACGGTTATTACGATTGAGAGGCGTCAAAACCCTTAAATCCCCGTCATCCGGCAGAGTTTCGGTCGTCGAAACGACCGGCACGTCCGATTTCCTTGGGAAAACTCGACGACTTCGTTCCGAAGAAAGAAATTCGAAAATGAGCAAACTGCGGCGGATTTTGGCCGGAGCATGCTGGGCGACTTTGTGGAGCGGTTCGCTGCTGAACGCGGAGCCGCCAATTCCACTCACTCCCCAAGGCCAAGCCGAGGTCACTGATCTCACGCAACGCCTGAACCAGTTGCAGCAACGGCTCGAACGGCTGGAGGTCGAGAACGGACAACTCAAACAGTCGCTGTTCCAATCGCCAAGTGGTAAGAGTAGCGGAGTTCTTCCGGCCAACGCCGAGATGTGGAACACGAACACTGACGCCGCTTGTCCGCCGTCGTGTCAGTGTCCCGCCTGCACGGCGGCGAAAGACGGAAAAGGCAGGTGGAAAACCGGCTGGAATCACGGCATCGAGTGGGTCTCGCCCGACAAGGCATTCAAGGTTCACATCGGCGGCCGGACACAGTTCGATTCGGTTTGGTATCAAGCGGAAGCGGGTGCTTTGGACGGAGACAGTGGTGTCGGGAGCCAAGACGGCGTCGGCTTCCGCCGGGCGCGTCTGCGAGCGGACGGCACGATTTACGAGTCGATTGATTACGTCATGGAGTGGGACTTCGTGAACACCGTCAACTCGAATCCGGGTGTTACTGGAGATGCGGGTGCCACGACTGAAAACAACATCATCAATGTGACCGCACCGACAGATTTGTGGTTCCGATTCAAAGACATTCCGTACCTCGGCAACATCATGGTCGGCAATATGAAAGAGCCGATCGGCTTCGAGCACATGACCAGTAGCCGCTACCTCAACTTCATGGAGCGGTCGTTCAACCAAGACCTGTTTACCGGAGCGTTCAACAACGGCTTCACGCCCGGCATCATGGCTCACAACACCTATGCCGACGAGCACGGCACTTGGGCCGTCGGTTTGTTCAAGAACACCGCCAACATTTTTGCGTGGAACACCGGTGACGGTGAAGGGGCCGCCACCGGCCGTGTGACCTACCTGCCGCTCTTCGACGAAGAATGTCACCAATTGATTCACGTCGGCATCTCTGGCAGCGTGCGTGATCCCGATCAAGGTCGTGTGCGTTATCGAACACGCGACATGCGACAAGGCAATGGTTCGCTGGCGACTGTTTTCGCGGACACGGGACTCTTCACTGCGAGTGAAGCGTACTTTGCGGGCGCGGAATTGGTCGGCGTCAATGGGCCGCTGTCGTTCCAAGCGGAATGGATTGGTGCCTGGAACACGGGCGCAGTTCAGCAAGACACGACAGCGGTGGTGCCGCCCTTTGTCATTCCTGGAATCCCGCTCGGCACCGTTTTCGTCCAGAACTATTACGCCGAAGTCCACTACTTTCTGACCGGTGAGTCACGCGAGTACGACAAGAAGAGCGGTGCGTTTGGTCGAGTCGTTCCGCATCGGAACGCACGCTGGAAAGGTGGCTGTTACGAGCCGGGAGCTTGGCAAATCGCCTTCCGCTACGACCACGCAGACCTGAACGACAACGGAGTGAACGGCGGACAACTCAACAGTTACACCTTCGGAGTGAATTGGTTCCTCAATCCCAACATGAAAGTGCAAGCCAACTACGCGTTGACCGAGAGAGATCGCGCGGCCAACGGAGTCCACGGCTTCGGCCTGCGACTGGCCCATGATTTCTAGGTCGGGTGCGTGACGCCGACACGTCACCAAGCCGGCTTCCACGCTGCGTTCGATTGATAATCTCCACTGGGAGTCGTGGCGGTGACAAATTCACCGACTCATTTCTTCCGCTCGCGGAGGATGTTGTCGACTTGCTGCATGAAGTCGCGGACATCCTGGAATTCGCGATAGACCGACGCGAACCGCACGAAGGCGACGTGATCCAACGCTCGCAGGCGGTTGAAGACTTTCTCGCCGATGTAGCGGGACGGGACTTCCCGCTCGAAGTTGTCGTTCACATCGGTTTCGACGTCGCGGACGAGTTCGTCGATTTGCTCGGCGCTGATCGGCCGCTTGAAGCAGGCTTTTTCCAGGCCGAGACGGAGCTTCTCGCGGTTGTAAGGGACTCGCGAGCCATCCTTTTTGATGACCTTCATCGGCGATTCTTCGACCCGTTCGTGGGTCGTGAAGCGGCGGCGGCATTTGAGGCACTCGCGGCGGCGGCGAATCACGAACGAATCACTCATGCGCGTGTCGATGACCTTAGTTTCATCGTGCCGACAAAAAACGCACATCATGGGAGTAACTCCATTCCCCAACCTGCTGGCCAGCCAAGGCGTTCTGGTTGCAATGCCCCCAAGCGCCTCCTAAACTCCCGCCCCGCTTGCGGTCGGCCGATTTCGTTTTATACGGCCCGCCGGAGTGACTGACAAACCTCCCGAGTTGAATTGCTGAAAGATCCAAGGAGTTGCGACGTGGCAATGCACAATAGTTTGCGGCGAAAAAGCAATATGGCTCGCCGCCGAAGCGTTCTCTCTCGTGAAGAGCGCATTCTTCAGATGAAGGTGGACGAGAAGTGGATCGACGGTCGCAGTCCCTTCGCCCTGCCGAAGACGCGCGTTGCCATCCAGACTGTCGGTCGGAAGAAGAAGAAGGAAAAGAAGGAAGAAGAAGGTGCCGCTGCTCCGGTTGCTGGAGCAAAAGGTGCGAAGGGTGCTCCGGCTGCGAAGGCGGCTCCGGGCAAGAAGTAGTCATTGGTTTCTGATCGCATCGGATTACGCCCGTACCATTTGGTGCGGGCGTTTGTTTTGTGGGATGGATTCTGGTCGCTGGGTCGATGCCTCATGCACGCTGCGGCGGAACAACACGAATCCCCTTCTCTACGGCTCCGATTGAAGGATCGTCTGCGAGATTTCGCCGGCTCTTTCTTTCGAGCGCGTGTCCGTCGCGAGTCGCGGCGTTTTCACCTCGCGACGCAGGATTGCCAGCAGTCCCAGCGGAAAGTCCTTCGGCGACTACTGGCTCTGAATGCCGCCAGCCGATTCAGCCACGAGCACGGGCTGACGGCACCGCTGACTCCGCAGGAGTTTCGGTCGCGGTTGCCGATCAGTGACTTCGAATATTATCGGCCGTACATCGAACGGTTGAAGGTCGGCGACACGCAAGCATTGCTTGGCCCCGAGAACAAACTGCTGATGTTCACGCTGAGCAGCGGCACGACCGCAGAATCGAAGTTCATTCCGGTGACCACGCAATTCCTGAACGACTATCGCCGCGGCTGGCAAATCTGGGCCGTGCATGCCTACGACGCGCGGCCGGGGATGAATCACAAAAATATTCTGCAAGTCACCAGTGATTACAACCGTTTTCAGACTCCGGCTGGGACGCCCTGCGGCAACATCAGCGGTTTGGCGGTCGCCATGCAGGGGCCCGTTGTGCGGCTGATGTACACGATCCCGTTTATCGTCTCGAAAATCGAAAATTCGCTGTCCAGATATTACATGATCATGCGGCTTGCCTTGGCGGACGACAACGTGGGGATCATCACCACGGCGAACCCCAGCACGGTGCTGCAGCTCGCGAAGTTGGCTGATGCTGAAAAGGAATCGCTGATCCGTGACATTGCCGATGGCACTCTGTCGGAAAGGTTCGCAATCAATCCAGAAGTGCGGCGGGCGCTCCATCGGCGGTTGTCGCGACGCCGGCCGCAGCGGGCGCGACAACTCGAGGCGATCGCTGCCAAATCCGGCGTGTTGCGGCTGAGCGAAGTGTGGCCTCGGTTCGAACAGCTCGCCGTCTGGATGGGAGGCAGTTGCGGAGCGTATCTGCCGTCCCTTCGGCAACAGTTTGGCGGCGACATCCCGATTCGCGACCATGGCCTGCATGCCAGCGAAGGTCGGATGACGATCCCGTTCGACGAGGAATCTTCCGAAGGAGTCCTCGAAGTCAACTCGCACTACTTCGAGTTCGTCCCCGAAGCCGAGCATGGTTCGCCGAACCCGACGATTCTGGAAGCTCACGAGCTGACTCCCGATCACGACTACTACATTCTGCTGACGACTTCCTCCGGGTTCTACCGCTACGACATCTGCGACGTCGTGCGTTGCACCGGGTTTGTCGGGACGACTCCGGTTTTGCGATTCCTCCACAAAGGGGCGTACATCTCGAACATCACCGGCGAGAAGCTTTCGGAATCACAGGCCGTCGACGCAGTGCGTCATGCACTGGCCGCGAATCGGCATCGAGTCAATTACTTCACGCTGACGCCGGTCTGGGACGATCCGCCGTATTACCAGTTACTGCTGGAAGCTGGTGACGTTCCCGCAACGGAATTGGCGGACTGTCTGGCCGACGCGACGGACTCCAAGCTGCAAGAATTGAACAGCGAGTACCAAGAGAAACGTTCGACCGGCCGGCTGGGACCGTTACGGATCACGCGACTGCAACCGGGAACTTGGCGACGTTTCGCCGAGCAACGGCAGACGCG
>CAMDRI010000230.1 GCA_945906725.1 Candidatus Kuenenia stuttgartensis | reverse complement strand
TCATCGGCCATCGACGGCCGGTCTGGCTGGACATTGACGTGCAGCCCTACGTTGAGAACCGCCGTGTTCGATTGAAGCCGATCGCTTCGCGGTTCGACATCCCTAACGACAATTGGTACGTGACCGCTCCGGCGGGCGTGTCGGTCAGCGGCTTCGGCATGTCGCGCGATCAAGTCTCCAGCGGACTGGTCAGCGGCCTTTACGGCCAGAAGCAGCGCATTCAGAAGGAAGTGCAGAGCACGGTTCCCAAGATGATCGAATCGCTCGAAAAGAGAATCGCCGAGTTCAGTGAGGCAGGAACGTTCGCGGATCGCTTCTGGCCGATCCCGGTTTACAAGCCACGCACGCGACTCTTTCCGCAATCGATCAGCACCGATGAGAACGGCATCACAGTGGTCATGGGCCTGAGCGCCGCGGCTCTCGATCCGCGAAATACTCCGAAGCAGCCAGAAGTCGTCGAGTTGAAAACCACGTTGCCAGCCGACCTGTCCAGCATCAAAGCTTTGCAGGCAGGACTCGTACCCGATGTGCTGGACTCGCTGACGGAATTACTCATCAAATCCGATTTGTCCCGCATTCATCTGCTCGACATTCCCGGCGACACGTTCGCCAAGCTGGCCGATCGAGCGTTCTTGACCGAGGCGATCCCCGAACTGAAACGCCATGCCGACGCCGAACTTTGGACCGAACTGTCGCTGGGTGGAGGCATGCATGTCGAAGACGTCAGCGAGAAAGAGGGTCCAACGCGAATTCAATTCCATTTGCCGAAGCTGCTCATCACCACGTCGATCATCCCCACCGGAACCGTCGTCTCGGGCGATCAAAACCGAGAACAACCGGTCGTCGTCTTTGAAATCGACCTGAAGCAGACCGGCTTCGCCGAGCTGATCAAGCCCGACTCACAGACGCGAGCAATCCGCTTCGGCTGGCACGGCGATCCGCAGCTCACCGTGAAATCTCACTTCGCCGACGGCTACCAAGCCGAGAACTCCACGATCAACAACGACGCGATCAACGCTCGCCTGATGGAATGCTGGAAAGCTTGGACGGGCCTGGCTCCGATGACCACCACCACGGTCCCCGACCTCGACTTCGGCCTCACCAAACTGCGACTCTCAAGTGCCGGCTGGGCGACCCCGCATCTCTTCGCCACGTTCACTCCGCCGGGAGTCAAAGTGACGAATCTCACCGAAGTAGACTTCGTTTACGAAACGAAAGGCCCGTACTCCGACTGGAGCGACGCGAAGTACAAACTCGAACCCGGCAAGACGCACGAGTTCGACATCTCGTACCCGCTGACCTATCGCCGCAACGGCGAGATCTACACCCTCGCCCCCGGCTCGCACTCCGAATTCCGAGTCCCCATCAAAGGCGGTTCGCCGCGATTGTTTCAGGCGCGTGAGACGCCCTGATCTCAGAGAGCGATACCTCGCACGGCCTCCGGCACACTCTTAGAATGTTTGGATCATCGGAAATCCCCGCGCGCCTGAATAACGGAGTTATCCAGCGCGCGGGCCAACACGATATCCACCCCACCCTCGGACACACTACCGCGATCCACGGCGGAGTCGGTGGCACCTCCAACGGTCTGATCACGACACACTGCGGACTGGGCTACACGTATCTCGAGACTGCAACCGCCGGCACATCACCCGTACCACCAGCGCCCACAGCCAACACACTGCGAATGGGGGCGCTCAAAACCATTTGTGTTTGTCCACGACATTGAGTAGCGAGTCACCCGCGACGAATCGACGGACGTTTTCCAGCAGCGTGGCCAGGTGACGCTCGGCAATGCGTGGTGAAGCGCCAGCGACGTGTGGCGTGATGATGACGTTGTCCATCTGCCACAACGGATGTCCGGAGGGCAGAGGTTCGGTCTCGAAGACGTCCAAGCCAGCACCGGCGATCAAACCGTTTTGCAACGCAGCGGTCAGGTCGTCCAGATCGACGATCGCGCCTCGACCGATATTGATCAGGACTGCCGAACGTTTCATCGCCTCGAATCGGTGAATGCGGAATAGCTTCTCAGTTTCCGGAGTGTGCGGTGCGGCGATCACCACATAATCTGATTCCGCCAACAGATCGTTCAAACGAGCGGTTGGCCAGACGTCGTCGAGTACTGCTGGCACGCTGCGGCAGAGCGGATCGACCGCCAGCCGCCTCATGCCAAATGCGGCCGCGCGACGCAACACCTCGCGGCCGATCTCGCCCGCTCCGATGACTCCCAACGTGCAATCGGCGAGGTGCTGATGTCGTCGGTCGATTTCAGAAACCTCTGCCGGTCCATGACTGAATCCAGAACGTTCGGATTCGCCGCCGACGGGAGCCCATTCGGCCCGCAATTGCCGCTGAATGTACGTGTGCAAGTGCCTGGCAAAGCATAGCACAAGACCAAACACATGATCGGCAATCACGTCGGAGAAGAGTCCCCGCATGTTCGTCAGCACGCACGGATGCTCGATCAATTCCGGAAAGAGATAATGTTCCAGACTGGCCGTTGGTGACTGCACCCACCGCAGCCGCCGCGCGTTCGACAACAGCTCCGGGGTGAGCTTGCCGAAGAACCCCTCGGTATCACGAATCCCCTCAGCGGCATCTGCGGTGGTGTGGCAATTCATGATTTCCAAGGGGCCAGCAACCTCTCGCAGCCGCTGCAATCGATCGTCGTCGATCGCGGGAGAAATAAGCAATTGAAATGGGAATGTCCTGGAATTCATGGCCGCATTTTCCTCGAGCGAGACTGTCTGCGACAAGCATCGCAGACAATGGCATCTTTCGATGGTGCATTGTCGCTGAAATAGAATCTGTCAAGGTTCTGAGAGTGCTCGCTCGCAAAGTTTTTTTTCGTCATATTGGCCGCTTGCTCTGTTGGGCTGGCGTGGTCAGAATCTCGACAGCGCTTCGTAATTCTTTCTGGGACTTTTTTCCTCCAACGTTTCACAGAGGTGTTCGAAATGCGGATCATCGCCCGGAGTGTCAACGAGGGATTGGTGATTGATGACAATGTTCGAGTGACGATTTTGGAGATCCAGCGCCACCATGTGCGACTGGGAATTGAAACACCGAATCAGGCTCCGTACTACCGAGAGGAAGTCCTGTACTTCGATGACGATGGGGGCTTGGCTGCGGAGACGGAAGAATCACAGCCCGTCGCCGAACCATTGGTTCCCGCGACAGCGCTGTAACAAGTGACGGTGGACGACAAAGTGTTCGTGAACGGCGATCGTGGAAAACGCCGGCTTCACGATGAGGTCGGGGGCGTGTCGGCGAACGCTGACTTGGAACCGAACTTCGTGACTTGTCGTCTTCCGGCTTGTGGAGGCGACCAATCCCGTGCCATTCGATCCCATTAAAGCGGCTCGCCGATTGAGCGAGTTGGGTCTTGTGACCGAGAAGTTGCCGCGGCACGTCGCGATCATCATGGACGGCAACGGCCGCTGGGCGAAAGCACGCGGATTCCCACGGATCGAAGGCCACCGTCGCGGGGTTCGATCGGTTCGCGAGACAATAGAAGAATGCGCGGAGTTCGGTATCGAACAACTGACGCTGTATTGTCTTTCGAGCGAGAACTGGAAACGTCCGCAACGTGAACTCGACATGTTGATGCGGCTGTTGGAACAGTACCTCGTTGAGGAACGATCCGAGATCATGCGCCAGGATTTGCGATTCGCTGTGATTGGCCGCCGCGAGGGTCTGTCAGACGGTGTGCTGTGCGAAGTCGCCAAGACGGTCGAAGTCAGCCGCAACAACCGTGGCACTCGACTTTGCCTCGCGGTGAACTACGGCGGTCGTCAGGAATTGGTCGATGCCTTTCGCCGCATCGCAACTCGATTACACGACGGTTCGCTGACCGTGGACGCGATCGACGAAGAGTGCATTGCCGAACATCTCGACACCGCCGGGATGCCCGATCCCGATTTGGTGATCCGCACGGCTGGCGAGATGCGGATGAGCAACTACTTGCTGTGGCAAGCCAGCTACGCCGAGTTCTGGGTCACGTCCAAATGCTGGCCGGAGTTTCGTCCCACCGATTTGCACGACGCCCTGCGCGACTACGCGAATCGCGAACGCCGCTTCGGTGGACTGTCGAGGTAAGCGGATATGTTGAAACACCGCCTGCTGATGTCCGCGCTGTTGATCCCCGCGACGATCGGGTTGTTCGTTTGGGATCATCATCTGGGTAACTCCGGACACGTCTTACTCGTCCTGCTGTTATTCATCTCCGCACGGTGCGTGTGGGAATTAGTCGTGATGGCTCGGCTGGCTGGGTTCCGGCCCAATCTGATGCTGACGAAGGCTGCAACTTGGTCGTTGATTTTGTTCGGTTGGGTTCCGATTTGGTCCATGTTTCATTTCGATTGGTACCTATTAAATCCACCTCTCGAAAAAATGTTCCTGATGTGGGGGGTAGTTGCCACATTGCTCGTGATGAATTCCGTGTTTCGATATCCAGTCATTCGGCAGGACCAATCAGTCGATGAGCTTAAGCAGACCGACATTCCGATCAGCCGTGGGCGCGAAATCGGAACGTTGGGAATTGAGCTTTTGATCGTGACCTATGTTGGTGTGCTGCTCACCGTCACTAGCCAATTGCGGTGGACGGGTGGTTATTTTGCTTTGGGAGCGCTGATTGTCGCGACGAAGATGGGTGACGTCGGAGCGTACACGTTTGGACGACTGATCGGCGGCACGAAGATGACTCCGAAGTTAAGCCCCGGAAAGACTTGGGCTGGTGGAGTTGGACACATCGTTACAGCGGCTGCGTTTTCGATCGTGTGGTTGTCCTGGTTAGGGCCCAAGATCAGCATGGATTGGCCATCATGGGGAGTTTTGCCGGCGAGTTTCTTCGGAATTCTGGTTGGATTCGCGGGTTTAATCGGTGATCTAGCCGAGTCGCTCATCAAGCGAGATGTTGGAGTGAAAGACGCTCCGGCGTTGTTGCCGGGATTTGGTGGGCTGTTGGATCTGATGGACAGCATCCTGCTAGCGGGACCAGTCGCGTACTTCATGTGGCATCTGCTGAGTTAGTTTTCTTGCCGGATGCCTTGGGTTTTTTGCGGATGGTGTTATCACTCGCGGCCCAAATTCGGAATCACAGAGTTGGCACCGTACCGCGACCGTCATGGATCGGCCAACGCTAGCCGCTCCCTGACGGTCGCGGTACGGATGCAATGGAGACGCGCGAGAACATGGCAGAGAATTACATTTTTACGATTGAAGCGCTGACTCGGATGTATGAGGAGAAAGAAGTCCTCAGCAACATTTGGTTGGCGTTTTATCCGGGAGCCAAAATCGGAGTGCTCGGCAATAACGGGTCGGGGAAGAGCACATTGCTCCGGATCATGGCGGGTGAGGACAAGGACTTCATGGGCGAAGTCCGGCCGGCCAAGGGAATCAAAATTGGGTACTTCGCGCAGGAACCGCGGCTCGACAAGTACACGACCGTCGGCGAGTGCATCAACGATGCGGTTGCCGACTCGCACGCACTCCTTGAGCGGTACAACGAACTCAACCTGAAGTTGGGGGAACCGCTTGAGCCGGACGAGATGGACAAGGTGTTGGCCGAGCAGTCCAAATGTCAGGACAAGATCGACCACGACAACTTGTGGGAGTTAGATCGCACGCTGGATGTCGCGAAGGATGCGATGCGGTTGCCGCCAGATGATGCAGAAATTGAGAGGCTGTCTGGTGGCGAGAAGCGGCGAGTGTCGCTGTGTAACATCCTGTTACAGAACCCGGACCTGCTGTTGCTCGACGAGCCGACGAATCATCTGGATGCCGAGTCGGTCGCATGGCTGGAACGGTTCCTCGAGCACTTCGCAGGGACGGTCGTCGCGGTGACGCACGATCGGTATTTCCTCGACAACGTCGCGCAGTGGATTTTGGAATTGGACCGCGGCAAAGGGATGCCGTTCGAGGGAAATTACTCGTCGTGGCTGGAACAGAAGTACGCGCGGATGAAGGTCGAAGAGAACAAAGAATCGAAGCGGCAGAAGGAATTGGCTCGCGAACTGGAATGGGTCCGCATGTCGCCGAAGGCTCAGGC
>CAMDRI010000229.1 GCA_945906725.1 Candidatus Kuenenia stuttgartensis | reverse complement strand
CATGCAAGGATCTCAAAAGGTCATCGACGCTCTCAACGCGGGGTTGACCATCGAGTTGACCGCAATCAACCAGTATTTTTGTCAGTCCAAGATGTGCAAGAATTGGGGACTTCACCGCCTGGCCGCCAAGCACTACGTCGAATCCATGGGCGAGATGAAGCACGCCGAAATGCTCATCGACCGCATCCTCTTTCTCGAGGGCGTGCCAGAGATCGCCCGCTACGACGTCATCCGCGTCGGTACCGATATTCCGGAGCAGTTCGCCTACGACCTGGCGCTCGAATCCAACGGCGTCAAGACGTACAACGCTGCGGTCGCCTTATGCATCGCGGAAAACGATGGCGGTAGTCGCGACATGCTCGAGAAAATTCTGGTCGAGTCCGAAGAGCACGTCGACTGGCTGGAAACCCAGATCGACCTGATCAAGCGGCTCGGACTGCAGAATTATCTGCTCACGCAAGTGGGCGAAGAAGCCGCCGGCGGACACTGAGCACGGATCAGTCCTCGGATGGCTCGATGGCAGGCCGTGCAACCGGTTCCGGCCCCGGTCATCCGCATCACGCATCTCAGTGACGGCTCGTCGGAGGTCACAATGGCGGATTCCACCTCCGCCTGAGTGACCTTCAGGCAGTGGCAAATCACGTCCTCGGAGCAGTAACGGTCTTCGTGCATCGCCTGACGACCGGTGTCGTCTCCATGAGATTGAATCTCAGTTGAGACAGCATCCTATCCGCTCGAGCATTGACGTCAACTCTGTATCGGGTTTGGACATCAAAGGATTGGGCAACTTCTCTCCGTACCAATGGGTTACAGCCTGCCGATGGCATTCGATTCAGTGTCGGTTTCACAGACTCACAGTAGCCCTCGCCAATTCCCTGGCGTCAGCGTTCGGGCTTCGGCACTCGGCGATCGCCCGACGAACCCGAGCCACGTCGGCCTCGGCCGCGTTTGGGTTTCTTTTGGGCGAGAGTGAAGCTGGGGTTATCGGGATCACCGACGACGGCTTGGCCGGTTTGATTTTTGAGTTCGACGATGCGGTCGCGGAGTTGGGCGGCGCGTTCGAACTCCAGGCTCTGCGCGGCGGCGTACATCTCGCGTTCGAGTTCGTTGAGGAACTCTTGCGTGACGTATTGAGTCTCGCTGACTCCGACCGCCTCGGTGATGACGCGCTGGGCGGCGATCTCTTCCTCGATGCCGCGCTTGATCGCTTTCTTGATGGTCTCTGGCGTGATGCCGTGCTCGGCGTTGTACGCGAGTTGCATCTCGCGGCGGCGGCTGGTCTCGTCGAGTGCTTGTTGCATCGAGTCGGTGACTCGGTCGGCGTAGAGGATGACCTCGGCGTTTACGTTGCGGGCGCTGCGGCCGATCGTTTGGACGAGGCTCGTCGCGCTGCGTAGGAAGCCTTCTTTGTCGGCGTCGAGGATCGCGACGAGCGAGACTTCGGGAATATCGATGCCCTCGCGGAGCAAGTTCACGCCGATGATCGCGTCGAATTTTTGTTCGCGCAGTTCGCGGATGACTTCGACTCGTTCGATCGTGTCGAGTTCCGAGTGCAGCCACTTGCAGCGGACTCCGTCTTCGACGAGGTAATTCGTCAGGTCTTCGGCGAGACGTTTCGTGAGCGTGGTGACGAGCACTCGTTCGTTGCGTTCGGCTCGTTTGCGGATTTCGTCCTTGAGGTGCGGGACTTGTCCGCGAGCCGGCAGCACATGCACCAGCGGATCGACGAGTCCGGTTGGGCGGATAACTTGCTGCACGACTTCGCCGCCGGATTGTTCCAGTTCCCAATCGGCGGGCGTGGCCGAGACGAACACCGCTTGGCCGCGCATGTTTTCGAACTCGTCGAATCTCAGCGGACGGTTGTCGAGCGCCATCGGCAAGCGAAAGCCGTGTTCGACGAGCGTTGTTTTGCGGGACTTATCGCCGGCGTGCATCCCGCGCACTTGCGGCAGCGTGACGTGCGACTCGTCGATGAAGATCAGGAAATCTTTGGGGAAGAAGGCGAACAGCGTGTCGGGCGGCTCCCCTTTTTTGCGGCCGGCGAGTGCTCGTGAGTAGTTTTCGATGCCGGGGCAGAATCCGGTTTCTCGGAGCAGTTCCATGTCGTACCGAGTTCGCGCCGACAAGCGTTGAGCTTCCAACAGCTTCCCTTCTTGCCGGAATTGGTCGAGCCGTTCGGCGAGTTCCGCTTCGATGTCCTCGACGGCGGCGGCGACACGCTCTTGCGGCATCACGAAGTGCTTGGCTGGGTAGACGTATAACTCTTCGAGCCGCTTGGCTTCCTCGCCGGTCAGCGGGTTGATGATCGACAACCGCTCGACTTCGTCCCCCCACAGTTCGATGCGGTACGCGAACTCCTCGTAGGCCGGCCAGACTTCAACGACGTCCCCGCGCACGCGGAACTTACCGCGTGACGGCTCGAAATCGTTGCGATTGTACTGAATGTCGATCAGCCTCAGCAGCAACTCGTCGCGATCGACGGTGTCGCCGGGGCGCAGTGTGATCATCATCTCCAGATAATCGCGCGGCGAGCCGAGCCCATAAATGCACGACACGCTGGCGACGACTATCACATCCCGCCGGCTGATGAGCGCCGACGTCGCAGCCAGCCGCAGCCGGTCGATGTCGTCGTTGATCGACGAGTCCTTCTCGATGTAAATGTCGCGAGCCGGAATGTACGCCTCCGGCTGGTAGTAGTCGTAGTAGCTGACGAAGTACGACACCGCGTTATGCGGGAAGAACTCTTTGAACTCGCCGTAGAGTTGGGCCGCCAGCGTCTTGTTGTGCGACAGAATGAGCGTCGGACGATTAAGTCGCGCGATGACGTTCGCCATCGTGAAGGTCTTGCCGGAGCCTGTCACGCCCAGTAACACCTGATTCCGCTTCCCCTCTTCGATGCCGCGAGTCAGGGCATCAATCGCCTTCGGCTGATCCCCAGCAGGCTCAAACGGTGCGACGAGTTGGAATTCTGGCATATTGCGTGTCAGTCAGAGCGAAACGGTTTTGAGGCGGCGGGTCTCCAGCCACCCGGATCGACTTGTAGCGTCAAGACGCGGTCAAAGTCAGCCGTCTGTTGTAGCACTTCGTCAAGAGTGCCAGGCTCTCCTTTCACGCCACGCTTCCAGGTCTTCGTCTCTACGGTTCCGATCACAAGATACGAATTACCGATCAATTTAGGATCGAGCTTTTCAAAAGAGTGGACGAGTTCAGCCTCCAGTTCGTCTTGATGGACGACGATAAGTTCACAGGCAGAGCAGAACTTGGCCGTCTTGCCCTGCACCATCGGTCCCCAGGCATCAACATGAATGAGGAATGCAAATTTGCGAGCATGGGTCAACTTCTCGCACATCGGACACCGGCTGACTCGGACGTCGGAGTGCGAGTTAAGAATGAACGAGAATCGCGGCTTCAGCTTTCCGACCTGAGTCTTGCGCAAAATCACTCCCTGTTGATCGTCGGCTGATGGTTCAAGAACCTTAATGCTCAGACTGCGATGTCTCTCGCACGTTGAGTTTCGGCTTGTGCTCGCGGATGAGCAGGCACTGATACGCGAGCAATTCCGGCGTGTTCGGTTCCGCCGTGAAGAAGCGGACTCGCAGATCGGCTGATTCGCGTTTCCAAGTGCGGAGCGGTTGGCCGCTGAATTGGTGTTGCAGGCGTTGCCGTAGGTTGAGCGATCCGCCGACATAGAGCTTGTCGCGATCGTCAGCACCCAGGACGAGATACAGGCCAGCCTCATCGGGATAGTCGGTCCACTTGGAAGTCGCGAGCGGCTTGGCCGATGACAGTTTCGCGGGTGCGATGCTGCGGAGCACGTCGGCTCGTGCGCGGGCGGACTTCGATTCCTTGCGGAGCATCAGTGCGCCCCAGCGATATTGGAACGGGGCCCAGCCGGGGCAGAACGACTTGGCGATCTTGTCGAACTGAGCGGCTTGCTCTGGATCGCAGAGGATTGCATCGAGACTTTCGCTGCCGTCGGCGATCATTTTGGCGAGGGCGATTTCGCTGGCGAACAGGAATTGGTCGCAGTCCTGCCAACTGATTTGCGTCCGTTGCGTCGTCGGAACGCTCGCCAGCTTGCCGGCTTTGCGGTAGTTGAAGAGCTTCCAATTCCAGAGCCGTGCGTCGCCGGGCAAGCCGAGCCGACGGCAGTGATCCACGAACTCGCGATTGAGGTCCGGGTCCGTGACCAACCGGTCGAGCGAATAGCCTTGGCTCGACTTGGCGAAGGCTTCGACCAGACCCTTCTCGAATCGCTGTTCCGTTGAGAGAGCTTCAGTCTGCGTTGCCGCCTCGGTCGCGGTGATAGTTGTGAGCTTGCCTTTACGAGTTCCCTTCGGCGGCGTGGTCGGTGCGCTGACGGCCGGCTCCGCAGCACCGTCGAGCAGATCGCCGACTCGGCAATTCGCGAGACGATCGCGGCCACGCTGGATGTATTCCGGGGAGAGATCGAAGCCGAGGAATTGGCGGCCGAGTTTCTTGGCGACCGATAGTGTCGTCGCACTGCCGGAGAACGGATCGAGCACCGTGTCCCCTTCGTTCGAGCAGTACTTGATGATGCGGCCGAGCAGTTGTTCGGGCATTTGGCAGCCGTGAAATCCGGCTCGCTCTTTGAACGTGCCGGCGACGCGCGGGAAGTACCAGGTGTCTTCACCGGGAGTCAGGCAATCGACCAAGTCTTGCGGGCGCAGAATCCAAGTGTCGTCCGGCAGGCGACCGACGGAATTTGCTCGCTTGTCGGCGTAGACCAGTTGTCTCGCGGAAGGGATGCGGTTCTCCAGCAAGTCGGAGCGAAAGGTGAACTGCGTCGGGTCTTTGACGAAGTGGAACAGGTGCGCGTGCGAGCGGCTGAATTTCGCTTTGCAGTTCACTCCGAAGGTGTAGTACCAGATGACCCAACTGCGGCAGTGGAAGCCAACTTCCTGGCTGATGAGTTTCAGTTCGGCGGCGTACTCGTCACCGATGGCGAGCCAGAACGTGCCGTCTGGTTTGAGTGTTCGGTGGACCGTGCCGATCCAGGCTCGCGACCAGTCGAGGTATTCGTGACGAGCGCGAGCGTCGTCGTAGACGTCGTAGTCGTAGCCGATATTGAACGGCGGATCGGCGAAGGCCAGATCGATGGACCCTTCCGGCATCGCATTCATGCCGACGATGCAGTCGCCGTGGTGGATTTGATTGAGCATTCGAGAAAGCGTGGTGTCCGACATCCGTGATGACTTTCCGTGGCGATTTGGAAGCGAAGGTTTCGTTTCCGGCTCGATTTGTGGCGTTGCCACCTTCCTGGAAGCAGACGCGAAATGGACCTTGATGGGCCGCCAACGGCTCGGCCGCGAAAGGACTGCGGCGACCAATCACCGGCGTCCAACCGGCGTCCGGATTCTACCGCGACGACGGCACGCTTCAACGCCGTGACACTGTCACATCGAGACGTTTTTTTGTGGCGGCTCAAGTCAGTTGCCGTTCACTTGAACGAGCAGCGCCTCGAGATCTGCCGCACGATGTGCCGGTACGCCCCATTGCTTGGCCAAGGCGAGTCCCTGCCTCGCCAATTCGCGGGGCTGAACTTCGTCGGAGGTGGCGAGCAGCGCGGCGGCATGTTGATAGCGCAGAATCGCGGAGTTCGAAAACCGCGGCAGTGATTCGCTGAGCAGGTCCAGCGCTTCGCGCTGGTGGCCGCAGCGGCGGTACACTTCGACCAACGTATCGATCACATCGACAAGGAATCGCTCGGCCGGGATTTCGGCGCGAAGCTGTTCCGCCACCGCGAATACCTCGGCGGGCTGATTCAGGTCATTGACGAGCAGCCACGCCAGCGCTCCGTCACGACCCACACACGTCGCCCTTCCAAACCACAGAACCACAAACTCAAACCCACCAAACTCTCATAACTCTTGGATCAAGAACCGGAGTCGGCAGTCCTGCCATGCGAGTTGAAGAGTCTCTATTTCTGCGAAATCTCGAAACTGCTAGAAAAGTCGTGAAGCAAAGGAAGATTCAACGGAGCAGGAGGTGCCTAAATGAGTTTGGCGCGAGTGAAGAACACGTTCGAGCGTTGGGGAACAATGGACCCAATGTACGC
>CAMDRI010000228.1 GCA_945906725.1 Candidatus Kuenenia stuttgartensis | reverse complement strand
ACAAAGCGCTCACCCTGCAAGGCCGCCTCCGGAAACATCACGACGAGTGGCTGGTGTTCCTGGATGATCCGCGCGTGCCACCGACGAACAATCTCGCCGAGCGCGCGCTGCGACCGCTGGTGGTATTGCGGAAGATCACATTTGGCCATCGCACGTCCGCCGGTGCCCAGCGCATGGCCCAAATCCTGACCGTCCAAGAAACCGCCAAACGTCACGGTCGCCGCGCGAGCGTGATCTTCTACCGGTTGCTGACCGAGCCTCCCCACCGCGTGCTGAAATTCCTGTACGCGGGTGGCGCGTGCTGAACCGCCACTCGTCGGCCAGCGCTGAAATTTGAACTCGAACGACACTTCACCGAGCGATCGTCCCACAGGGACCAGCCATCGCGCGACATCGCGTCTCAAAAGACGTTCGCGGCTGCACGCCCACACCTCCGCACCGCGCCGACTCAGCCGCGAACCAACGCACGTTTCGCCACGTCCGCGCCGCATCACGGTGACTGCACAGTTCACCGCAAGGTGGCGAACCCCTTCGCATCACTCCGAACGCCCGCCCCTCAAGCTCAAAGCCCAACGTGCTATCACGCCGTCTTCCGTCGAATTCTGGGTGCGAAACTAAACTGTTACATCCGCGGAGGCCAACTGCTTTGTGAGCGGCTGAGTCACCTCGCGGGTTTCGTCCGTTTCCGAGTTCTCGATCTGTTGACGCAAACCTTCCAGCAAGGGAGACCGGAGCCGTTCCTCACCGATGTGGACCGGGTCGAGTACCGGTGGCTCCGCCGGCTGCTACGGAGGTGGATCGACTGCTGCTTGGGGCGGAGGTTGCCCTTCAAATCCAATTGAGAATGCCAGGACGAGGGACGCGAGAAGCCAACTCGCCGACCGAAACCAGTGCATAGGAATGCCTCGCCTTGAAGGAGCATCGCACGAAAACAATGGCGGGTTTGAGAACCAACCGCAACTCGCATTCCAACGGGCAACCTTTTTGGATCCAGGGCGCGATGTGAAACCCGATCGCTCGCAACGCATTTTTCGAGCACGACCGTTTGCGCCAGCTCATGCCGGTGGCAACTGTCGATCCCGTCGTATCGCCTCGGAGAGGCCGTTTGAAGCGGACACGACGCGCTTGCCGATGTGACTGGTCAGTGCACGCCGAGAAGAGTCGCTGGTGGCATCGTTTTCGCCACCGAAGGACTCGGCTCATTCTTCCCAAGGATCCGATCATGCGAATTTCGTCATCACTTGCCATCGTGCTGGGACTCGTGTTCGGCATGACCGAAGCCGCGAATGCCGGCGATTTGTGGCACTCGTTCTCCCTTCGCAAACAGACCTGCGAGAGCTGCCCACAATACCCGAGCGTTTCCCACAGCGTCGGCTGTCACGTGTCGTTGAGCGTCGCCTGCCTCGACAGCACTTGCGACATGTACCAGCACTACGCGTACTACCCCGAGTGCCACGGTTCGTACTATTTCCGGCCGTACAACTGGGAGCATTACTACCAGGACATGTCCGAGATGTTGGGTGTGGGGCACATGGCTCCGTACTCGGTGGATGGAATGGCGGAGCTAAAACCAGTTTCCATTCCCGAACAACCGGTGATCAAAGTCCGTCACCAAAAGCTGCCGAACATCGAAGATCTGTTGCGGGGACCGATGGTTCTGCCATCGTCACCACAACCGGTGGGTTTGCCATTCCCACCACAACCGGAGGTTTCGTCATACCGACCACGTTCGGGGGTTTCGTCATACCGACCACGTCCGGCTCAGTAATGCCAATCACGGAGTTCGGGCTGAATTGGTTCGGTTTGGGCTGACTCCGCGATTGGAATCTCGGATTAAGTCCCAAACATGCTTGAATCGCACTCTTCAGCAATTACCTCTCCCACGCGGCGAGAGCTGGCCACGGTGACGTGCTTGCTGGCTCTCGCCGTGCTGTTTTGTTTTCGCGAACTGGTTACGAACCCGACGCACCTGCTGGTCGGAGCACATCGCGGCGGCGAAAACGATCTGACGGCGTACTTCCTGCGCGCGTTGGATCTGCCGGGGACGGCGATCGCACAAGGAAAATTCCCAAGCTGGAACCCGCATCTGTCGCTGGGGAGTCCGACGTGGGGTAATCCGCAGTCACTGTTGTTCTATCCGCCGAACTGGTTGTGCTGGTGGCTCGGTTCGGCGGCGGCGAGCTGGCTGCTCGTCGCGCATCATTGGTGGACGGGAGTCGGCGCGTACCTCTGGGCGCGGCAACTCGGAGTGCGGCACGTCAGCGCGTTGATCGCGGGCGTGATCGGTGCGGCGACTCCCTACGCGATCGCGCACACGGCCGAGGGACATTACCCGCAGACCTGTGTGATGGCTTGGCTGCCCTGGACGCTGTGGGCCTTCGAGCGATTTCTGGCCAGCGGCGGCCGGCGCTGGTTGGGGGTCAGCGTCTGTCTGTCGCTGAGTTTTCTTGGCGGACATGTCCAGGAATCGTTTTACCTGTCGCTGTTGCTGAGCGGCACGATGACCTGTTGCCTGGTGAGCCGCTTCTTTTCTCGGGACGCCGCCGTCCGCGCCGACTGGGCGCGAATGACCTGGTATTGGAGTCTAGTCGGCGTTGTGACGATCGGTTTGGTGCTTGTGGAACTGCTGCCGACGTTCGGCAACAGCCAGCTTTCTGTGAGAGCATCGGGGTTGCCGCTCTCATTGGCGGGGGACGGCCTGAAGCTCGGTCATTGGTCACGGCTCTGGAATCCGCAGGTTGAGAGTGTCGAAACATCGGGCACGTCGTTCGGCAGTTGGGAATTCTGCTTCCACTTCGGCATCGTTCCGGCGCTGCTCGCGGTATTAGCGATGTGGTGTGGTCGTCAGCGACCGGGGACGCGGCGGCTGTTGCTGATGCTGGCCGTCACGGTGCTGTTCGCGTTCGGAGCACGCTCACCGTTCTTTCGGTTTTGCCATGCGTGGTTGCCAGGAATCGCCTCGTTTCGGTGCCCGGCGCGAGCATTGTATCTCAGCTCGATGATCATAGCGGTGCTGGCGGCGATCGGCTGGGATTCGTTGTGGCCGCGACTTTGGGACGCACGTCCGGCGCGGCGGCGTTTGGCTCATTGGGCGAGCCTGCTGGTGCTGGGCCTGATCGTGTGGGAGCTGGGCACGTTTTCCGCGCGAGTCTTTGCGACGATTCCACCGACCGCACTGCGTCGCGACTCGTCGATCTCGAAATTCTTCCGTGAGCGGCCGTCGGTCGATCGCGTACTCTCGGGGATGGGCCTGTACGATGATCGCGAGGCGCATCAGGACGGCGTCCAAAAAGTGCTCGGCTATGAACCATTCATGTTTCTGCGTTGCGCTTTGTTCTTGGACGCGTTGACGCCGGATGGCTCGAAACTCGATCCGGGCGGCTTCCTGCTTCCGAGCTTTCGTGATTTGCACAAGCCGCTCGTGGATCTGGCCGGCGTGCGGTACGCGATCATGCCGGCGGATCAGCCCCCTGTTGCCGGCTGGAAGCGAGTCGCCACCGGAACCGTGCCAGCAGAAATCACACAGCCGAATCAACTGAACCAGACGTTGAGCTTCGCGATCTTCGAGAATCAAACGGTCCTGCCGCGCGCGTTCGTGATTGGCCAGGTGACCGAGACCTCCAACTCCTCGCAAGGCACCAAATTGGCGCGACTGCTGGAGCAAATCAACCCGCGCGAGACGTTACTCTTGCCGCAAGATATTTTGCCACGCGACAGCGACCGGACTCCGTTTGCCGAAGCCTCGATCGAGTCGTATTCCAACAACGAAGTCCGCGTTCGAGCCAGTTCGTCGGGACACGGTTATCTCGTGCTGACGGACTTGTTTCATCCAGGTTGGTCGGCCACGGTGGACGGCCAACCGACCACGATTCTTCCCGCCGACATCGCCTTCCGTGCCGTCCCGTTGGCACCCGGCGAGCATTCGATCGTGTTTCGCTTCGTGGTCCCCGGCTGGAAAGCGGGAGCAATCGTTTCAGCGCTAAGTTGGCTGGCTGTGTCTTTGATCGCCCTGCGATCAAGCACGTTAATCGCAGGGCGATCCGCAAAGGAATCCGCTCAACGCACGTCTAATGTCTGCTCGACAAACGCAAGCACTTCGACATAGCTAGTGCCCGTTCGAAAATTCATTTCTCGCGTGAGCGTCTGAGCAAAAAGTGGTCGCCAGGGATCGAAGATGGATTTTCGTGACGGTCGCAGTGCTGTCCAAGCCACGACGGCCAGACATTTCTGTGGTTGTGCGGTGGATCTCGCGCACAGCGGGAACAAGTCGGATGCGATTCCGTGGGGTGAACAGGTCTGATTTGGGCGTGCTTGGTCAGGCGGCGCGTTGGGTGCGTGCGGCTTCCGATTGAGGAGCTTCGCTTTGAATCAGCAGGCGACCAAAGGTGTGCAGGTTGCGTCCCAGGATGCCCAAGGCCAAGTAGCGTTCCAGGCCCAGTTCACCCCGGTCGCGGCAGCGCTTTTGCCCGTTTCCGGATTGCAGGCCGCCGATCGCGGACTCGATGCCGGGGTGTCGTTGCTTGGCGGCTCGGAAGGTGACGCTCGCGGCGGTTGATTGAGCGGCGAGTTGTGCGGCGGCTTGTTTGAAGCCCGGCTTGGGAAGGCACGGTGACTTCACCAGCTTCGCGAGTTCGTCTTGATTCTCTGGCGAGTGGAAGCCGCGATCGAACGACAGCTCTGCGACTTGATTCTGGAAGCGTTGTTGCAGTCGCCGCGTTTCCGGGACGGCGACGTCGCGGTCGGACTCGGTGCGTGTGAGCAAGCGATGTTGCGTGAGGAACCCCGCGGCGTCCTCGACCACCAAGACCAAGCGGCCGAATTGGACCGGCTCGCCGGCCTTGCCCCGTTTGTAGAGTTGCGTGTGAGGCTCGAAGAGGCTGAACAGCTTTTCGTTGTTGGGCACCTTCTCGCCCTGGATCACGCGGCGATGAGCCACCTCGCGCACCTGTTGCGTGCGGGTGATGAACGTCTCCAGCCTCGTGAGTTCCAGCAGTTCGCTGCCGACGTTCTCGCCGACAACTTGAGCGGGCGTGTGGCTCTTGAGCTTGGCGAGCAACTCCTGCGCTCGGCCGAGCACTCGGCCACTTTTCTTCAGCAGCTTGACGTACTCGGTCTTCAGCCGCTCGGCGTAGTTCGGCCCCTTCTTGGCCGCGATGCGGGCGATTTGTCGAGCCACGCTCTTCACGATCTTGAGCAGTTGAGCGTGCTGTCGCCAACCGCTCAGCCCGCGTGACTTGGCCAGCGGTTCGCTCAACTCGATGATCTTGCGGATGCCATCCACAATCAGCGAACTGTCCGTGGGATAATGAATGTTGGTCTCGACCACGAACGAGTCCGCACGCATCGTCTTGACCGCGTTGGGGACGAGCTTGTGTCCTTCGGCCACGATGAGCTGACTGATCTCTTCGATCGTGGCCGGTTGCAGCAGACAGACGTTGTCGCGAATCCGCTTCCACGAGAAGTGCGTCTCGTCGAACTCGCCAATTTCCATGATCGACCGCAGTGTGCGATGGTTCTCGGCGAGGTCATGCAGCTTGTCGTAATCCAGATTGCACCCCAACCGCACCGCCGCCAACACCAGGATGCACCAATAACTCAGTCCCTCGCGTCCACGATCGGATCGCGACTTGGCCGAGACGTCACGTTTCACCAACTTCAAAATCGCATCGCGAACCTTGGGCGTCGCGTAGACCTTCTGTAAGCCTCGCAAAATCGGGATCAATTCGTCTCGGCAATTGAGATTCAACACCACCTGCGACACACTGCCGCCATCCAACCGCCGCTGCCGTTCAATCGCTTGGCGCATCCGTTCGCTCCTCGAAGATGACTTGGTGGAAATTCGATTTCGTCGGCGTGTGTTACGCCTTTTCGAACCAAACCGATTCATCTTCGAGGCTTTTTTCTCAAATCTCTTTCGCCACCCCTCGGCTCAAACCCAATTTCGGACGGGCACTAGGTACGCGCCGTTTGATTGGAAATGTCGGCGGTCTGCTCAGACCAAGTTTCGCGTCTTGGTGAGCGCGTCACTGTGTCCGTTTGTGGTTTTTCATGCCGATCTTCCGGTTTTGGGCTTTGACCGACATTCAGTCAAAGCGGTCGTCC
>CAMDRI010000227.1 GCA_945906725.1 Candidatus Kuenenia stuttgartensis | reverse complement strand
TGCGCGATGTCTTTGATTTGGTCGTGGCATTCGAGCGTCTTGCGAATGACCTCGGGCATCGTTTGCAAGTGCGAGATGATTCGCTGGCCAACGGGATACGACATGTTTCGCAACCGGCCGAGATACAACGCCAGCAGCGTCAGCACGGTGACTTGCGACGTGAACGCCTTGGTCGAGGCGACGCCGACTTCCGGCCCGGCGTGCAAGAAGATGCCGCCGTCCGCCTCGCGCGCGATCGTCGAACCGACGACGTTACAGATCGCGAGTGTCGGATGTCCCTTGCGTTTGCACTCGCGCATTGCGGCCAGCGTGTCGGCGGTCTCGCCGCTTTGCGTGATCGCGAACACCATCGTGCTGTTCGAGAGCGGCGGATTGCGATACCGCAATTCGCTGGCGTATTCGACTTCGGTCGGGATGCGAGCAAACTCTTCGATTAAGTATTCGCCAACGAGGCCAGCATGCCAGCTCGTGCCGCAACCAGTCAGCACGATGCGGTCGATGCGCCGCAGTTGCTGCGGAGTCAGATTCAATCCGCCGAACTTCGCAGTCGCTTCGTCTTCGTCCAGCCGGCCGCGCATCGCATTCTCGATCGTTTCCGGCTGCTCGAAAATCTCCTTGAGCATGTAGTGCTCGAAGCCGTTGAGGTCAGATTCTCCGGCCAGTTGTTCCAGCACTTGCACGTTCGGAGCTTGCTGCCCGGAATCGCGGTGATGCAATTGCATCCCCTGCGGCGTGAGCACGACCAGTTCGCGATCCGAGAGGTACACGACCTCTTGAGTGTGTCCGGCCAACGGCCCGGCGTCGCTGGCGAGAAAATACTCGCCCTGCCCCATGCCGATGACCAACGGGCTTCCCAGCCGCGCGGCGATCAGGAAATCGGGAATGTCTCGAAACAGGACGGCGAGTCCGTATGTCCCTTTGAATTGTTTGATCGCCGCCTCGACCGCTTGGATCGCGGTGTTCGAGGATTCCGGGTCTTCGCCCAGCTTGATGAGTTCGCCGAATTCGTGAGCGATCAGATGCGCGGCCACCTCGGTGTCGGTACTGCTGCGGAAGACGTAGCCGAGCGTCTGCAAATGCGACTTGAGTGTCGCATAATTCTCGATGACTCCATTGTGGACGACGACGACCTCGCCATTGCCTCCGACATGCGGGTGCGAGTTGACGTCGGTCGGCTGACCATGCGTCGCCCAGCGCGTGTGTCCGATGCCAAGCGAACCGTTGACCGGGTGACGTTCGACCAACCGAGCCAATTCCTGCACGCGACCGGCTTTCTTGCGAATCGCAATCTCACCGCCGTCGATGACCGCGATGCCCGCACTGTCATAGCCTCGATATTCGAGCCGTCGCAGGCCCTCCAGCAGGATCTCGGAAGCGGGACGAAATCCGACGTAACCAACAATGCCGCACATGCTGAGCGTGCTCCGTCACGAAACGAGAACGATCGTCCGACGTGAAAAGATGAGATGGTCGAGGAGACTCGAGGAAGGGGCGAGACCGTACAGAAGCTCGGCCAAATGGGTCAACACGTCTCGAAACGTGGGCAGGTTTTCAACCTGCTCCACGGCTACTTCGGTAGCTTCCATTTCGAATCAAACGAAGTGGCCCATTCGGTCTTCTCGGTGAAGCCGCTCTTGGCGGGTTCAAAGCTCTGCACGGCGATGTCTCCCAAACGCGGGAAGAGCAGCGCGTTCGTCCCAATGAACTCGGCATCGTGCAGAGTGTGGCCCGAGTTGATGACGACGTACCGAGTCAGTTTCAACGGGTTCGGGAAGATCAGTGAGACAGCTTGTGTCTTGGGATCGTATTTCTTGCCGCCAACTTCGAGCGTCCCCTTCGTCCAAGTCACCGGCAAGTCCTTGACCACTTTGGCCAGCACCGAGTTTGACGACGGATCGCCGAACAGGATCAGATTCTTGTCCTCAATTTGCTCGTCGGTCAGCTCGCGGTCTTTGATCGTCGGGACTCGGCCGCGGAACCATTTGTCAAACTCATGGTCGAATCGGTCGTAGGTCCACTTGGCCCAGGCCGCGTGGCTCTCGTGCCACGGCTTGCCGGTCGGCAGCACGCACAGGAACGGCTCCATGAAGGCATCGTCGATCGGGCCTTGCAAGTTGTGGCGTTTGTGGAGTTGCGGATTCCCGGCGAAAGCTCGCGACTGGTCGTAGTCGAGCAAATCCCAATGCTGCCCGTTCCAGGCGTAGAAAACTCCGGGCAACAGCCCACCGCCGGCATTCGACAGCGGATGCTCATCGCCATCGATTTCGATTTTCTCCGCGACATCGCGAGCGATTTGCAGCGCGGTGATATTCTCCGTCTTGATGTGCAGCACTCCGTCCTTCGCGACCGTCGCATGCACCGTCGCGGCGTCGAGATGATCGTCCAGTTCTTCAATCGTCAGCCAGTCGCATTGGTTGTACTTGAGCGTGTAGGTGACGAAGCGGATCTCCTTCCGCTGCTGCGAAGTCAGCCGGCCGCGCTCGACGTTGGCTCGATGAAATGCCATGAACTCCTTGAACGAGTCGGGATGAAACTTGTGCTCGACTCCCGGCCCGATCAGGAATTTGATGGCGACATCCCGTTGCTTCGCGGCATCAACCATTAACTGGCTGGCAGCAAGTTGCTTGTCGAGTTCTCCGCCGTAGGTGCAGATCGGTACATTGAAGGCATTGAGCGCGCAATCGAGCGCGTCGTAGATGTGCAGCCCGTCGTGCTGATGCGGCGGCAACGGGTCTTTGCGGTTCTGGTAGTTGTAGTAATCGACGAACCCCGCCCCCGGCCCAACCGAGCACCACTGATCCGGATGATGCACTCCCAAATGCCAACTGCCGCCTCCACCCATCGAGAAGCCCCACAACACGACTCGACGGTCGTCGATGCGGTAGCGGCGTTTCACATCGGTGATCGCCTCGAAGACATCGGTCTCACCCGCCCAGCGATACGAGTTGTCGATCCGCCCAAAGACATCGAGCTGCACGAAGTCCGCCGTACTCTGCGGTCCCTCCTTCGGCCACGGCTTGTCGTGATGATCGTCCAAAAAACGAATCTCGTTGCGATCGCCACCGCGGCCATGCAGCACGACGTACAGCGGCCAACGCTTCGAGGTTCTGGCCCCCGCCCCTTCTGGCAACGTCACGGCATACGGCTGCACCGAACCATCAACGCGAGAGACATAGCCGCGAATGCTCTTGCCAGTCTGCGTCGTCCAGTTCGACTTCTCCGCCGCGAGTTCCTCGGCCCGCTTGAGTCCGGTTTTGATCGCGTTCAAAGCGTACTGCGGGTATTTCGACTTCGGCTCGACCTTCGGTTTCGATCCATCGGCCGGCGGCTTCGGCAAGTAGAACTCGTCGTGCCGCAGTGCCCACTCGACGGCCTTCGCGTAGATTTCGACATCCGCAACAAGTCTCTCCTCCCGCTTGTTCTGTTTCAAATCGCTGACGGTTTTTTGCAAGTCTGCCAAACCTGAGCGGATGGCTGTCGCATCGGATTCGGCCGGAGGCTGCGCGAACGAAAAACTGGTGACACCCATCAGCAGGCTGATCGAAGCGAGCAAGCACCGCATCGCGATTCCCCTCGTGGAAGTTTTGGGAGTGTTCAGGCCGATGGCGGAACCGTCTCGGCGGATTGAAAGCCGGAGTTCTTGTGCGAGCCGTCACAGAACGGCCGCTTCTGACTGGCTCCGCAGCGGCAAAGCGCGACGTTCTCTTTGCCAGTCAGGTCGAACTTGTTGCCGAGATGATCGCAGAGCGAGATCGGGCCACTGACGAGCAGCGGGCCATTCTCGCGAGTCTTGATGACGACGTCAGACATGATTTGATCTCCAGATTCAAAGGGACAAACTCGCGCGGCACGTTAGCCCGCGAGCGCAAGCGAAGCAATCACGCCAACCGCGACAATGCTCTCGACAGCTTGCGAAAATCGCCCGATAGTTTCGTTGCCTTTGCAGGGAAGCCATCATGCCGCAGTTCGACCGACTGACGATCTTGATGTGCCCGCCGGACTATTACGGCATCGAGTACGAAATCAATCCGTGGATGAGCCGCAGCCGGCAGAGCGACCGCTTGCTGGCCGAATCGCAATGGCGACAACTTCGCGATGTGCTGATCTCCGTCGGAGCAGACATCCGCATGCTGGAGGCGGTGAAAGGTCTGCCGGATTTGGTCTTCACCGAAAACGCCGCGCTGATGTGGCGCGATCGAGCGTACCTCGCGCGGTTTCGGCACGCGGCTCGTCAGCCGGAGACGGCAGTCGATGGGGCCTGGTTTCAGGCGGCGGGATTCGAGACTCATGAACTGCCGCTCGCTACGATCGACAGCTCTTCGCTGTTCACTTGCCTTGAGAGGCGAATCACTCCGAGTGACTTTCGCGGAATCAATCACCTTGGGTTCTCAGACAATTTGTTGACGAGACAGCACCCGACGAATCCTCATACCCGTGGCACGCAACTCCAATGCGACTTGTTTGTCGTTGGCCTGCTCTGCGATGAGCGTGCCACGCAGTATCCGGCCATCCTTCAGTCACACCTCCACGTCCGTCGCCGATAACGACGTGACCCCGCCCGCGAAGAGAGAGAACCAACAGAACACGGCGATGAACTTGGTCTGACGACTCACGAGTCCGAGTCTCCAAAAACGAATCGAGCAACGAGACGTTGCCAATGGGCAGCAAACACCGGAACAGCGAGACTGGTGAGGCGCTTCGCAAGCGGCGACCGCCGAAATCGACCGACTTTTTACCTGAGAAATGAGGCGACTGGGCAACTCGGACTCAAGGGATGTTGCCCAATCACCTCATCGCGACTGTCTCGAAAACGAAACGCCGTGATGAGCGATTGCCTCGTCCGCTCGTCAATAAGTCAGCCGTCCCGAAAACTCCCTGGCGAGGTGAACTGGCCTGCGGGAGACATGCTTGACACTGTTCTAGGCAATGCCCATCATCCTTCGAGCCATTTTGGCGAGTCGACGGTCACATCCCTTCGATAGGAATATTGGAGTCAAACCATGAGTACCGGAACCCGACGGTTGGAGCTCGAGGAAGTGGGAGACGTCACGGTCGCGAAGTTCACCGACAAAAAAATCCTCGATGAGGGCAATATCCAAATCATCGGGAACCAACTGTTCGCGTTGATCGAAGAGGGTCGGCAGAAAATCGTTCTGGATTTCTCGAACGTCGAATACCTCTCTAGTGCGGCTCTCGGCAAACTCATCACGATGGACAAGAAAGTGAAAGCCGCGAAGGGTAAACTGAGGTTGTGCGCCATCCGGCCGGACATCTATGAAGTCTTCGCAATCACCAAGCTGAACAAGTTGTTCGATATGAAGGACAATTTGGAAGCAGCGTTGCAGGGACTCTAAGGTCTTCTTCGACCCGGTTCCGGGGCGATACCCCGCTGCCCATCGGCGACGTTGCTGTCGACGTCGTGATGGGGTCCTACCGAACTCACGGCCGCCTGATTTTGGGATGACATGGCCCAACTCGTACAATTCGATATCTGGATTCCGAACGATACGGCGGAGGCTCGTGACGTTCAGGAACGCATCATTGGGCTGATGGAACAAAATGCTTGGCCGATGCGTGATTGCTTCGGCGTTCGGCTCTCGCTCGAAGAGGCACTCGTCAACGCGATCAAGCACGGCAACCGCATGGATCCAGACAAGAAGGTCTACGTCGCCTGCGAATTGACCGACGACGAAGTTAAGGTGGTGATCGAGGATCAGGGAGACGGCTTCAAGGTCGAAGGAGTGCCGGATCCGACGGACGATGAAAACCTCGAAAAACCGAGTGGGCGTGGCATTATGCTCATCCGCTCATTCATGACCGGCTTTAGATACAACGATAAGGGCAATCAGTTGACGATGAGCAAAAAGCTAGGCGTCGTGAACGAGGAGTAGTCCAGACATTCCCGCCAGACTCGTCGCCCTGACAAATCATCCGCTCAAAAAGCGCACCAATAGCGAGAGTGGGACTCGAACCCGCGACCCCAAGCTTATGAAGCCAGCAACGCGAACCGAGACCCAGCGTGAAGCCCGTCGCCGATTCGGGACGCGACTGGACTTCGATGTGCCAGTTCGGGCGTTCCCGGGACAACCAATGATTCAACGAATGATTGTGGTATTTATTGTCGCCGAAGACCGTGATCAGTCGCAGGAAGTCTTGCGGC
>CAMDRI010000226.1 GCA_945906725.1 Candidatus Kuenenia stuttgartensis | reverse complement strand
GTGGTGTTCGTCTACGTGACGACGATGATTTTGATCGAAAAGCCCGAAGGCATGGTGATCGCCAGTTGCTTCATCGCTGCGGTGTTTGTGTCGTCGCTGGTCTCACGCTGGCTCAGAAGCACGGAATTACGATTGCTCAGTTTTCGCTTTGTCTCCAATGAGTCACATTTCCTGTGGGACGCTCTAAGGCACTTGGAATTCCCGGTTCTGGTTCCTCACCGATCCGGGGCCGATCGGACGCTCGCCCAGAAAGAGGAGCAAATCCGACGTGAGCATCATCTCGACCCCAACATGCCGATCGTGTTCGTCGAGGCAACGCTCGGCGATGTCAGCGAGTTCTATCATTCGCCGATCATCGAAGTGACCGAAGAAGGAGGCCGCTTCATCATCCGTGTGACAAAATGCGCTTCGATCGCCCACACGCTGGTGTCGATCGCGCTGGAACTCTCGAAATCCGGCACGCCCCCCGAACTACACTTCGGCTGGTCCGATGAAAACCCGCTGGCCATGAACCTGAGCTTTGTGCTGTTTGGCGAAGGCAACATCCCGTGGATGGTCCGCGAACTCATTACCAAGGCCGAGCCTGACCCGGTTCGGCAACCGCGTGTCATCATTGGCTGATTTGGGAAGGCTCGTTCGTGCCAGGCGCAGCCAAACTCTTTGGTTGTGATTCAACAGGCCGCTTGATGTCGAGATCGCTTGTGGCGTACTCGGCGACGGCGCTGGTCAAAGTCGTCGCTGCTTTCTCGCGAGTAATCTTCTCGCGATAGTCCGCTCCGAATTCCAGTTGGATCGATTGAATGATCACGAGGGCTGACTCGGCCGGACCAGGTCGCTGGCTTCCGAACTCCGATTGAACCGCTACGATTCATGGCACATGCCGCTAGCACGTCGGCGGTATGTTTTTGCCTCCTCTCCCCCCTACTGACGCACGAGGTTGCCATGCCAAGTTGGATGATCCGTGGACTTCTAGTCGTGACTCTTTTAGTTCCGACGGTTTCCGCTTCCGCCGCTGACACCGACTCGCTGCTGAAGGCGATCAAAGCCGTTGGCCGCGAAGCGCAAGGCAATCGTGAAGCCAATCAAGCGGTCGCAGCGCTGTCACAACAAGATGCTTCAACTTTGCCCGCTGTCCTGATGGGCTTCCGCGATGCGAATCCGCTCGCTGCGAATTACCTGCGCGGAGCGGTCGAGGCGATCGCCGATCGAACGCTGAATACAGGCAAGTCACTGCCGACCGAGTCGCTCGCAAAGCTGATCCGCGACGCCGAGCAAGACCCGCGTGGACGACGGCTTGCATTTGAATTGCTGACGCGGGTCGATCCCTCCGCACCGGATCGGATCATTCCGGACATGCTGCTCGACCCCAGCCCGGAGTTTCGTCGCGACGCCGTCGCGCGGCTGATCGTTGCTGGCGAAAATTCACTCAAGGACAAAGACGCTGACGCCGCCAAGGCCACGTTCAAGAAGGCTCTTTCGGGTGCGACCGACGACGATCAAGTGAAGACGCTCGCGAAGCAACTCAAGGAGATGAAGGAGGAGGTCGATCTCCAGAAGCACTTCGGCTTCCTGACCGGCTGGCGGTTCATCGGCCCGTTCGACAACGTCGGCCTCAAGGGTTTTGATACCGTCTACCCGCCGGAAGAAAAGCTGGACTTCGCCGCCAAGTACGAAGGCCAAAAGGGTGAGGTCGTGTGGGACAAAACGACGACCGATCACGAATACGGCATCGTCAACGTTGCCAAGCAGATTGCTCCGTACAAAGGAGCAGCCATGTACCTGACGACCGAGTTTCACAGCCCAACCGCTCGCAGCCTTGAGTTTCGGCTCGGCACACCGAACGCCTGGAAAATTTGGGTCAACGGCAAACAACTCTTCGGCCGCGACGAGTACCACCGTGGCATGGCCATCGACCAGTACCGCGTCCGCGGCGAAGTCAAATCCGGAGCCAACACGATCCTGCTGAAGCTCTGCCAGAATGAACAAACAGAAGATTGGGCTCAGCGATACGAGTTCCAACTCCGCGTCGCCGATCTGTCTGGACTCGGCCTCGCGTCGCAACCGGCACAGACAACGTCACAAAAGTAGAACGCATTCACTTTCAACTCTTCGCGAGGACCGCGTCATGTCGTTTCGCTTGTGGATTTCAACTTTCGCCATCGGCCTGTTGTTGATCGGCACCTGTCACGGTTTCGGTGACTGGCGACAGTTTCGAGGCACCCTGTCCACAGCGGTGGAAACGAACGCCAAACTGCCAACCGAATGGGTGGACGCCGAGAAATCCAAAAACATCCCCTGGAAAGTCGCCTTGCCGGGACGTGGCTTGGGAAGTCCAATCGTCGTCAGCGAGCGAGTCTTCGTGACGTGCAGCAGCGGCTTTCATCAGGACCGACTGCATGTGCTCTGCTTCGACGCGAAGAAGGGACAAAAACTGTGGGAGCGTCAGTTCTGGGCGACCGGCCGCACAATGACGCATCCGAAAACTTGCGGAGCCGCCTCGTCGCCGTGCAGCGACGGCCAACGCATCTTCGCTCTGTTCTCCAGCAACGACGTCGCGTGTCTCGATCTCGAAGGAAACTTGCAGTGGTATCGCGGTATTTCCCACGACTTTCCAAATTGCAGCAACAGCCTGGGCATGGCCTCTTCGCCGATCGTGATCGGCGATACGTTGATCGCTCAGACGGAAAACGATGCCGACTCGTTCGCCTCCGGTCTGGATGTCTACACCGGCGAGACTCGCTGGAAACGGACTCGTCCAAAGCGCGCGAATTGGACATCGCCGTCACCGCTGACGGATGCTTCGGGCGAAGTCCTCGCGCTGCTTCAGGCATCGGCGGGAGTCGAAGCGGTTCGGCCGCAAACCGGCGAAGTTGTTTGGACCTACAAATCCGGTGCGTCCACGATTCCGTCGCTGACCGTGGCCGAGGGGGTGGCCTACGTCCCATCGAATGGCCTGACCGCTCTGCAACCAGAAGCCGGAAAATCCGAGCCGAAGCAACTTTGGAATGTCGCCAAGCTGGGGCCTGCAACTCCTAGCCCGCTGGTTCTCAACAAGAAAATCTACGTGACCAGCGGAGCGGGAGTGGTGACATGCGCGAGCCTCGATGACGGCCAGACCGAATGGCAACTGCGACTCACGGGACCGTTCACCGCGTCACCGGTCGCTGCTGGAGACCGGCTGTATTTCGTCAATGAAGCGGGGGTCTGCCAAGTCGTCCAACTCGGTGACGAGAAGGGCGAACTGGTCGGCACGAGTGAACTCAAACTCGGCAAGGCAGACCCGGCGGACTTGATCCAGGGGACTCCGGCCATCAGCGACAACGCGCTGTTCATCCGCAGCGACGCCTTCCTGTGGAAGATATCCGAGGCGAAGTGAGGTCACTGATGCGTCCGTGGTTCGGCGTGTTGTTGGTCGCGCTCGGCGGCGCGCTCGGAGCAGTGGCACGACATGCCTCGAACGAACTCTGTCGACGATTACTCGAAGGCAAACTCGGCCGCTTCTGGCCGCTGAGCACTCTGCTGGTCAACGTCGTCGGCTGCTTCGCGATTGGATTCTTGATGGCGATGTTTCGGCGAGGCGAACTCAGCGATGGGTGGCGGTTGCTGCTCGTCACTGGTGGACTCGGAGCGCTGACAACTTTCTCGGCGTTCAGCTTTGAAACTCTGATGCTCGCACACGACGACACGTTCGCACTGGCGACGCTCAACACGGTGGTGAATGTCGTGCTGTGTTTGCTGGCCGTGTGGCTCGGCTGGTGGCTGAGCGGCGGCAAGTGACCTCGATGGCGAGCGGGGGCGTCAACTCGAAGCGTGCCGGAACGCCGTGCTGTGTGAGTGGAACACAGCCGAACGTTGCACGTCCCCCGGTCACCATCGGTCATTTCAAGACGAACTCGTGACAAGACTACGACGGCGGCGTGATCTCGGCCGCCAAATGCGGAGCGTCGGTTTGGGAGCAGCCAGCGCCTCTTCCAGTCGCCGCAGTCCATCTTCCGCCGCCAGACGAAAGCATTCGGGGATCGCTGAGCTGAAGATGTTCTCGTCGCGGAACGATTCGATCGTGCCCCCCAGCGACATCACGGTCTGGCCAAGCCGAATCAATTCGGAAGCGGATTCTCCGAGGCAGTGAACGCCCAGAAGTTCCAACGACTCGCGATGAAAGAGCAGCTTCAACATGCCGGCTGCTGGCCCGTCGATGTCGTCGCATGAATCGTCACGGAATCGAACGGCACCAACCTCGTAGGCGACGAGGTCGTCGCGAAGTTGCTGTTCGGTCGCGCCGACCATCGCCATTTCTGGAATCGTCATCAGCCCGGCTGAGACCGGCAGCGTGTCACCAATCGGTTGCCCGAACGCATGTTGAACAGCTCGCGTCCCTGAGGCCGTCGATCGACTGGCCGTTGCTGGAAACCCGACGACTGCTCCGACGCCATAAATGTGCTTGACCCACGTCTGTCCGAATTCATTGCACCACAATCGGCCTTGCTCGTCTGGCAATAGCCCGGCGGCAGAGAGATCCAGCGAGTCAGTTCGGCCACGTTGGCTGGCGGCAAACAGCACACACTCCGCGAACAAGCTCTTGCCACCCTCGAATCGAACAGCCGCGCGTCCGTCGCTGGTCCTCTCGATTGCATTGATCGAATGGCCCAGCCGGAATTGAACACCGTGCTGAACTGCGTTCTCTCGGAACGTCCGACAGACCTCGCGATCACAGAAGTCTAATAACTGCCGTTGAGCATCCACGACGGCCACGCGTGTGCCGAGCAACGCGAAGCAGGTCGCGCTTTCCAGCGCGACCGGACCGCCACCGACAACAATCATCGACCTGGGGATGCGATCAAGCGACGGACTTTCGTCGCTGTCAAAGATCGTCTCGCCATCAAATGGAACCCAGTCGGGACGCATCGACTGCGTGCCAACCGCAAACAGAATCTTGTCACCGTACAGACGCTGGGAATCATTCGCGACGGAACTGACTTCGACTTCATGAGGCCCTAGAAAACGCACCGTTCCGACGACGAGGTCGATACCTCGCTCGCGGAGTTGTGTTTCACAGTCAGAAGATTTCTGCGCTTCGACTTCGAATGCGCACTGCCGCAGTTCAGTGATCGTCAACCGGCGACGACGAGCCGTCAGGTCTTTTGTGAATTCTCGCTTCCGAAAACCCGTCAATCGCAGCGCGGCTTCACGAAGTCCTGCCAGAGATGAAACGACGTCCGGTTTCGGAGACGTGACAATCGCCACTCGCTTTTGAAGTCGAGCCGCTGCCAGCGCCGCCTCCGAGCCGCTCGCATCGTTTCCCAGAATGATTAGGTCGTAGCGCATGATGACATCTCACTCGACTCGCGCCGACTCGCCGAGAGCCGAACGTGGTCCGCAGTTGTGTCATCGTGAAACCTGAACGATCAGCTAAAGTCGTCTGATGAACCGAGCTGGCGAATTTGCAAAACGTTGTCCGGTTGTGTCGGTGATGCGGGAGACAACCGGCCGTTACAGCTTTCCCGATCAGTTCATCTTTCCTCAGATCGCGAACAACTGACGACCCAACTCAAAGGATTGGGGAACTGAGGCAACGGCTGGCGATTGTGGCGGATGTGACGGATGTGACGGATGTGACGGATGTGACGAATGTGACGACTCCGAAAGGGATTTCGCGATCGGGACTGCTCAAATCCGTCCCATCGACGGTCTCGCGACCAGGGATTGAGCTAAGAAACGGGGGCGAGTCGCGAATGACTCGCAGATCACACACATCGTTGGGAGCCTTGCTCATGGCCAAGCAGTTCTACGAAGACTCCGACAAGCCCGCCACTAAAGCGGGAGTCACGACCGGATTGATTTTCGCCGGCGGGTTCTTGCTGCTGATCGTCGCGTGGATGACCTACACGATGTTCCGCATCGATGTCGGCCAGGATGAGTTCGCGGTGCTGATTCACAAGACGGGGCTAGATCTCAAGAACACCGACGAGGTTGCTCCCAGCAAAGATCACAAAGGCATTCAACGGGAAGTGCTGACGACCGGACGGTACTTCTACGATCCGTTCAACTGGGATTGGGAAATCAAGAAGTTGGTGGAAATCAAGTCGAGCAACATGGGTGTGCTCGTGAGTTTGACGGGGGACGATTTGCCGTACGGCGAGTTTCTCGCGAAGGCCGCTGACGGCCAGCCGATCACCGATGTCAC
>CAMDRI010000225.1 GCA_945906725.1 Candidatus Kuenenia stuttgartensis | reverse complement strand
GTCCATCGGATGCGGAAACTTCGGAGCTCCGCCGAAGCCCCCCTGTTGCCAATCGACTCGTTGCAGGAATTGCCCCATCGCACCGCGTAGCGTTTCGAGGCTCAGGCCAGATCGCGGCAAGGACTCGCTCGCGGCACGCACGACTTCGCTGGTCAGTTCTTCGGCACTTCGGAACACATCGTCGCGACGGTTGGTCCAAGCGTCGGCGACCCCCTTCAAGATGTCTCGAAACCCCGGCATGCCCATTCGCGAGGTCGGCGGCCAGTACGTACCACCGAAGAACGGCCGCAGATCCGGAGTCAGAAACACGGACATCGGCCAACCGCCGCGGCCGGTCATCATCTGCACGGCGGACATGTAAATCTGGTCGAGGTCCGGCCGCTCTTCACGGTCGACTTTAATGCAGACGAAGAGCTCGTTCATCAGCGACGCGATATCACCGTTCTCGAAACTCTCGTGCTCCATCACATGGCACCAGTGACAGGCGCTGTAGCCAATCGAGAGGAAGATTGGCTTGCTGAATTGCTTGGCCCGCGACAAGGCTTCGTCGCCCCAGGGAAACCAATCCACCGGGTTGAAAGCGTGTTGCAACAAGTAGGGGCTGGTCTCGGAGCCAAGTGAGTTGGGTTGCGATCGTTTGAGGGCTTGTTTCGCGGGATCGGAAGAAGTGGACATCATGTGGCGACTTTCAGATGAGAGTTAATCGAAACGAATCGTAGTCGGCACCAGTACGACGCGCAAGCAAGTGATTGTTCGGGAAGAATCACTCGCTTGCACGTCGTGCTGAGATTGCCAGTCGGGGGCTCGACAGTGAGTTGTCTTGCGGTGCAGCCAGTGCTCCGCGAGAGTGCTGCGATCAACAGAGGTTCGATCATGTCGCGGTACAAATCAGGAGCAGTCGGTCTGAGGACTTCGTGTCTCTTGGTTGCGGTTCTGACTGTCATGGCCACCGCCACGTTGGTTTTTTCCAACGATGACGATCCACCACCGCCGCGACTGCAACGTGTCACGTTCAACGACTCGAAGTCGGTCACACGCACGATCGAATCGCGCGTGCTGCTGGAAGCACAGGACGGCGGACTGCTGCTCGAAGGCCGTGACGGCCGCTTGTGGAACGTGACTCCCAAGCAGCTTCAGAATCGAGATGAGACGGGAGACTCGTTCCAGCCACTGAGCGCGGAGCAACTCGGTGAACAGCTTTCTCGCGAGGTGGCCGAATTCGGCATCAAGACGTCGACGCAGGTCGTCGTCACCAAGCATTTCGTTGTCTGTTCGACTGCCGGTCGCGTCTATGCCGAGTGGTGCGGTTCACTCTTTGAGCGGCTGCACGATGCTTTTCATGCGTACTGGACGGAGGCGGGGCTCGAACTGCGCGAGTCAGAGTTTCCGTTGCCGGCCGTCGTGCTCAAGGATCGGACCGAGTTCGCCGAGTTCGCAACGAAGCACGACCGCCCCGACGCGGCGCAGGCTCCGGGATATTTCTCTGAGCCAACGAATCGGATCATCCTGTTCGATCTGACGGCGGGCCCAAATTCAACGCCCGCGAAGACCGCAGGAGACATTCGGAGAAAGCTCGAAGCATCCTCTTTCAATGTCGCGACGATGGTTCACGAGGTGACGCATCAGCTCGCGTTCAACAGCGGCTTGCACACGCGCTACGCCGATAACCCGCGATGGTTGACCGAGGGGATGGCGATGTTCTTCGAGGTGCCCGACCTAGACAGCCGCACCGGCTGGAAAACGATCGGCCGCGTGAACGCTCCGCGGCTGAAAGACTTCCGCGAGACTCTCCGCACACCGCGCGAGATGTTGCCGCTGGCAGACCTTATTCAATCAGACGCGAGCTTCTTGAAAGCCGAGCAAGCGCGAGCCGCGTACTCCGAGTCCTGGGCGCTGACCTTCTTCCTGCTCAAGACACGGCGCGACGACGCCGTGACTTATTTGAAGTCGGTTCAGCGCAAACCGCGCCTGATTGCCGACTCCCCGGACGATCGGCTGCGCGAATTCCAATCCACATTCGGCGAACTCGATACGCTCGACCGAGACTGGAAGAAGTTCGTGAGCCGCCAAGGGAAGTGACCGACAGACTGGGAACCCAGTTCGGACATGACACTTCGAAACCGTGAAGAAGCCCGGCGTTTTCGGAAAGCCGGGCTTCTGTGTTCAACGTTCTGGTCAGCGACACCGTGTCATTGATCGGAGATGAGCCTCAGCGTGCGGCTGTTGGCGATCCTGCGGAAGGTGACTTCCAACTGAGCTTGCATGTCCGAAATACTCGCACCACCGGGAACATTGAAGTGTTCGCCGCCAGTGATGTCGGCAACTTGTTGCATCAACGATGTGTCCGCCCCGGCTCCCAGGCTGATCGTGAGGATCTTGATCTTGTCGGTCTTGGCGGCGGCTGCGGACTGCAATTGCGTCCGTGTCAGTTCGATGAACCCAATATCCACCCTCATCACGACAAAGCCCAGTAGCACGACCATTAACACGGCTGTGAGCACCAGAATCGCCCCGCGACGCTCACTGGACCGCTGACTCGGTGCAATGACGATTCGGTTCATGGTGTTTGATCCTTCAGTCGCCGGCCGAATGGCACCGTATCGAACGGTACGACTTCTCAAAACAAGACTCTGACAAGTCTTTCCTGTGGAAACCTAGAACACGCTTTTACACGGTCAACCGGCATCTTCCGCATCGGTCGACAAACACGGCATCGAACAGGTGGGGCAGGAGGTGGGGCGATTCTACCTCGCCACTTCCGCGTTGCCCGAAGTCAACATCGCGCTGCGATCGGACTTGTTGACTCCACCAGTGACGGTCAAATCGCTGAATTGCTGTCGAATGGCACGGAGGCATCCGCTACAATTTCCGCCCGTGACTGGAGCCAGTTCGTCAGGGATCGACGACCGCGATGTTTACCCTCAAAGGCAAAATGCTGATCGGCTTGGGGTTGGTGCTGACAATCGTCGGCACTTTGACCATCAGCAGTCTCTGGGCAATTCTCTCGTACCGCGAAGTCGTCAACGATCTAGATCGCAATCTGAACAGTGTTCCGCGACGAAGCGAGCTGATCGAAGCGTTTGCTGCGATGCTGGAACCTCTGCAAGCCAAGCTGCCAGATGACGCCGACGGATGTGCGGCGCGACAATGGCTCTTTCAAGAACGGTTGGCCAACGCCGAAGTCCGCACCGGCGAAGCCTGGAAAAAACTGGCGAAGTTGCCGTCACAGCCGGCTTTCGCAACGACTCACGACTTCGCCCAGGAGCAACTCTTGGAAATTGACCATCGCTTGGGAGAACTGCGGCGCGAACAACGACTGCTCCTCGATCCGGAACAGGCCAACAAAGCCAAGAACTCGCTCCGAAATCAGGTCAACGCATTGCAGGGCACCGCTGCGGGAATTCCAGACTTCGGAACGAGTCTTCCGCAACTGCTCATTACGTCGCGGCAGACATATCGCGCGTGCTTGTGGTGGGTTTCGGTTTCGACGGCATTGGTGGTATTGCTTTTGGTCGGCGGCCTGTTCGCCGGAAGACGCTGGATTTCGCGGCCGTGGAAAAAACTGCTGGAGGGAACACACCGAGTCGCTCAGGGCAAGTTCGATTATCGAGTGCGGCTGGACACTCGCGACGAATTTTCCGAGCTGGCTGATTCGTTCAACCGCATGACTGACCGCTTTGTCGAGACTCGCGACAAACTGCAGCGAGACGCTCGTGAACTGGCCGAGCAATTGACTCGGCAAGAGCGACTCGCCGGATTGGGCTTCCTCTCGGCAGGCATCGCTCACGAACTCAACAACCCACTGACCGCGATCCGCTGGACGAGTGAGTCGCTGCTGACTCGATTTGCCACCTTGTTCGGCAACGTCTCGCCGCAGAACGCCGCGTTTGTCGAGAACTATTTGAAGATGATTCAGTCCGAATCGTCTCGCTGTCAGCAAATCACGGCCAAGTTGCTCGACTTTGCTCGCGGCGGCGACGGCCTGCGAGCCAACCAGGATCTCACACAAGTCATCCGCGAGGTGATTCACCTCGTCCGCGCGATGAGCAAGTATCGCGAGTGTGAAATTGTGTTCGATCGCGCCGAACCATGTGTGCTGGAAATCAACAGCAATGAGATCAAGCAAGTCGTGCTGAACCTCGTCGCAAACGCACTGGATGCGATCGAAGACATCTCTCGACAAGTCAATCGCCGTCCGCGTCTCTCGGGATCGAGTCTGGCGAGCATGCCGAATTCGGAGGTCTATTCCGCTGCCGTTGGACGTCTGGAAATCCGTTTGAACGAATTCACCGACCATGTCGAACTGGAATTTCAAGACACCGGATGCGGTATGTCAGCGGATGTCCTTCGCAGGATCTTCGACCCGTTTTTCACCACGAAACCGACCGGACAAGGGACGGGGCTGGGCTTGCCGATCTGCCATCGCATTGTCACAGAACACGGCGGCCGGCTCGCGGCAGCCAGTCCGGGTGCTGACTGCGGCAGTACTTTCCGGCTAAGCCTGCCACGCGCCGCGAGTTTTCAGCAAAAAGTGGCCTGAGTTCGCCTCTTCAACCCCCGTTGCCTGGCTTGTGTGAATCTGCTATCAACCCCCTTCTTCCGCGACACGGAACGTCGAAACGGACTGAAGCCACGCTGTCCCACAACACTTTGCGGGAAGCCTCACCGAATGGAGTCGGGAGTCGAGCCTTGAGCGCTGCCTCGTGCTGCAAATTGCGTGTGTTGTTCGTGGACGACGAACCGCTAATCCGCCAAATCATGGCGGTCGAACTTCCAGCTCGCGGGCACGATGTTACCGTTTGCGAAGACGGAACCTCGGCGTTGAGAGCATTGTCCGAGAAATCGTTCGATTGCGCAATCATCGATCTGCAAATGCCCGGACTAACCGGTTGGGACGTCGCGGCTCGGATGAAAGAACTCGCTCCAGACACGTTGGCGATCATTCACACCGCCCACGGCAGCATGGACGCCGCGATCCAGGGTCTGCGAATGCAAGTCTTCGATTTCCTGCCGAAGCCTTGCAGTCTGTTCGACCTCGACGGCATGTTGCTACGCGTCGCCGACCACCGCAATCTGATGAACAAGACCATCGCTCTGGAAAAGACTCTTCGAGCCGTGCAGGGCGGTTCGGAATTGGTCGGCGACTCCCTCGCGATGCAACGTGTCAAACGGCTCACCGACAAGATCGCTCCGACTGATTCCAGCGTGCTGATTCTAGGGGAAACCGGAACCGGCAAGGAATTGGTCGCTCGGCGAATTCACGACCTCAGCCCAAGATGCTCGATGCCGTTCGTCGCGGTCAACTGCGGTGCATTGCCAGAGCAACTCGTCGAAAGTGAATTCTTCGGACATCGCAAAGGAGCGTTCACCGGGGCCGACGCCAGCCGCAAAGGACTGCTCGAAGTCGCCGATGGCGGCACATTATTTCTCGACGAACTCGGCGAGTTGGACAAGGCGATGCAGGTCAAACTGCTTCGGTTTCTGGAGTCCGGAGAAGTCCGCCGAGTGGGAGAAAACGAAGCGTTTCATGTTGATGTTCGCATCGTCTGCGCTACGAATCGACCACTGACGGACATGATCGCAGCAGGGACATTCCGCGAAGATCTCTACTTTCGTATCAACACATTTGAGGTTCCTCTGCCTGCATTGCGTGACCGAAAGGAAGACATCCCCGCACTCGCTCAAGCACTATTGGCTCGGCATCTCAAAGGCCGCCGAGTTCCAGAAGGCTTTTTGTCGCGTGATGTTTTCGACGTTCTGTCGAAACATGAATGGCCGGGAAACATCCGTGAGTTAGCCAATGCCTTGGAACATGCCGTCATCCTGTCCGACGGTCAAGTCCTCGCGCTGGATGATCTTCCCGGAAGCCTCAGCCGACGACGTCCACGGGAATTAGGGCGTGACGAACTTGATTTGAATGTCGGAGCAGCGATGGCGACAACGAGGCCCACGACGATTCAGGCCATGGAAAAAGAACTGATTCTGTCGGCGCTCGTGCGACACGATGGAGACAAACCGAAAGCCGCCTCCGAGTTGGGGATCGCACTCAAGACACTGTACAACAAACTGAATCAATATCAGGCGGAAACGGCTGCACGCGCGAGTTAGAACCCGTCCAAGAACTGATTCGTGAAATAGACAGTCTGAAGTAGACTACCGGCGACTCCAAGGAAGGAGGCCGAACGATGGCAACGGAATTGGCGGTTCACGAGTGTGGCTGTGCGGCCTGTCGGTCGGGCGACCATGCGGATC
>CAMDRI010000224.1 GCA_945906725.1 Candidatus Kuenenia stuttgartensis | reverse complement strand
CTTCGAACATACCTACCTGACAGGCTTAAAGGTCACCAACGCCGAGTTCAAAACGATTCAACTGACCCGCCACGAGATCTGCCCTCAGTGGAACTACACGATTCGCCCTCGCCCAAAAAACACGGAGTAGTTTTTGGACGAGTTCTTAGGAAGTGGGCCTGAATAATACCATCAGAATCCATGCTCTCTCGCAACTTCACCTGGGCGTTGGGATCTGTCACTCAGCGCAGCGACGCACGCTTCAAATTCTCATGACGCGATGCATTCCGTCGCGCGGGGTTGCCTTCGAGTTTCCCCGTTTACGTGACGCCCATTCGTTGCCTGCTTATGATCACGCCAAATCTACGGCTCAGGCCACAAAGTCGATGGCAATTACTCAGACGGAGTTCTTGAAAATGGAAGACCGCATTGGGACTCGCGGAGTCACATTTGATGACGTGTTGTTGGAGCCGGCCTATTCAGAGGTCATGCCGAATGAGGTCGACGTTTCGTCGCGACTCAGTCGGCATGTGACGATCAGTATTCCGGTCGTCAGCAGTCCGATGGACACCGTCACCGAAGCCGAGATGGCGATTGCTTTAGCCCAAGAAGGCGGCATCGGCATCATTCACAAGAACATGACGGCCGAGCAGCAATCTTTGCAGGTCGATCGCGTGAAGCGATCCGAGCACGGCGTCATCGTCGATCCGGTCACGCTCCCGCCAGAAACGACAGTCGGCGAAGCTCGTCGAATCATGGACGAGCGGAACATCGGCGGAGTCCCAATCACGCGCAACGGCAAGCTGGTTGGCATTTTGACACGACGTGACCTGCGGTTCCTCGAATCGAATGACAAGCTCGTTGCAGACGTGATGACCAAGGACAAGCTCGTGACGGCGGGCGAGCACACTGACCTTGTCACAGCGCAGCGGTTACTCCTGGAAAACAAAGTGGAGAAACTGCTCCTCGTTGACGACCTTTACCAATTAAAGGGAATGATCACGATCAGGGACATCGACAAGACCCTGCGTTTTCCGGGAGCGTCGAAGGATGCTCGCGGGCGGTTGCGAGTCGGAGCGGCGATCGGCGTGTTCGATTACGAACGGGCCGCGGCGCTGCTGGACAAGGGAGTGGATGTGTTGGTGGTGGATTCGGCTCACGGGCACTCGAAGAACGTTATCGAGACTGTCCGCGAGATCAAACGCCGCTGGAACATCGACGTCGTGGCGGGCAACGTCGCCACCACTGAAGGAGCAAAGGATTTGGTCAAAGCCGGAGCGGACGGCGTCAAAGTGGGCATCGGGCCAGGCTCGATCTGCACGACGCGCATCATCTCCGGCGTCGGCGTGCCGCAACTCACCGCGATTTCCAACGCGGCGAAAGGGGTCGCCGGCACCGATGTTCCGATCATTGCTGACGGCGGTATCCGCTACAGCGGCGACGTGACGAAGGCCATTGCGGCCGGTGCTCACGTCGTGATGCTGGGTGGATTACTGGCGGGACTCGATGAATCACCCGGCGAGATGATCCTGTATCAAGGCCGCAGTTTTAAGCGGTATCGAGGGATGGGGTCACTGGGCGCGATGATGAAGGGTTCGGCCGACCGTTATCGACAGACTACGAACAAGGGGGAAGACGACAAAACGGCGACGAAGAAACTTGTTCCCGAAGGGGTCGAGGGACGAGTCTCGTACAAAGGTCAACTCGGCAATTTCATTTACCAATTGGTCGGCGGCTTGCGAGCCGGCATGGGTTATCTCGGAACAGCGAACATCACCGAGCTACGGACGAAAACTCGGTTTATTCAAATCTCAGCGGCGACGGTTAGGGAGAACCATCCTCATGACATCGCGATCACTCAAGAGTCACCCAACTACACGGCGGAGCACGCTCCGGATGCTTTCTGATCGGCTATTAAGCCGCTCGGCGGGAATGGCCGCGAGCGGCGTATTGAGTCTCGCGATCGTCGCCGGCGGAGCCGCCGTCAGCGAAGCGGGTGTCCGCGATTTGTTCTCCAAGTCCAACTCAACGCCGACAAGTTCCGAGAACTCGGCTGTGTTGAATGTGAGTGCCCGCAGCGCGGAGATCAGCCGGTTGGCGTCGAAACGCCGTCCGGGACAACTCCTCGCGCAAGCGGACGCACCGCTCGATCGTCTCAAACAACGTGATGCCGAACAGCGTTTCCGCGACGTCGTCAACGATGACCCGTTCGAGGAAATCCCGACCAAGTCCTCTGCGACTCCGCCGAATGCTCCTTCGAAATCGAAAGTGGATCAATACGATGAGCCGCAGACGCTCTCCGAGCCGGCGCCGATTCTGCCGCCGGAGGAACGCATCGCCGCACTGCCGAATCCTCAACAGCAGCAGGCCAATGACGCCGTCCCAGAGCCGGTCACGAGCCCGACTCAATTGAAGCGAATTTCGGACATTCAGCCCTTCTTCGATTACCAGCCAGCGAGTGCGATCAAAGGCGAAGTCTGTTGGGATCTCTGCCCGCGACCGGATGGGATGCCCTGCAAGCCGGATGAGAATGGCAACATGCCCGAATGCCCCGCTGAGTTCAAACTGAGCGACGCGGCTTACTCCAATCGCATGTTCTCCGACTGCCTCTACCAGTGGCAGGCGACCAATCAGTACTACAACCCGCTGTACTTTGAAGATCCAGCCCTCGAACGCTACGGACATGTGCATCACGGATACGTGCAGCCGTTCGTTTCGGTCGCTCGCTTTGGAGTTCAATTGGCCGGCTTGCCGTATCAAATGACGATCGATCCTGTCTGCAAGAGAATGTACAACCTTGGCTATTACCGAGTCGGCGAGTGTGCTCCGAAGAAGTACTACCGCATTCCGTGGAATACTCACGCCGCGGTCAATGAGGCAGCGGTCTGGACAGGATTGTTCTTCCTCTTCCCATAGGCGGGCACCCGCAAGCTCGACGATCACGACGAATGGCCCGGCGTTTCCGAGACGCCGGGCTTTTTCTTGCGTGTGGCAGCAGTTCGAGTGCTCCCCACGCTTGCTGGCTCGTGCAGAGTCTGTTCTTTTATCCGCTCCGAAATAGAACTCGAGAGCCACGGAACATGCCTGCCACGCCGACGCAAACGCTTGCGACCGATCTGTTAAATCGCCTCGACGCGACGATCCTCGATGCCGACCGGCAAACGAAACCGCTTGAACTGGAACCGTATCGCAGTCAACTCTTCGAGTTGTTTGTCATCGCTGACGCCAGCGGCTTGATACGTGATGGCTCCGAGCCCGAACTCTCGCCGGAAGGGCTGAGCCGCGAACTTGGCAACCGTTGGGGATTGACGACCGCCGCACAATCGTCGCAGCAACAGCTCAACAAAATGTCGCCGGAACATCTTTCGAAGATGCGGCTACTCTGGTCCTTCCTGCGAATGTGGATGGAGTGGCAATACGCCTGGAGCCGCTGGGCCGAGTTTCACGATCGACCGGCGACGCCACATTTGGTCCCGTCCACTGCCGAGTAATTTTGTAGCCGCGTTTCGCCAGAACGCGGGCCGAATCGCCCTTTCCCGCGTTCTGGCGAAACGCGGCTACCAATGAGTCATGCACGCACCTTCCTCACCGTTGGACGTTCTCGTCGTCGCGCCCCATCCCGATGATGCCGAGATTGGTGTTGGCGGCACGCTGCTCGCTTGCCGTCAACAGGGATTACGAGTCGGTGTCATCGACCTCACAACCGGCGAACCGACTCCACACGGCTCGCTGAAATGCCGCGCGGCCGAGACAGACGCCGCCACGCAGATTCTCGGTCTCGACTGGCGAGCGAATCTCGGTTTGCCGAATCGCAGTTTGCAGGCCGATCTCGAATCGCGCCGAGCGCTCGCGTCCGTATTCCGGCTGACGCGGCCGAAGATCATCGTCGCCCCGTACTGGGAGGACGCGCATCCCGATCACGTCGTCGCCAGCCGACTCGCCGATGACGCTCGCTTCTGGAGCAAACTGTCGAAGTCGGACATGCCCGGCGAACCGTACTGGCCGCCGAAGATTCTCTACTTTTTCAGCCTGCATCTGCGGATTCATCCCAAGCCGGCATTCGTGTTCGAAATCACGCCGCACATCGACACAAAAATGTCGGCGATTCGCAGTTATGAAAGCCAATTCGTGACCGGCCGGTCGCCGGCTCCGCCAACGATTCTGGACGACATTCGCGACCGTGCCCGTTACTGGGGCTGGACGATTGGTGTCCCGTTCGCCGAGCCGTTTGCCAGCCGCGAAGAAATCGGACTGCGCGACCTGCGATCACTCGTGTGAGCGGAACTTCTCGGCATCATCGCTTCACGCGTTCGATCTTCGCTTTGGCTCGCTCTTTTTCGATCACATCACGCTGCAACTCTTTCGAGAATTGTTGAAGGATTTCCGGCCGAGCGTCCTCCAAACTGAGCTGCCCTTCGCTGCGTTCGGTCACGGTCAGCAAGTGAACTCCGTACTGGCTGCGGAACGGTTGGCTGATCTCTCCGGCCTTAAGACTGAACGCGGCTTGCGGATAGGGAGCCGACATCTTGCCACGAAATCCGAAGCGGCCTAAGTCACCCCCTTGCCCCGCGCTCTCGGCTTGTGAGTGTTTCTTGGCCGCTTCTGGGAACGTCAACTTTCCCGCGACGATCTGGCCGCGAAGCTCCGCCAACTTTTTTTCATCCGCCGTCGGATCGTCGCTCTTCAAGACGATGTGAGCGGCTCGGACTTCGCTGCCATCGAACTCGTGCCGACGTTGTTTCCAAACATCGCGTAGCTTCGCGTCGGTGACGATCTGCTGAGAATACGCTTCCCAATCCAGCGACAAGCTCAGCCCCCGCCGCAGCGAGTCTTCCGTGTATCCGCTCTTTGCCAATAACTTGTCAAAGTCTTTACCCTGATCTTTCAACCGTGTTTTCAGCCGCGTGAGATGTTGGTCCATCCGCTGTGGATCGGCGGAGACTTTCTTCTGTGCCAGAAACGCTCGCAACAACTGCCGGTCAATTAATCGCTCGATCATTGGCTCGCGCAGCAGAGGCACTTCATCCGCCGTCAGCTTGAGTATTTTCGCAAAGAAGTCGAGGTCTTCCTCCGTGATCGGCTGCCCGTTGACTCGCACCAACACCGGCGGTTTGGCATCCTTCGACTTCGCGTCCTTCGGTTCCTCCGCGCCCAACCGATACAAGGTGAGCATCAGCAGCGACACGACTACTGCTCGCGAAATCTGTTGCATCACAAATTCTCCTGAAATCTCAAATCTAAAACTCCGCCCACACCGCCGCGTGATCCGAGGCCTGAGTGACCTCGTCCGTGACTTCTGGAAAGCGCAAAAACTTGCCGCCGAAGTTCGTCTTGTGAAACAAACCACGACGCTCGATACCAACGGCTTTCAATCGCTCGAACAACGGCTGGGAAACCAACAAGTAGTCGATCTGCTGCCGACCGTCGTGATACGTCCAAGTCGGCCCGTTGTGCAACGGGGATTTGAGCACGTCAAACAAGCCAGGAGTGGTCAACAACGGTTTCAACGGGGCACTATTTGGTGATCCGTTGAAGTCACCCGCCACGACCACAAAATCTCGCGTCAGGTCAAACCGACTGAGCAACTCACGGACTCGCTTGGCCTGCGACAGTCGCTTCGCATCGTTCGCGGCTTGCGCTCCGTAGCCTTGGCTTTTGAAGTGATTCCCGAGCACCCACAGCGTGCGTCCATCCGGAAGTTCGACCTCGAACTCCGGACAGTCGCGGCTGAAGATCGTCGCCTTTTTGATGGCGGTCACATCGTCGATGTGGCTGCGGACAGAGCGAATTGGAAACCGGCTGAGCAACCCAATGTCGATGCCGCGTGGATCATTGCCGTCGATCAACAGGTTGTGCCCGAATGACGCTTTGAATCTCTTCAGCGTCAGCCGATTGAAGCGGTCGAGCGTGTGTCGGTCTTCGACCTCGACCAGGCAGAGGACATCGGCGTTGATCGATTGAATGACGCGCGCCGTGTTGTCCGTGCTGACGGCGTTCACATTCTCGCGAACCAGTTCGATCCAGCCCATCCAGCCGGAGCGGCCCTCGGCAACAATTTCGATTTTGGACTTCCACTTTGTCCCGCTTTTCACTGTTTTCACGCGGAACAGCTTGCCGCGGATTTCGTTGATTGCGAACCAGCGATCTGCTGGAAAAATGTGTGAGTTATCGAACTCGTATTTCTTGAGGAGTTCCACGATCGACGTGCCCGTTGACCCGGCATAGCTGGCCTTCGCCAAGAGTTGTTCGAGCTTCTGTAAGTTCGACTTTTGCAGTTTTTAGAGTGTTGAGAACTGATCTACGGAAAAAGCGCGAGCCTCCACGACAATGCTTGGGACATCACTCTCAGGCATCGAGCAAGGAGGCTCACGATGTAACTTGTACCCAGTTTTGCGGTTTTGTT
>CAMDRI010000223.1 GCA_945906725.1 Candidatus Kuenenia stuttgartensis | reverse complement strand
CCGACGATGCGAGAACAACTCTCACGGACTTTCATTGGTTTCGACACCCGGACTTTGCCGACTTTAGCGATTGTCGGCATCGCGAAAGCTCTGCCGAATTCAAGCAACGGGAGGGCTGTTGCGTTCAATTCCAAATCCCTAACCCCCTTTCCCTCACCATGTCTTCAAACGGCATCATCTTCGACGGCGCTCGCTTTTGGGTGAAACATCGCCGCCGAGACTACGGTCCGTTCGATTACGAATGGAACCGCGAATACGACGGCGTGGAACTGCTCTACCAAGGCCAGAAGTTCGGTGAGTTTTGCAGTTGCGAGGAAATCTTCTGTGACCTCAAGCCGTTCTCGCTGCCACAGCGAGTCGTCGAAGTCGCCGTCATCACGTTGGGAGCGATCCTCTTCGGAGTCCTCAACGGCCTCGACGAAGCTCACAAACGCTGGGCGATCTACGACCACCTCACCCGCCGCGGACTTGACCGATTCGCCAAACAGATTCGGCGAGCCTCCTGACCCGGAGGATGGGCACTCTTGCCCGTCCGGCATTCTGCAAGACGAGGGGACGGGCATCCTCCGGCGTGCTACGACTTCTTCGCCCTCGGCCCTTCCGGCGGCTTGGCCGACGTTGCGCTGATTGGCTGACGCTCAAGTTCCGACGCGCAACCCAAGCGACCTCGGTGAGTCCGGATCGGGTCACGCGGGTTGTCCTTTGTCTGATCGTAGATGCTCAGCAGTTTGTCCTTGTCGAAAGTCATCTGCTCGCGGTTCTGGCCGGTCAGGTTGTAGATGCTGGTCAGTTCGATCGCATCGCAGGGACACGCCTCTTCGCACATGCCGCAGAAGATGCAACGTAGTTCGTCGAGCACAAAACTCTGCGGACGCTTGTCTCGATCCGGCCAGTCCGCAGAAGCGTCCTCAGCCACGATCGAAATACAGTGAGCTGGGCAAGCCGTCGCACACATCATGCACGCGACGCAACGCACTCGGCCTTGCTCATCCCGATTGAGCCGATGCACACCGCGATAATTCAACGGCAAGTCCGGCTTCTGTTCCGGGTACTGTTCCGTGACGGAGTGCTGTTCGATCGTGTGCTTGATCGCGACCTTCAGACCACCGGCGACGGCGGGCAGAAACGTCTGCTCCCAAAAGCTCAGCTCCGGCTCTTCGATCCAGACAACATCTTTTTCTTGAATGGGCATTTTCGAGAATCTCTCACTGTCGCTTTGGTCTAGTGGGAATGATGGGCAATCAACTGCTCGGTGTGCTTGGCCGAGCGCGCTCGTAACGCAGCCGGTTGGAAGCCGAGATAGCCGGCAGTGCAGAGCAGCATGAACGAACTGACCGGCAGCCAGAACCAACTCAACTCAAATTCGCGGACGACCATCACGCAGACCATGTTGGCCAACGACAATGGAATCAGAACCTTCCAGCACAAGCCCATGAGTTGGTCAAACCGGAATCTCGGCAGACACCACCGCAGCAGCATGATCAGCACGATGACGCCGAACACTTTCGACAGCAGCACTCCAATTTTCAGGACCGTCGCCAGCGTGCCGATATCTTCGGCATCAGCGATGCCCGGGAAGTGCCAGCCGCCGAGGAACAGCACCGAGCACAAAAAGCTCACCGTGAAGACGTGTGTGTACTCGGCCAGAAAGAACATGCCGAACTTCAACGCCGAGTACTCGGTGTGATAGCCGCCGATCAATTCCTGCTCGCATTCCGGCAAGTCGAATGGCAGCCGATTGGACTCCGCGAGCGCCGCCAGGAAAAAGATCCCTGCGGCCAACGGCTGATACCAGATGTTCCAGCCAAACAGACCGGCTTGGGCCTGAGCGTCGATGACGGTCTCCAAATTCAACGAACCAGCCATCAACGCGATGCCGATGACCGACATCCCCAGCGGGATCTCGTAGCTCACGACCTGAGCACTCGACCGCAGTCCGCCGAGTGCACTGTATTTGTTATTGCTCGACCAGCCGCCGAGGATGATGCCGTACACGGCCAAGCTCGTCACCGAGAAGAGAAACACGATCCCGATGTCGATCTTCGGCGCGATGATGAACGAAAATCCCTCGCCGAGAGTCGTCGGCCCAAGCGGCACGACGGACAACGTCAGCATCGTTGTGAAAACAGAAATCGTGGGCGCGATGACGAACAAGAACTTGTCCACATGCGACGGGATAATGTCTTCTTTAAGCAAAAACTTTGCCCCGTCCGCGATCGGCTGTAAAAGCCCCGCCCAACCAACTCGATTCGGTCCAACTCGGTCCTGAATCCACGCGGCCAGTTTTCGTTCGAGCCAAATTGCATACGAGCATGCGCCGAGAATCGTCCCCAGCGTCACCAAAATCAAAATCAACGGCACGCCGACTTGAACCGGAATACCAACCAGCCCGCACAGCCAGTGCAGCAAATCCTCAACTGCGTCTGAGCTGCCCTCAGCCAGCAGCGGGAAAAGGTTCATCGAGTTCATCGTGAGAATTCTTTCTGATCTTTCAATGGGGCAAACGCCTTCGATTATTTCAACAAGGCTCCTGAGCCGTGCAACTCGCCACTCAAACCCGCGAGTGCGGGAATCTCATGAGCAATCTCATTGCGGAAAACGCCTGCGTTAAACAGTCCCTTTCGAACGGACAAGTCCCACAGGATGCGGCCATCTGGTCTCGCTTCTTCCGGCGAACGGATCGAACGCTTGATGGCTTGGGCCAGGCCAGCCTGATTCACGAACGTCCCTTCACGCTCGGCGAAGGAACCGCCGGCGAGAACGATGTGGGCTCGCGCTGAAACCGGAGAGGGAAGGATGTCTTGAACGATCAGCATTTTCACTTTCGCCAATGCGGCGGCGTGTGAGTCCTCGAGCCCGCCGCGCGGGTCTCCGCCGACGAAGTACAGCGTGTCGATGCGGCCCTCAGCGGCATCACTCAAGATGTCGCCGATGTTGATGATCGAACCTTGAAAGTGTTGCAGGACCGCTTCGACGCCTCGGCGGTTCGGACACTTCTCAGCACGGATCGTGAATTTTGGTTTGTCGGTCGCATTGCCTCGGACGTCTTTCGGGTAGTGGTCGTCTTGGCCTTCGATGCGAACCGGACCGAGAGCCAATCGGACATCGGGACTAAGACTCTTCAAGTGCTTCGCCAACAGATATGCCTCTTCGACGGTCATCCACGGCGAGAGCACTGCGGCAACCGCTTTTGAATTCTTCGTCGCAGCATCCTTCAGTGCGTTGCGAGTCGCGGTCAGAGCCGTATCCCAATCGACGGCGACTCGGCGGTCGCCTTGGGACATCTCCGGCCGCTTGAGCCGTTCCTCCGAATGGATGTACTTCCAACCGAAGCGGCCATCGTCGCACATGAAGTCGCCTTGAGCCTGCGGATTGCTGCGCGGCTTCAGTCGGAAGACGGTTTCGTTGTTTTGATCGACCTTGATGCTGCAACCGGCCGAGCAATCGGGGCAGACGCTGTCGGCGGACTTCAGCCACCAGACTCGCTGCTTGTAGAGGAAATCCTTCGAGCACAACGCTCCGACCGGACAGATATCGACGACATTGCCGGCCAGTTTGTTGTTGACCGGGAGGCCCGGAAAGATGTCGATCTCTTCGCGGTCGCCGCGGTTGATGACTTGCAGTTCGCCCGTGCCGCTGATTTCGCGAGTGAACCGCACGCAGCGAGTACACATCACGCAACGGTCGGTGAACAGCGTGATCTGGTCGCCGATGTAGTCCTTGTCCGGCTTGAGTTCCTTCGGCTCCATCAGCCGGCTCTGCATGTGGCCGAACTTGTAGGTGTAGTCTTGCAGAAAGCACTCGCCCGCTTGATCGCACGTCGGGCAGTCGAGCGGATGATTGAGCAGCAAGTACTCCAGCGTCGCCGCCTGAGCCTGCTTGACCTTCGCCGAGTTCGTGACGATGACCGTCCCGTCCTTGACCGGCGTCTGACACCCCGGCACGACTCTGGGCACCATCGCCACCGTGCCATCCGGCTTCTTGTCGCCGACCTCGACGAGGCACATGCGGCAACTCGCCACAACGGTCAGCGCCGGATGCCAGCAATAATGCGGAATCTCAATATCAGCCCGCTTCGCCGCCTGAATGCAATTCAGCCGCTCGCTGTCGCCGATGGAAACTTCTTTGCCGTTGACTGTGACTGTGGGCATTTCGATCTGTTTCTTTTAGGAACGCTAATCCGCGCTAATCGTCGCTAATGGGGAATTACTCGTCACTGCCGAAGAATTTCTTCACATCGCGTGCGCCGTGGAAGACTCGTCGGATTCGGACATGGTCGGGTTCAATCTCGTAGTAGATGATGTAGTTGCCAACGCGGGTTCGCCGCAGGCCAGCAGTGAGGTAGCCAACCGACTCACCAAATTCTGGTTGTTGAACGAGAATCTCGAAACGGTCATAGATTCGGTCAATCTGTCGATCAGCGGCTTGTCGGTCGTTGCGGGCAATGTAGGTCCAAATCTCGTCGATGTCGGCTTCGGCACGTTTGCTTAAGACGAATTCGTTCATGTCGCTTGTTGCTCCGCGTCGAGCCGAGCACGACCACGAACCTTAACATCCTCCGCATGGGCGCGAAGTTCGGCCACTGACCGAAATCGCGCGACGTTGCCAGTTTCAAAGTCTTCGTCCGCCTCTTCGAGTAGCCGTCGCAGTTCTTTGATCTCCGGCGTTTCCGCCCGTCGCTGTTGCATGTCCCACAACGCCGCTGCGATGACCGCCTCGCGCGAGGCAAAGTGACCGGTTTCGACTTCGGATTGCACAAACTTTTCGAGTTCGGGCGAGAGTGATGCGAGCATGTTTGGTTCTCCGTTTGTCAGTTTCAACAATTGTTGGCTGCCGTAAGCACTCGATCCAAAGCCTCGTCCATGTCCACCAACTTCGCGGTCCCGGAATGAACGTCCGCAGATCGGCGAGCAATCTCGACCGACCTAGCTGCCTCAACGCCTTCATCGGATTCAATTCCGTCATCCAAACTGACCAGCAAATCGTGAATCAACAATTCCCGCTCCGACGGCGGCAATTCCAACGCTCGCGATCGGATATCGTTTAGGACACTTGGCATGTCAGTTACTCCTTAATTTCGCTTCCTGCACGGCGGGCATCAGGTCGTTGAGTTCTTCGATGCGCATCATGCGGATGTCTCGGACGGACGCGGCGAACCAGGGGAGGGTTTTGGCGAGGTCCATCGCGGCCAGGACACAAGTGACGGCGTTGATCTCCGGGCCGCCGAAGTACACGCTTCCTTGCTGCCATTTGAAGCCATGCTGTTCCAGCACCTTGCGGATTTCGGAATAGGCGTTGTTGTACGGATCGCCGTAGGTCAGGCGGAGCGATTCGATGTCCATGTCGAAAGCGATGGCGTACACGCGGCCCTCCTTTGTCAGATCAGGCGGTAAGTTGCCGAGTGAAACGAGTCCGGTCACCGGACGTCGCGGCATAGTGAGTGTGGACATGACTTATTCCTTTGTCTTTTGGAGGTGCTGGAGGAACGCGATCATTTTTTGAATCCCTTGATTTTCTCTGCGGGAATCTTGAAGTGCATGACGCCAGAATCGCCAAAAGCCGACAAATCAATCGATAGCATCAGCCATTCCGTTTTCGGGGGCGGAACTTTGAAAACCTCTACATGCACGACTTCCTTGCCGGGCAATATCTCGTCGTCCTTCGTCAATGCACCAATGACGTCAACACCGATTCCAAAATGGATTCGTTGTATGATGTTTTCGACGTCATCGCGCATCAACATCTTGTTGCTAAAGAAACCGCTTTGATCCGTGAATCGCACAATTTTGCGCTCACTCGTATTTTTGATCGCGATTTCAAGGTTTAAGTTGTCGAGTTCGCTCTGTGCCATCGGGTTCGTAATTGTTTTCGCATTGGTCTTACCGACCTTCGCATTCACGATACGAATTGCGACGTTCTTGGACTTCCCTGTCTCTCCAAATGCGATGGCCTCCTTAATGTCAGCTCCAGAATTCTTTTCTCGCTTTTCGAAGTCCGCGAGACTGATATTCAGATGGATTGACGACACGTCAGATCGCTCAAGTTGCTTTTCGACACCGTCAACCTTCAAGCCAATTCGCTTGTCGTTGACTGAATCCAAATCCCCTTCGAGTTTGTCGCCGTTTTTCATGACGATGACATCGGCGAACAATACTGAAGTTGCGATGATTGCAAGACAAAATCCTGTCACGGAGATCGGGCGCATGTGATTCTCCCAATGTGAATTCAGTGTGACTTCATCTTCAAACTCACCAGCGTGCTCTTTCTTCCGCTGTTGATCCACTCCTCGAAGTCGCTGCGGTATTTGTTGATGGCGTTTTTGACGGGCCAGGCGGCTCCGTCGCTGAGGCCGCAGATCGTCGTGCCGGGGATGATGCCGATGCCGTTGGCGACTTCCAGCAGCAGGTCGATGTCGCGGAGTTGGCCGCGGCCGTC
>CAMDRI010000222.1 GCA_945906725.1 Candidatus Kuenenia stuttgartensis | reverse complement strand
AGCTGTGACATATTCGCACCGCCGCCCGCGAAGTGCAGGGCTCCGTCATCTGTCGTCTTGCTTCCACAGTACTCCAGGACGCAACTGTTCAACCCGACGAGCACCGCACTCTCAAAAGACAATCCTCGAGTGCAGCCGGTGATGTAAGCCCTCGACACGGTCACTGTGGAACAGGGAATGTTTTGGTGGGTCTCAAAGGACAAACCGTAAGTGCAGCCCTGGGCGGTAATGTCTTCAAGTCCCCAATAGACACACTGCTTCACCTGCAAACCGCGCGCAGAGAAATTGGCAAAGCGAAGGCCAGACAACGAATAGTACGATTTGCTCACGGCCAGAATTCCCACGGTCGCGTTTCCGTCGTCCTTCGTTCCGGATGACTCGATCGTGAAATCCATGAGCTTCACAAACTGCGATTTATTGCACGTGAGCGCTACTCGATTGCGGCCCGTCGTCAGTCGAATCATCGGTTGGCCAATCCCCTGAAGCGTGTTGAGCACGCTGGTCTCTTTAATCTCCAAACCTGTCGTGACGTAAACGCCCTCGGGAATGAGGACTCGCTGAGCTCCGCAATCGAGCGCCGCCTGGAAGGCGATCGTATCATCGGTGCGGCCGTCGCCTGTCGCACCAAAGTCCTTGACGCTGACCGCCTCTCCCAGTTTGTCCGGCAGAGTCCGCGATACGGCACCCGTTCGTGCGATCGTTGTGGTCCCCGTTCTCTCTCGTGAAGTGGCTGGCGTAGATCGAGTCGGCGTCGCGTCGTCGGACACGGCCAGCAGCCATCCCCCAACGCTCAGGCTGCACAACAGTGTGGCGATGACGAACGTGGTCCTCGATCTCTTCCTCATGGTGTCTTCCTTATCAACGAAATGAGATGTGCCATGTGTCGATCTCGCCGACTCAGAATCGCCGCGGTTGCGTCAATCCACTTTGTGTGAAGCGCTCGCGCTGAGCCCCACCTCGCGAATCAGTGATCTTAGTTTGAAGTCTTCGTTCGCCGCCTTGCTCACGATCGCGTCGATCGTGATTGAGTCGGCGGGGACGAGTTCTCTGGCCAATGCGAATCGCAGCAAGTGAGCCGTGAAAGCTCGGGCGAACCGTTGGTTCTCTTTCACCAGCGATGCTTTGAAACCGACGACTCCGTCGAACGGATGTGTTCGCAGCAGAGTTCCGCTGGCATCGACCGGCTTGCCGTTTTCGTACTTGTCGCGCCAGCGGCCGGTGATGTCGAAGTTTTCCATGGCAAAGCCGAGCGGGTCGATCCGCGAGTGGCAGCCAGCGCACGACGGGTACTTGCGGTGCGCGGCGAACTTCTCGCGAATCGTCAGGTCCTTCGCCGAGTCGTCCTCGTTCAGCGGCGGGATGTCGTTGGGAGGGGGCGGAGGCGGATCGTTGAAGATCACTTCGATGATCCACGCACCGCGAGCAATCGGGTGAGTTCGCTTCGGGCCGGAATTCATGCTCAACATCGCGGCGTTCGTGATGACGCCGCCGTAGCGCGGGTCGGATGCCGCCACACGCTCGAAGACTGGCGAACGCATCTTGGCTCGCAGTTCGTCCTCGAACCGCTGTTGTGCGTCCTGTTGCACCTTATTCGGATCTTGATTCGGTGGAACCTGTTTCAGGGTGACTCGGGATTGATCGAGCGTCTTGACCAACGCGGTTCGTTTCTCTTTCTGCTCGGGCGTCATGGCCAGCAACAGGTCCTCGTCAGAAACATATTTGCTGTTGTCACCGGCCGACGCGGCCACTTCTTCGGCCGTCAACGCGCGGTCGTACAAGCGGGCCTTGTCGATGCTCACCTTCAGAAATCGGTTGCCGCCTGGCGGCGTGTGACGCAGGCCGAAGAGGACCGAACTTTGGTCTTTGGGAAACGTCGCGGCTCCTTTGCGAAACGGTTTTCCGTAGGGCTTGCCGTCGCGGTACAGCGTCGTCGTGCCGTCGTCCGCGTACGTCATCGCGAGGTGCAGCAACTCACCGACCTTCGTCTCGGGAGTCGATTCGGGAAAGTCCTCGGTGCGAGCAAACCCGTTGCTGCCGGAGATCCAGTGTCGCGGTTGTCGTTCGCCGATCACGATCGTGTCGAAGAAATCGCCGGGGCCTTGAATGCCCATCACGCCGCCGCCGCTCTGATCCAGATTGTGAACCTGGCACCAGACTTCCAGGCTCTTGGCCTTCAACTCGATCGGCAATCCCGGACTTTGCAGGTAAGCCTTATCGAGGACCGCCATGCCACCTTTGAACTCGATCTTGCCGTGAGCCGTCAGGTCGAGAGAGCGGATCGACTCCTTCAAGTCGCCGTTGAATTCCCACGCCGCGAACGGCTTCAGGTCGACCGGTTTCTTTTCGCTGGCGTCGTTCTTGCGATCGGCCAACAGCTTGGTCTTCACGGGTTCGATCAGCGCGTCGAGGTCCGATTGAGCAGCCTTGATCGCGGCTTCCAGTTGCTGGCGTTGTTCGTCGTTTCGTCGGTTGTCATCCGCAATCTTCTTGAGGTCCACCGGCGGCGGCTTCAGCTCGGACGTGTACCACGTTTTCAAGAAGTCGCTTTGATAGCTGAATTGCGGCGCGATGAGATCCACAATCGGCCGGTCTTCGACGAACGCGGCGTCGAACAGCAACAGCGGTTCCAGCAGCATCTGCAAGCCGGCCGGGTTGTCTTGGTCGAGCTGGAAGTACTTGTTGATCTGCGGATCGGGAGTTGCGGCGAGCACGTTCTCGAGCTGCAGCCACTGCGAGGGAAACGAATCCAGGAAGCGTTCGATCTTGGAATCGGCCAGCATCCGCTCGATCGTCTGCTTCAACACGCCGGGCTTGGCGAGTTCGCCGCTCTCGGCCAGCCGCAGCAACTCCTGGTCGGGACAACTAGCCCAGAGAAAATACGACAGGTTTGAGGCGACTTCGAAGGGAACCTCTTGGCGATCCTCAGCTCTGGTTCGGTACAGAAACATCGGCGAAGACAACACGGCCGATGCGACCTTCTTCATGCTGTCGGTGAACGACAGCCCTTGCGTCATTTTGGTCGTCGCGTAGGCCGTGTATCGATCGAGCGTTTCCTCATCGACGCGACTGCGAAAGGCCATTGTCATGAACGGGGTCAACCGGCGCTTCACGTCGGCCTGCAAATCCGTCCCATCCGCAGGTTGTCGAAAGAAGTCATTCCAGATGCCGACCGTCTGCTCGTTGAAATCCGGGCTTTCGACGATCGATACGCTGAGTCGCAGGAAGGCATCCAGCAACAACGGCGAGAGCGTCAACTGATTCGCCTGATTGTCGAAGCCGTGCTCGGCGCGGAGGTCCTTCGGAAACGCTTTGACCTCTCGCAAGCCGGCTCTCGGATTCAGAGCCAGCGACGCCACGCGAACCTTGTCCGGCATCTTCTTGGCTGCCGGATGCAGGTAGCTGTCCTGCCGCGTCATCAGCTTTTCCGGCAACTCGAAGACATCGAGTTTCAACTGGAAGAGGTCTCGCACCGAGTTGTTGTATTGGAATCGATTCAGCCGGCGGATCTGTGACGGCGCTCGCTCTTTACCGGTGGTCGCGTCCCGCAGCATCGACTTCAACGTGGCCAGCAGGCGCGTGCGTGTTTTCTCGTCGAGGGGCGGTTCGCCTTCGGGCGGCATGTCGTTGGAATCAACGGCGTCGATCATCTTGTTGATGAGCACCGGCTGATTCAGAAACTGAGCCGCCGTCGTGATCGGCTTGAAATTGACCTCGCCGCTGACCTTTTCGCCGCCGTGGCATTTGAGGCAGTGTTTCGCAACCAGCGGATTCACGAAGTCGGCGACATCATCGGCCCGAGACTCCGTCGTGACGATTGCGAAGGAGAGCATGAGCAGCAGGAACGACAGAACGAGAACTGTTTTGATTCGCATCGACAATGATTTCCTCGGCGCGGGGTCTGCTGCTCCATGTCCTCTGTGTCTCTGTGTTGAAATCTTGAAACACAGAGTCACAGAGTTGGACACAACAATTCGTTGATCTGGCTACGTCCATAGATCCGACACGACGCCCGTGCTGTCCGCGTAAGACTCGATCTCCAAGCCCATAAGTTGAGCGACCGTCAGCCACAGGTTTGAGTTCAGCGTGCCGCTCTTCATCTTGATGTGGCGACCTTGCTTGATCCGGCCCTGAGCCTTGCCGGCGACGATCATCGGCAGGTCGTAGAACTGATGCGTCGCTCCGTCACCGAGTCCCGCGCCGTAGGTGATCAGCGAGTTGTCCAGCATCGTGCTGCCGTCCGATTCCTTGAGCTCCTTCATCCGCCTCAGCAGGTAGGCGTATTGCTGCATGTGGAAGATGTCGATCTTTTGCACGTCCTTGTAACCGTCGCCTTTTTGATTGTGAGTCATGTTGTGGTGCTGCACCGGCTTGTCGAAGACTCCTTCGTACATGAGCGTCGCATCCCAGCGCTCGGGGCCGATCATGAACGTGCTGACGTTCGTGATCCCCATCTGGAACGCCAGCAGCATGAGGTCCATCTGCAAGCGGACGTAGTCGCCGCGCGGCAGGACTTCGTTCTTGGGAATCTTCACGTCCACGCTGGCCAGCAGCTTGCTCATCTTCTCGATGCGGACTTCGATGTCGCGAATCATCTCCATGAATCGGCCCATCGTTTCGCGGTCATCGCGGGCCAGCTTCTTCGACAGCGTCTTAGCATCGGCGAGCACGAGGTCGGTGACGTCGGCGACATGCTTCCGGTAACTGTCGCGCAGGAACAGCCGATCGTAGAGCTTCTGCGGATCGCGGATCGACGGGGCGATTTTGTCCGGGCCGTACCAGGAGATGTTGTCGAATTCGATCGGCTCTTTGCCGGCCGTGAAGCCGTTGCAACTGATCTCCAGCGTATTGAAGATCGACGCATGGCCGACGGCATCGCCGATGACTTGATCCAGAGTCCGACCATTGGGATGCCGGATTCCTTTGCGAGTGGCTTGCTCGGGCGACAGGCTCGTCAAGTAGCACGACGCCCCCTGAGCATGCACGTCTTGGCCATTCTTGTAGGTGCGTTCCAAGCCCGTGATGAGCGTGACATCGTCGGCGTGCTCGGCCAGCGGCTGCATGGTCGACGTCAGATCCAGTGGAGCGATGCCCGGCAGGTTGGCGATGCGCCGCTGTTCCTTCGTCTTGTCAGCCTCAAATCCGCCGATGAAGCCCGGCAGTTCGGCGTTCTCTTCACCGGGGAAGAAACCACGGCGAACGATCCCGTTGGGGATGTACATGATGACGAGCTTCTTGCTTGGCTTCGCCGCAATTGAGGCCTTGTCATTGCCGATCGCCAGCGAATGCAGGAACGGCAACGCCAGCATCGCCCCATTGGCTTTCAGAAACTTTCTGCGGGACAGGTTCATGGATTCGTTCCTGGTTAAGGCATCAGTGTACGACGGACTTCCAGTCCGTCGCTCAAGGTTGGCTCCGACGGACTGGAAGTCCGTCGTACGGTTTCAGGTTTATTTGTGACGAAGCACTAGCCGCCGGTCATTTGGCAGCACCGGCGGCTAGCGCCTTGCCGCTCAGTTCGAGCATCGCATCGCCCATCGCTTTGCCGATGCGGTTGAACCAGATCGCGCTGCCGTAGTAGTGGTAGGGACGGTCGCTGCCGGTGTGAACCCACTCAGGTTCTTTCTGCCAATTCGGGAACATGGCCTCGGCGGCCTTATCCACCAGCACGTCGACTGGGAATGCTTTGACGTTGCCTTTGAACTCCGGCACTTCGTTCATCGACAGTTGAGCCTCGCGGACGGTCAGCATTCCGCCGGTTGCCGGCTTCGATCCATTCTGACCCAGCGCGCCAATCACGAACGGCAAATTGGGTGTGCCGAGATCCTTGCGAACATCCTTGATGAAGTGCTGCATGTTGGACGCGTATTCGTCTTGAGCACCGAAGATGTCATTGAATCCCTGAAACCAGACGAACCCCGCCAGCTCCAGCGTCTTCCCTTCCAGCTCGGGAAACAGTTTGGCGTAGTTCTCCTGCACGTCTTTCACTTCGGCCAGCATCTTGCGATAGGACGAGCCGTAATCCTTCTTGATGTCCTCCAGCGTTGGCAGCGGCGCGTCCTTCTTGTTTTTCTCATTGTCTTGCTTGACTCGCTTCTGAGCCTCTTCGAGATCCTTCTGCAGCATTGCTTCAGGAAGTCCGGCCGACGGCGAACGGAAGAGTTTGTAGAGCGAGTGCCCGCCCCACGCGGCCTTGATCAACAGGACCGGTTGATCGAAATGGTTTCCCATCGCCGTCCCGAACTCCAGTTCCACCCCGGTGCAGCCAGGCGACCCATAGCCGAAGGTGAGCGGTCCTTTGCGATCGAGAAACTTGATGAACACATCATCGCGCACGACCCACTTGTCGTTCTTTCGCAGATGGGCGAAGAGGTCTTTCGTCTTCGCATCCGTCGCCTGGTAATCCAGCAGCGCGTTGCGAGCCTTCCCCTCCATGTTCGATTGCCCGGCGAGAATAAAAACCTTCACTGTCTTGTCGGCGGCGTGCAACGGTGCGTTTGCGAACAGCCAAACGACGACGAGACCAATCAGCAGACGCATCATTTCACACTCTCTCTGTTGGGGAAGTTGTCGCAGTCAGTGTACCCGATC
>CAMDRI010000221.1 GCA_945906725.1 Candidatus Kuenenia stuttgartensis | reverse complement strand
AATCTGACGGCCAACCGCAGCGGATTGTTTCGCCAGCGACTTGAGAGGGGATTCATGGTGGCTCCGGCAATCATTGTGCGAACTTGTAGAGGGTCGCGTCCGTCCGCAGATACATGGCACCGTCCACGAATGCGGGGGTCGCGAACGTGCGGCCGGGGAGTTCGTTCGTGCCGAGCACCGCGAACTTCTTGTCGGCCTTCACCCACGTTGCCAAACCGGTCTCGTTCAGGAACAGCACGCGGCCATTCGCAGAGATCGGCGACGCGGAGTAGTTGCCTTCGATTCGCTCCATCCAGTGTCGGTCACCGGTCTTGGCATTCACACATGAAGCGATCCCGTCGTCGGAGACGAAATACAACTCGTCGCCGACCAGCAGCGGTGAGGGAGTGCTCGGTGCTCCACGTTTGATTCGCCACACGACGTGCGAGTCGGTGACGTCCCCTTGGCCTCCGAGTTTGACCGCCATCAGTTCGGGGTGGTCGTAGTCGTGGTTGTAAATCACGAGCCCATGCCCCAACGCCGGTTGAGGCACGACCGACCAGCCCGGAGCCAGCACTCGCCATAGCTCGGCACCGTTCGACAAATCGTAGGCCGCGAAGTGATCCGGCCCCGGAGCCAGCACCTGCGCTTTGCCGTTCACCATCGCCACGGTCGGCGTTGCGAACGAATGCGTGAGCCGAGCCTTCACGCCTCGAGGAGTTTTCCAAGCGACCTTGCCGGTCTTGGCATCGACCGCCGCGACGAACGGGTCTTTGCTGCCGTCACACACCACAACCAGCTTGCCATCGTGCAGCACCGGCGAGCCACCGTTGCCGTGCATGGGGGGATAATCCAATTCGAAGCAGGTCCATTGCAGCTCCCCATCCGCTGCGGACAGTCGAGCCATCCCCTGTGCTCCGAAGTGGACGAACACGGAGCCGTCGCGAATCAACGGCGTCGGGCTGGCGTGGCTGTTTTTCGTGTGAATCGACGGCGCTTTGTCGACTGCTCGCACTTCGCGATCCCAGATCGTCTTGCCAGTCTTCGCCTCCAACGCCAGCACTCGCAACGATAACCCTTCGCCGCGAGTCACCGCCGTCGTCAGAAACACTCTGCCATCGACAACGACGGGCGACGACCAACCCAAACCAGGAATGCTCACCTTCCAAGCGACATTCTTCGTCTCGGACCACTCCACCGGCGTCGCCAGCCCGACGGCATGCCCATCGGAATTCGGCCCCCGAAACTGCGGCCAGTCACCAGCCCCCGCGCTCAAGACACACATCGCAATCAATTCGATCATCATCGGTGGGATACCTCATTATTGATTGTTGGTTTCAGCGAGAAGTATCGCATCGTCACTCCACGTCAATCATTCCAGATCAACACTTCCGAGACTCCGCTGCGCGACTGGCTACGATGGGTGAAGACGATGCGGGCTTTCGAGGATATTACCGGATCGAAGCGAGCTTCGTTCCATTGGCTGCCGAGCGGCTGTTCGGGGGATTTCTTGGCGTTGCCGACATCGCGCCACTCGGTGCCCGTCCAATGTTTGATCACATACGACGTCGGAGGCTGCACGCCGCCTCGGTCGTCGTAGATGGCGAGTTCAACTCGGCGGAATTCGACGTCGCGGCCGAAGTCGATCTCCAGCCAATCGGTCTCGGACTTCGATTCGTAACTGGTCCAGCGATTCCAGCCACGAGAAAGATCGCAAACACAATTCGAATGATGCTCATGTTGGTTCTCTGTTAGATGGTGTCAGCGGTTGGAGTTGGCGAGTTTCTCGGCATCAACTCAAGATTTCGGAGACCACTCGGCCGTGAACGTCGGTCAAACGGTAGTCGCGACCGGCGAAGTGGTAGGTCAAGCGTTCGTGATCCAAACCCAGCAAGTGCAGAATCGTGGCATGCAGGTCGTGGACGTGGACGCGGTTCTCGATGGCGTCCCAGCCGAAGTCGTCGGTGGCACCGTGAGTCATGCCTCCGCGAACGCCGCCGCCAGCCAGCCACATCGAGAATCCGAACGGATGATGATCGCGACCGTCCTTCCCTTCGGCGGTTGGCGTACGACCGAATTCGCCGCCCCAGATCATCAGCGTCTCGTCGAGCAGGCCGCGAGACTTCAGATCTTGGAGCAAGCCCGCGATTGGCTGATCGGTGGCGAGTGCATTGTTCTCGTGTCCGGCTTTGAGACCGCTGTGTTGGTCCCAGGGTTGAAAGCCTCCCGTCGTGTGATAGAGCTGCACGAAGCGGACGCCCCGCTCGACGAGGCGTCGCGCCAAGAGACATTGTCGACCGAACATTTCCGTCTTCGGTTCGTCGAGTCCATAGAGCTTGCCGGTCGCCGATGTTTCACCGGCAAGATCGAACGCTTCGGGCGCTTCGGTCTGCATCCGATAGGCAAGCTCGAACGATTCGATGCGGGCGCTCAGCCGGTCGTCGTCCGCGCGTGCCTCGCGGTGCAGTCCGTTCAAGCGGGCGAGCGCATCGAGTTCGCGCCGTTGTCGCTCACGAGACACCTGCAAACTGCTGAGATTTCGCAGCGGTTGCTTGAGGTTCGAGACGAACGTCCCTTGGTAGGTGGCGGGGAGAAAGCTGGAACCATATTGCCGCGCTCCTTCGATGATCGGGCCGGGGCCGATGGCGACAAATCCGGGCAGGTTTTGATTCTCGGTCCCCAGTCCGTACGTCACCCAAGCGCCGAGGCTGGGCCGTGAGAAGACTCGCTCGCCGGTGTTCATCAGCAAGCAGCCGCCGGGATGATTCGGGTCGTCGGTGACCATCGAACGCACAACGCAGATGTCATCGATGCAGGATGCCGTTCGCGGAAAGAGTTCGCTGACTTCGATCCTCGACTGTCCGTATTTCTGAAACTTCCACGGCGAGGCGAGCAGCTTGCGTTGCTGACCAAGATACAGCTTCGGCGACGGCTGGCCATCGTCCTGGGTGAGGCGCGGTTTTGGATCGTACGTGTCGACCTGCGAAGGCCCACCGGGCATGAAGAGAAAAATGACTCGCTTGGCTCGCGCCGCGAAATGAGGACGGCGCGCGGCCAACGGGTACTCGGCAGCGGAGGTCTGTTCGGCAAGCAACGCGGACAAAGCGAGGGCACCGAAACCGGCTCCGGTACGGCTAAGCATTTCGCGACGGTTCATAGAAGTCCTTTGGAACGTAGCCATCATCGCTCCGCGTGATGAGCCGAATGGCCAAACCGCGTCGGTGACACGGTCGGCTCGTGACGCGGAGCGGTGACGGCTACGTTCGACTGAGGCAACTTTTAATCAACATAGACGAACTCATTCGTGCAGAGGATGACTCGACAGTAACGAACCCAAGCCTCTTTGGCAGCGGGATCGGCGACGAGTTGCCGACCGATGTCGATCTCCGATCGCGTGGGCTCGCGTCCGAGGGCCAGCTCGTACAAGCGTGTGATACGTTCGTCGTTGCCACCGGAGGGAACTTCGTGTGCGACTCGCGCCGCGAGTGCCGCCGAAACGTCGTCGAGCAACGGATCGTTGAGCAGATACAACGCCTGCGGAGCGACAATCGACTGTGTCCGACGTTCGAGGATGCCGCCGCCATCAGGGCCGTCGAACAATGAATTGAAGTCGGCCGTTTTCGATCCCGTGCGCACCGACATCAGGTAGAGCGTGCGTCGCGGCACGGCGACTTCCAGAAAGCCCGGCCCACCGGGTGTCGCGTCGAGTCGACCGGAGACGGCCAAGAGTGAGTCGCGAATCGCTTCGGCTTCCAATCGGCGGCGAGGCATCCGTGCGAGCCAGCGGTTTTCAGGATCGACCGTTCGCGTCGCGTCGGATGCGAACGTGCTCTGCTGATAGACGCTCGACAACACAATCAGCCGGTGCAGCGACTTGATCGACCAGCCCGACTCGATGAAGCGGAGCGCCAAGTGATCGAGCAGTTCTGGATGACTTGGCTGCTCGCCCCGCACTCCGAAGTTTGTCGAGGTCCGGACCAGGCCCTCACCAAAATGATGCTGCCAAATGCGATTGACCATGACGCGCGCCGTGAGCGGGTTGTCGGGCCGCGTCAGCCACTGAGCCAGTTCACGGCGACCGCTCCCTGCTGAAATCTTTGGCGGATTGAGTCCGGCCACCACTTCGGGAAAGCCGCGCGGAACCACCTTGCCGGGAGTCGCGGGATTGCCGCGAAGAAAAACCGGAGCATCGTGAAACCCCTCGTGCTTGGTTCCGAGTGGTCCACCCTCTTGCACAACAACCGCCTGTGGAATCACGACGGCCGGTTTCTTCTTGAGCAACTCCAATTCCTCGCGCTGCGCCGCAAGCCGTTCCCGCACTTCCTGAGGGAGCAACTGCGATCGGTCTGCCACAGCGATCCAATAAGGACTGCGGGGCGACAGCAATTCGACATAGAGATCAGAGACGGGATCGTCGCTCGCCACTTGCTTGTCGAGAGGTGCGAACCAACGAGTCCGCAGCTCGGCTTCGACTCGCACGCGGGCCGCTTCGTTGAGTGGACTTCCATAAACTCGCAACTCGCACAAGTCGCCGCGAAATCGTTGACTGGCTCCCGATCCCGGTCCCCCGATCCGCAGCGCCGCAATCGCAGGATCCGACGAGACCGCATCAATCGTCTTGTTCGTGCCGATCGGCTCGCCATTGCGAAACAAAGCAACTCCGCCGGAACCCCACGTCAGGCTGATCAATTGGAAATCGGAGTGATTCGCCGGAGCCGGCGCGACGATGTCACCGTTGGCCCCCGTTCGACGCACGATCGCGTGAAGACCGCCCGCCGCCGTGGGCATCAAACCAAGTCCGTGCTGTCCCACTGCCGAGTCTTCCCAACCGGTGAGGCGTGTTCCAGCACTGACCGCTTGGTCGGGACGAAAGACGGCGAACAAAGCACCGGTGAGTGGCACCGTGCGCGGCGACTGCAACACCGCTTCGCCATCGAAGCGGAGCACGGGACGCAAATGCCCGTGAATCATTTCTGTCGCCAGCATTGGGCCGCGAGCGTCGGCAGGAGGCGTGGCATCGTCGGCGATCGCGGCACGATCAGGCCACAGCATGACCTGTCGATCCGCATTGATCGCGATGTGCCGATCGTCAGCGCGGAATTCCAAAACCTCAGTCGTCGCTAGCGACCGGGCCACCGCGTCGATTGTTATTCGCTCACGACGCTCCGCCGCGAACGTCGACAGTTTCTTCGCCAGTTCCGTAGCCGAAGTCGTGAGACTTCGGTCCGAACTCTCACGAGTTCGGTTACCTCTATTCCCGAGCAATTTCACCCACCGCTCCAACACGGACGCATCGAGCTTTCTCGCTGCGGCGAAGTCCGTCAGCGCGGGCGGATTTCCTTCGCGCATCGCATGGATGTACTCGACCGCCGCAGGCAGGTCGCGAGGTGTCGTGGCGATCAAGTGCCGCTCCAGATGCGACAAGAACTCTTGATCGGCGGCGACTTGAACGAGCTGCGTCAGTTCGGTCAGCCGCTGCTTGTCGCGCTGGGCCTGAGCGTTGAGCGCCTGAATCTCGGCGGTAGGAAGCAGCGGCATTCGGACCAGCGGCGTGTTGCCTGCCACCGGACTGGGAATGACTCGCGTGCTGAAAAAGATTCCGGCCAGCGCGTAATAGTCTTCCGTCGAAATCGGATCGAACTTGTGATCGTGACACCGAGCACACGCCAGCGTGAGTCCGAGAAATGCTCGCCCGACGACGTCGATCTCGTCGTTGACGTAATCGGCAATCATCTGCTGCTTATCAACGTCACCGGGAACGAAATCGGCGATGGCCAACATCCCCGTTGCGACGAGCGCTTCGGTATCGATCTTCGTCGGGTCGAGCGGCTGCATCAGGTCACCGGCCAGTTGCCGCGTGATGAGTTCGTCGTACGGCAGATCGCGGTTGAACGCGGCGACGACCCAATCGCGATACCGCCACACTTCGCGGAAGTCGCTCTCGATCGGCAATTGAATCAGATCGCGCGCGTCGGCGTAGCGGACAACGTCCAGCCAGTGCCGCCCCCACCGCTCGCCATGCTGAGGGGACGCCAGCAACCGATCGACGACCCTCGCGAAAGCACCGGGCGCATCGTCGTTCAGAAACTCTCGCAGTTCTTGAGGAGACGGCGGCAGCCCCGTCAAATCGAATGTGATCCGGCGAAGCAAAGAACGCTTGTCGGCGGGGGGCGCGGGAGTCAATCCAACTGCATCGTGCTTCGCTCGAATGAATGCATCGACGCTGCTTTGCCCCCATCGCGCGTCTGGAACAGACGGAGGAGCGACTCGCTGTGGCGGCACGAACGACCAGAACTTGCGACCCTCTTCGACCGACAATCCTCGCTTCACGACTGCCGCCGGACCATCGCGCGGGTCGGCCGCTCCCGCTGCGATCCACGCTTCAAAGTCCGCGATCACTGCCGCCGACAGTTTCTCTTTCGGAGGCATCGCCGAAACACTCGCGTCGTGTCGCAGAGCCTTTAGCAACAAACTCTCGCCCGGTTTCCCCGGCACGATCGCTGGCCCGCTGTCGCCCCCTTTGAGCAACCCCGCCCGCGTATCAACCGTCAGCATCCCCTTCAGCTTCCCGCGCGTCACCGCCTCTGCCGAGTGGCACTCATAACACTGAGCGACCAGCACCGGCCGAATCTTCTTCTCGAAGA
>CAMDRI010000220.1 GCA_945906725.1 Candidatus Kuenenia stuttgartensis | reverse complement strand
CGTCGCAGTGACATCCCCCACATCACCGACCGGCTGCTGACCCAGATCAATCGCCAATTCGAGCAAGAGGAACCCGGCTACACCCACAAATCCCTGTCTGCCTCCGCAACGGCATTTGTGAAACAGCAGCCTTGGCCCGGCAACGTCCGCCAGCTTTACAACGTTCTGTCGCAAGCCGCCGTGCTCGCGGACGGCGCGACATTGGGACGCGGAGACCTCGCCTGAGCACTCGGACAACTTCCCGCTGATGGTGACCCTCACGACGCGACCGCCACCGTCGGGTTGCGCTATTTCGTGTCATGCGTGCATACTGCGGCGCGCGTGATATCCTGTCCGCACTCGTGTGATTTTGAATTTGGACAATGTTGAACGAGACTGCCTGTGCCAGACGAAAGATCGTCCAACCCGGAAATTGCGATGAATGCCGTTCGCGATTCAGCCTTGCGCGATCGAGCTACGCGTCTGTTTCGGTTTCTGGCGGAACTGTCGTCGTTGCGGATCAAGAAGACGCGCGACGTTGCGACCTACGAATCGGCATTTTGGTTCAAAGACCTGCCGCAAGAGCGTGAGGTTTACACGCACGCTTGGGGTACGCTGAATGAGCAAGAACCCTGGTTACGAATCGAAAAACCCAAGAAACCTGCGTTTGAAAAGCCACCGGAGTCGTGTCGTAGTTGGTATGACGCGGATGAAGTCGAAAACTTCAGCGCGGAACCGCAGCTTTTGAGCGAGAGGCCCGATCACGAGCCGAGAATCTTGGTTGATGTCCCAGAAGTCCGAAGGGCATGGGATGCCTACCTGCGAGAGAAGTGGCATCCGTGGAAGGTAGCGATGGAACGCTGGGAGCGAGTCCAGCGATGCTACCGTCAGTTGTTCGCGATTCACCAGGAGCAGGAACGACGCGGAGAGCAGTACGAGTTATTGGTCGGTGTCGGATCGTTGCTTTGGCTCGATGCGAGCGAACGTCGTATTTGCCGTCCAATTTTCACTGTCCGAGTGAATCTATCGCTCCACCGTCAGACAGGGCGGATCGAATTGAATCCGCCGGAAGTCGGAATCGAAATCAAACTTGAACAAGACATGCTTGAACCGAGCCAGCAACCGCCAAAGGAGTGCCAAACTCACGTTGAGAAGAAAGCCGCCGAACTGGAGTCGATTTGGGATCGCGAAACAGTGTTGCCTGTTTTGAAAGAGTGGTTTCACGACTTGCCGAGCGCGGCGGACGCCAACTTTTCTAACACACTCGATTTCGCAAATCGCGCCAGCAGTGTTCCTCAAATGGCGTTCGGCCCGATCTTGATGCTCCGCAAACGGCGCGGTCACAGCGTCTTGATGGCGTTGAAGCAAATCGAAGAGAGCTTGCGTCAAGGCGTGAAGCTGCCTCGCGGCCTCCGCGAGATTTGCGGTGAAGAGCGCGGAGACACTGGCGGCGACGCGTTGCCGAATGAGCGGAAAGTATCACTCCCGGAGGAAACGCTGTTTCCGCTCCCGGCTAATGCCGAACAGCAGTTGATTCTTGACCGGCTCGGCGGTCACAGTGGCGTGCTGGTTCAAGGGCCGCCGGGGACCGGCAAGAGCCACACCATTGTCAACTTGGTGTGTCATCTCCTGGCTCAAGGCAAGCGCGTGTTAGTGACGAGCCAGACGCCGCGCGCACTCCGCGTGTTACAGGACAAATTCCCCAAGGACATCTTGCCGCTCGTCGTCAGTGTCTTGGATGAAAAAGAAGACTCACGCCGCAACCTTGAGCGATCAGTACATGGGATTTTGCACGCTGTCGATGATCCAACTCGCGATCCAGCGGTACTCGAACAACGGATTTCCCAAGCCACCAACCAACGGGTCCAACTCCGAGCCGAGTTATCGAAGTTGCGACGTCTTCAACGAGAACTACGCGAGGCCGACACGCAGCGATACCCCGTTCCCGGAACGTCGTACAGCGGAACACCACAGCAAATCGCAACGGCGTTGGATCGCGACGCAATCCGCTTTGCATGGTTCGACGATGATGTCAGCGAAATTCCTGGAATGCCATTATCGACTGCGCACTTGGCAGAGTTGTTCCAATTGTACGAACGACTTGGAAGCCAGGTTGACGAACTTGCGACAGCAGAATTACCGGTGATCGACAGCTTGCCTCACCCCGACGAATTCGAGCAGAAGTTTCAACAGTGGAAAGCAGCCGAACGCGAAACGGAAAGACACGCCGGCGTACTGTCTGGAGCAGCGAACTTTGCCACGCTTCCATCAGAGGCTTTGGTGCAACTTCAGACGCACTGCCGCAATTGGCTGCGGACTCACACCGAGTTCGCAGATCGGACGGATTGGCGTGCCACGGCCCTTCGCGATTTGTTCGCAGGAAATGGAAGCACTTGGTGGTCACTCGTCGAACAGACCGAAACGATCATCAATGCGGTTCGTCGATCCGTCGCGGACATTGACCCAACGATTGAGAATGCGGACAGCGTTTCCACCAACCAACTCTTGGCCGACGCCGAAGACTTGTTGCAACACCTTGCATCGGGTGGCGGTTTTGGAATTTGGCTGGTTCGTTCCAAAGTGGTGCGACGCACTCAGTATCTTTGGTCTCAAGTCCGTGTTGACGGGCGGCTGTGCCAAGAGAAGACAACTTTGCAACGTCTAGTGAATCACCTACGTTGTAGGACGCTTCTGGATCGTGCCCGGCAGGAGTGGCCCGCGGAAGCTCGATTCGTGACGGGCACAATTCACGCTCAGCTATCGTGCCTCGAAGAGAATTGGACTGGTCTGCGGCGCTTACTCACTTTGAACGACCTCGCACATGAAGTGCGTGAATGCCTTGCGTTGCATGACCAACAACCGCCACCAACAAACTCGGCTGGAGCCATTGAAGGTCTCTTGCGAGAGTCGGAAGCAGCGCTTGTGATGCAGGACGAGAAACGAACCGAATGGCTTTTTATCAAAGAGGTGGATCGAGTCGAAACTGCAACCGAGCTTACAAATTCGCATCCGCCGGTCATCTCTCTTCGCCAAGCGGCTCTCAGATGGGAATGCAGCAACTACCGTCGCGCATTCACGGATCTTTCGTCGGCATTTCAACAGCATCTTGCTGCGCAGCATTGTTGCGAACTCCATGCTCGCGTCATGGCGGTAGCGCCTCGCCTTGCTACCAGACTGCGAAGTGACACGGATCGTCAGGCAATCGCCAACAAGCTCGTTGACTTTGACGCGGCATGGGCATGGAGACGTACCGCCGCATGGTTGGAGCGGTATGACACCGAGCATTCAGACAATGATTTGCGGCGACGTTTGAAACAGACCGAAGACGACTTGAAAGTTGTCACCGCTAAAATCGTCGCGAACAAAGCTTGGCTGAAGTGCCTCAGCAGGTTGAGCGCGCACCCTCATTTGCAGGGTTCAATGGGCGCATGGGTCGATGCCGTCGAAAGAATTGGAGCCGGCACAGGGATTCATGCCGAAAGCCATCGGCGGGATGCACGCAAACATTTGGCAGATTGCTGGGATGCCATTCCTGCCCACGTGATGCCGCTGGTCCGCGTTGCGGAACAATTCAAATTTGAACAACCAGAAATGTTCGACGTGGTCATCGTTGACGAATCAAGTCAGACCGGCCCGGAAGGGTTGTTACTTTCGTTCATTGGAAAACAACTGATCGTCGTGGGCGATGACAAGCAGATTTCACCCGAAGAAGGGTTTGTCAAACCAGACGAAGTTCGGCAACTGATTCAACAGCACATTTCCGACATTCCGTTTTCCGACAGGCTGTTACCTGGAGCGAGTCTCTTCCGATTCTCGCGAATCCGGTATCGAAGTCAGATCACTTTGCGCGAGCACTTCCGCTGCATGCCGGAAATCATTCGGTTTTCAAATGACCTCAGTTACTCCAGTACGCCATTGATTCCTTTGCGGCAGTATCCGGCCGACCGGCTGACTCCTTTGGTGGACCGATTCGTGACTGACGGCTACCGCGAAGGAACGAGCGAGCGAGTCATCAACCGGCCCGAGGCAGCGGCCGTCGCAAAATCCGTCATTGAGTGTCTCGAAGATTCACGTTATCGCGGCAAGTCGTTCGGCGTGATTTGCCTGCAAGGTCATGCGCAGGCACAACTCATCGAGCAGATGATTCTCGAACGGATTGGCCCCGAACCGTTCAAAGACCCAAAGATTCGGTTGTTGTGCGGTGATCCTTACAGCTTTCAGGGTGATGAACGAGACATCATTTTCTTGAGCATGGTCGCGGCTGTTGATGGCGACAGCCGCAACGCGGCGCTGACCCAAAAGAAGTTTTTGCAGCGGTTCAATGTCGCGGCGTCGCGTGCCCGTGACCAAATGTGGTTATTTCACAGCATTCGCGATGGCGACTTGCATCCGTCATGTGTTCGTCGTCGGCTTGTTCAGTTCATGTCGAGCAATCCAGAGCTGCAAGCACCAACCGTCGATCTAGCGGCGATTCGTCATGAAGCCACTCACACAAAACGGGAACGAAGAGAACGTGGCAAACGTGGCAACCAACCAATGCCTTTTGATAGTTGGTTCGAGGTTGACGTATTTCTTGCGATGATCGACCGTGGTTATCGTGTTCTCCCGCAGTATCGCGTCGCGGAAAAGTCGATTGATTTGGTCGTCGAAGATGCGCGGAAACGCATCGCCATCGAATGTGATGGCGACGAATGGCATGGTCCGGAGCAATACGAAGCCGACGAAATACGGCAGACGATGCTTGAACGCTGCGGCTGGCAGTTCGCGCGAGTGCGAGGAAGTATCTTCTACGCGAACCGGACCAGGGCGATCGAAAAGCTGATTGAAGAAATCACGGATTACGGTGTGCGGCCGTGGTCTCCGAAAGAGGGCGATGCGACTTACGATGCCTTGGACATCGCCGAAGTCAGCGGTGCAAGTTGTCTTCAACGGCTTGGGGAGCAATTGGTGGACACGGCTGAGGCAGGACTTTCTCAAGTCAATGTCGTCGAAGACGACAACAGCACCGATGCCAATGAGAATGAGGGCGACGATCAAGATGACCATACGCCTCCCGGACAACGCTCGTTGTTCCAAGTCGAAGACAAAACAAATCGGCCGGAGTCACCACCGGATCGAGTTGTTGAAGAGCCGTTAGAGATTGCCGAACAACAAACCAATGAGAACAACGGTAGTCTTATCAAAGCGCTCGCGTATTTGGCTCAGGCGAATAGGCCGTCAACCGCAGGTCAGATTCGGTGGCACACGATGCTCGCCGTGAATGATTGGCCTGAGATTGAGCAAGTGTTATTGCAACGAGGCTTCGTTCACAAAATCGGAACTGGACCACGAGCTCGATTTCAATTGCTTGACGACTGGCTTCAGCGGCTGGCGGCAGAATCGCTTGAAGTCCCGCCGGTTGTGGATGAAGAAGTCGAGGCAGTTAGCTACGAGACTTGGTTCAAAATCGCCCACTGGGCCAAAGAGAACAACCACTTAAAATCCTGGCAACGCAGCGTCGCATACAGCATTGGCGTCGCAACGCGAGCCGGTGCAGCGCTATCTCAAGGACAGATTTTGCAAGGCAAACGAATTCTGCATGAATGCAGACAGCTAGGGTTCCCGTCATCCTGAACTCGTTCGACGACGTCGGCCGTCGGCTCGTTCGCATCCAAGCCCAGCCCAATGATCCGAAGGATGAGGCGTGGCTTCAGGAGATTCTCTATTCGCATCCAGAGCTTCTGCCGGTCAACGAGATTGACGACTTTTACGCGCCGCCGATTTCGATTGGACGCGAAGTCGGTACTGATCGAGGACCGATCGACAACCTTTACGTCAGCCCCATTGGAGGGATCAGCCGCGAAAATTCGTCCGCTGCGACGCGGGCCGAATCACCGTGATGCTCCCCAAGTTCATTGAGGAATGGGGTGGTGATTCGCGCCTGTACGATTCCTATCTTGCGTCACTCGAACCCGCGCCAGTCGTTCAGGCCCAAGTTCGCTCAGACAAACTTTGGATGAAGTACGACAAACTGAGTGCCGACAACCTGCGAGTTTTATTGCGTGCCGCTGGGGAGCTTGTGCAACGACTCAAGGCAGAGGACTAAACGTTGTTCACTCATCGGTCTTGTCGAGCTTGGCACCGCGACGAATGGCCAACTTGCCAAACTTCGCGGTGATTTGATCTGCCACTCGATCGAGTTCCTGATGACGCTCGCGGTCAGGCTGATCGAAGAGTAGCTGTTGAGACGCACCGGAGTTCTTGAATTTGTTGACGCCGAATCCCAGCAGTCGTATCGGCAGATGCTGCGAAGGGAGGCGCTTCGTCAGCAGTTCGACGCCGGCGTCCAGCAATTCCTGGGTGATGTTGGTCGGCTCCGCAAGTGTCAGTGATCGTGAGATCGTCTTGAAGTCTGCGAACCGCACTTTCAACTCCACAGTACGGCCCTTGATATCGTGCTGTCGCAAGCGGCGAGCGACCTGTTCGACGAGATCCACCAACCAAGCTCGCAGCACCTCCATATCGGCGATGTCTTCGGCGAACGTGGTTTCGTTGGAAATTGACTTGGCCTCGCGATCGGGCACAACCTGACGATCGTCAATCCCGTGGGCGAGCTGCCAATAGTGCTCACCGGACGAACCGAAGAGGTCGTTGAGCGTGTCGAGCGGCATTTGTCGCAGTTGACCAATCGTGCGAATCGCGAGTCGCTCGAAGACTTGGCCGGTGACTTGGCCAACACCCCACAG
>CAMDRI010000219.1 GCA_945906725.1 Candidatus Kuenenia stuttgartensis | reverse complement strand
AGCAACATGGCGAGAGACAAAATCCACTTCATTCCGGCATCTCCTCAAGAAACGTGTCTGACAGTCGTGAGCTCTTTTTGCCGTACGGGCCACTCACCCGACGAAGCAACGCAGTTGAAAGCTCACTGGGACTCGGTGGTCACTAGGCTTCAAAATCGGCAACCCGGTTCAAAGAACTCACATGACAACTGCTGCGATGCCTTGGGTTCGCAGAATTCGCCGGACAAAATGTCGACGGTATCGAACATGCCGACCAACCCCGTTGAGAATCGGATCCAACCATGACGGATATGCTTACCGCAGCGATGTTGACCCTGGCTGCTGCGGTCGGCTGGATCGGAGTGGTCTGCCTGACCCGCAGCGTCCGCCACACGTCCCTGACCGCCGCCGCCGCGTGGGCGATCTGGTTTCAAGCGATCTTGACGGTCACAACGATCGCAACGCTCACGAAGAGTCGAGTGCCCCTCGGCATCCTCGATCAACTTTGGTATCTGACCGCTGTGAGCGCCCTCTGCCCTTTCGTCGCCGTCCTCGGAGCACGACGCGGCCGACTGCTCGAATGGAACCTATTCATCGTCCTGCCTCTGATTGTCGTCCTCGAATGGCCGGCGCTCGCACAACTGAATCACTGCTGGCACGGCCAACGACTGGAACTCGAAACACCCGCTCTGATCGCCTTTGGCATCGTGATGGTTATGAGCATGGGTAACTTCGTCGTCGACCCGCGGGGCAATTCTATCTCCGCACTGGTGTGGGCTGGATCGTGGGTCTTGCTCGTCTTTGGCTTGGCTCCGGGAGTCAATTGGCGGCAATTCACCGGTGAGCATTTTCCACAACTGTTGGCGGTCCTCGTCCTTCAAGGGTCGATCTGGCTGTACGCCCAAGAAGCCGTCAAACGCAATCGCCAATACCTGGACTGGGATCGCGTCTGGTTCGATTTCCAAAAGTTCTTCGGATCGGCCTGGACAATGCGGCTGATGGCTCGCGTCAACGAAGTCGCTGAGCGGGATCAATGGCCGTGGCGGTTGACTCCAATCGGGATGCAACCCGCATCGCGAGACGCTCCACATCCCGGCTTACCGACGGCTGACCCGCGCGTCGATCACACCTTTCGCTGGTTGTTGAAGCCGTTTGTCGATTCCGCATGGATTGACGAGCGGCTCACAGCTTCCACGGATCGCGCATCGGGCGACTGAGCAGCTTGTTAGCGTCGTCGTCGTTGACGAAACGTTCCTTCACAGGATCCCAATTCAGCGGGCGGCGGAGGTCGTAGCCGATCTGGCCAAGCTCGCAGACCGTCGCGGAGCGATGGCCGATCTCGACATCGCAGATCGGCTTCTTCCGCGAGCGGATCGCGTCGATCCAATTGCGATGATGATTGTCCGACGGCTCGACGTGAAATTCGTTCTCACCGATCTTCGCTTCGAGAATGCTGGTCGGGTCCGATTCGATTTTTCCCCGATCGACGTACAGCGTCCCCTTCGTTCCCACGAACGTGCAGCCGCTGCGGCCGCCGTGAGTCATGACGACTCCGTTCGCGTAGGTGAATTTCAGGCCAGTCGTAGCTTTGTCCTCCGGCGGTTCGATCTTCACTGGGCCGGAGTTGTCCATGCCGAGCGCCCACTGGGCGATGTCAAAGTGGTGCGCACCTATGTCGGCCAATCCACCGCCGGCGTACTCGCGGTAGTTGCGGAACGCCGGGTAGTGATTGTGGATTCCCTTCGGGCAGAGAATCTGGTTGTAACCCCGCTCTGGCGATGGGCCGTTCCAGAAGTTCCAATCAGTCCCAGACGGACACTCTTCGGTCGGAAGATCGCACGTCACGGCGTGGCCACCGACGCCGACGGAGACCGTCTTAATCTCGCCAAGGTAACCGTTGCGAATCAGCTCGACCGCGCGACGGAACAAGCCGCCGAACTCGCTCCGCTGCTGACTGCCGGTCTGAAACACGCGGTCGTGCTTGCGAGCCGCCTCAACCATCGCTCGTCCCTCAGAGATCGTCAGCGACAGCGGCTTTTCGCAGTACACGTCCTTGCCCGCTCGACAGGCCATCACCGCCGGGATCGCGTGCCAATGATCCGGCGTGCCGATCACCACGGCGTCAATGTCGTCGCGAGCTAGCATTTCGCGGAAATCGACGAACGCCGCGCAGCCTTTGTACGAACCAACGTCCTTCTGCTTGGCGTACCCCTCTTCGACGATCCGCTTCGAGTCCTCGCGCCGCTCAGTGACAACGTCACAGACCGCGATGACTTGCGTGTCGCTCGTCCCGACGAACCGCCGCAAATGCCCGCGCGACTGAATCCCGATCCCGATGAAGCCCAGCCGAATCCGCTCGCTCGCTGCTGCGAACCCGCGCGCCGGCGAAGAAAGAATCATCGGTGCCACGGCCACGACTGCGGTTGAAGACAAGAACTGACGACGATTGATCCGAGTCATAGTAAGTTTTCCTTCGTGCTTGGTTCGATGAAAGTTTCTTTGGCCCTCATCTTCCGCCCGCCATCTTTCGTCAGCAGTGATCCTCTGCTCGAAGTGTTGCAAACATCAATCCGAGCAACAGCAACAAACCGTGTCGAGCAAGTTTCATGTCAGCAACTCGCGGGCTCTCAGTGCGGACAAATCGGTTTGACAGAATACCGGCCAACTCACCGCACCACGAGTGTCGTGGGATACTCAGTGTCGTAGTCACTCGCGATGCCGGTCGATACCTTTCCAGCAACGCCACGCTCTCTGTCGAATAATTCCCAACGAAATCCCATCCGCCTCAGCATGAACGTCGTCCATTTCATCACGCGGTTGATCATCGGCGGAGCCCAGGAAAACACGCTGCTGACCGTCGAGGACCAACACCGCGACTACGGCGATCAAGTCACGCTGATCACTGGCCCCGGCTTGGGACCGGAAGGGAGTCTCGAAGAGCGTGCTCGACGCGGCGGTTTCGACTTTCACGTACTGTCGGAACTGCATCGCTCGATCCGGCCCTGGCAAGATTGGAAGGCGTATCGTGCTCTGATCGCAATGCTCCGCGAGATCAAACCAGATATCGTCCACACCCACAGCTCGAAAGCGGGGATCCTCGGCCGAGCCGCCGCCGCGAAGCTTGGCATTCCCGCCGTCCACACCATCCACGGAGCCTCGTTTCATTACGGCCAAAACCCAATCGCTCACGAGCTGTACCGGCTCGCCGAAAAATGGGGGGCTCGTCGCTGTGCGAAATTCATCAGCGTCTGCGACGCGATGACCGACCAGTACGTCTCCGCCGGCATCGCCCCACGCGAGAAATTCGTGACGATCTACAGCGGCATGGAAGTCGAACCGTTCCTTTCACCTCCACGCCCACGAGAAGTTGTGCGCCAGGAACTCGGCCTGCACCCAAACGACGTCGTCATCGGCAAGATCGGACGCCTGTTTCACCTCAAGGGCCAAGAGTTCGTCATCGCCGCCGCTCCTGCGGTTGTCGCTCAGCACCCCAACGCGAAGTTCCTGCTTGTCGGGGACGGCATTCTCCGCAACGAATTCGAAAAGTATATCGCTGACCTCGGACTCTCCAAGCATTTCATCTTCACCGGCCTCGTCCCGCCAAGCCGTGTTCCGGAATTGATCCACGCGATGGACATCGTCGTCCACACCAGTCTGTGGGAAGGATTGGCTCGCGTGTTGCCTCAAGCCTTGATCGCCGGCAAGCCTGTGATCAGCTTCGACGTGGATGGAGCCAAAGAAGTGATCATTTCTGGCGAGACCGGCTATCTCCTGCCTCCACAGTCCGTGGCCGAACTGTCGGAGGCAATCAACATTCTGATCGCCGATCCAGCCCTCCGCGAGAACTTCGGTCGCACCGGCCGCGAACGATTCACCGAGCAGTTCCGGCATCAGACGATGACTCGGAAAATTCGCGAGACCTACGCAGCTCTGCTCGGAGGCCAACAGTCGGCGAGTGCCCCGAAGTGATGCCCAGCAGACACTCATCCCAGTAATCGGCGTCTCGCGTCACGCACAATCCGCTCCGCTTCATCCGCCGAATTGGCCATCGCCGTAAGATGCCCCATCTTGCGGCCCACGCGGGCGGACGACTTGCCGTACAAGTGCAATTTGACTTCCGGCAGCCGAAGAGCCTCTGCCCAACGCGGCTCGCCGTTCTCCCAAACGTCTCCCAGCAAGTTCACCATCGCCGCCGGCCGAAGCAACTCCGTCGAACCCAACGGCAGGCCGCAGATCGCTCGCACCTGTTGCTCAAACTGACTGGTCACATTGGCATCGAACGTCAGGTGCCCAGAGTTGTGCGGTCGAGGAGCCAGTTCGTTGATCAAAAGGCGATCATCGTGCGTCAGAAACATCTCCACGCACAACACGCCGACGACGTCGAGCGATTCCAACACTCCCCGCGCAATCGCCTCAGCTTCCGCCGCAACGCGAGCCGAGACACGCGCCGGAGCGACCGTGACATCCAAAATGTGATCCGAGTGCGAGTTCTCCAGCAAACAAAAATGGGCAAGCTCGCCGTCGAGTCCTCGCGCGCCGATGACCGAAACTTCGAGCCGAAAATCCACAAAGCCTTCCAAGATGGCCTCGCTCGTTCCGAGTCGCTCCCACGCAGTCACCGCCTCGTTGGCCGATTGAATCTTGACCTGACCTTTCCCGTCGTATCCCCACCCCGCTGTCTTCAACACCGCTGGACATCCAAGCTCTTGAATCGCAACCTGTAATTCTGTGGCCGAGCGAACCGCCCGAAACGGTGTGACTGGAAAACCGTGTTCTCCAAGATAGGTCTTCTCGCGCAGACGATGCTGCGTGACATGCAACACCTGCCCAGCCGGCCGCACTGGCGCAAACCGCGCGGCAACCTCGGCGGTCGCCGACGGCACATTCTCAAACTCAAACGTCACGACGGAAACTCGCTTCGCGAAGTCAGAAACGGCATCAAGATCTTCGTAACTCGCGGTGATTTCCTGATCGGCAACCTGTCCGGTCGGTGAATCGGACTCGGGAGAAAAAGTGTGAACTCGGTAGCCCATCCTTCTCGCCGCGATCGCAAACATTCGGCCAAGCTGCCCGCTGCCCAGCACTCCCAATGTCGCTCCCGGCAGGATTGCTTGGGATTGGTCCGCGTCGTGTCCGTGACTCACGGCAATGTCTCCTGCAAGACCTTTTGAGTTTGCTCGTCATGGAAGGCCCGCAGCTTCTCCCGAAATTCAGGTCTCGACGTTGCCAAGATTCGCACGGCAAGCAGAGCGGCATTGATCGCCCCCGCTTTTCCAATCGCCATCGTTGCGACCGGAATGCCTCCTGGCATCTGAACGATTGAAAGCAAAGAGTCTAACCCCTGCAAAGACTGGCTCTGTACCGGAACGCCGATGACCGGCAAGATCGTGTGCGAAGCAACCATGCCCGGCAGATGAGCCGCTCCGCCAGCACCGGCGATAATCACCTTGACGCCTCGCGATTCGGCCTCAGTCGCGTATTTGGACATTAGCTCGGGGGTGCGATGAGCGGAAACGATTCGATATTCGTGGGACACTCCAAACTGGGACAGCAAATCCACGGCATGACGCATCGTCTCCCAGTCAGATTGACTTCCCATAATGACGCCGACAATGGGCGCTACGAGAGAATCGGCCATCAAAAAGTCTCCCGAAAGGGGTTCCAACCTCACACCTGAAATCAAGGTTCACATTGGGGGCAGAGATCGCGGCTCGCTAAGCAACTCACGATATACGACCAAAGCCAAGCATCCTCACAGACATCTGAAAACACCAAAAAACGATGGCGACCAACTGACGCTGGTCGCCATCCGTTTAGATTGCGTGTATCTCACTCAACTACTTGTCATCCTTCTCGGTTTTGTCGCTCCCCTTCTCTTTGTCACCAGCCTTCTTCTTTTCAGCCGCCTTCTTCTTTTCAGCCGCCTTCTTTTGACTCTCTTCGCTGACAGACTGAAGAGTCCTCTTCTGCTCAGGAGTGAGAACGCCTTCCACCTCGGCCTTCTCTTTAGCTATCAGATCAGCAAGTTGCTTTTGCAACGCGACGATCTGATCGTCGTATTTGCCTTGAATCTCGTAGATCTTTTTTCGTTGCTCTTCACTGATCCCAATTTTGGCATAGTTGGCAGGAAGCCGATCACCGGGCTTTGCGGACTTCTTAGCCCCCTCGCCCTTCTCTGCCTTCGCCGCTTTGCTTGACTCCTGAGCAAGCAGCAACGGACGCGTCGAAACGCCGACTACGCCTGTCCCAACCAATGCACAAGCCACGAGACTCCAAATACAGTTTCGCATGTTGCACTCCTTCGGGGGGGTAAATTGAGATCGTCAATCGGAATGAAGAGTTCCTCTTCGGTTAGTTGACAGCCCTCACGCTATCGTCAGCATTTCCAAACATCAACACGGCGACAACAAAAAATCCCGCACAGAAAAACTGTGCGGGATCCTTATTAAAAATGGTTGGTGGTCTAGAGTTCTCCAAATCGAAGCGATGGTGTGCTGGACGAATCCAGCTTGCGAATCAAAATCCTTAGAAAGGAGGTGATCCAGCCGCAGGTTCCCCTACGGCTACCTTGTTACGACTTAGTCCCAATCACCGGTTTCACCTTAGGCGCCTGCTTCCTTGCGGTTAGCTCAGCGACGTTAGGTGCCCCCAGCTTTCGTGGCTTGACGGGCGGTGTGTACAAGGCTCAGGAACACATTCACCGCGGCATAGCTGATCCGCGATTACTAGCGATTCCAACTTCATGCAGGCGAGTTGCAGCCTGCAATCTG
>CAMDRI010000218.1 GCA_945906725.1 Candidatus Kuenenia stuttgartensis | reverse complement strand
CTCCGGGCCGACGCCGGGATAGTCGAGGCCGGCGGAGATCGAATGCACCGGCATCGTCTGGCCGTCGGCGTCTTGCAGGACGTAGCTGTAGCTGCCGTGCAGCACTCCCTTGTTGCCGAAGCTGAGCGTGCTGGCGTGATCGCCGGGCTGCGGGCCTCGACCGCCCGCTTCGACGCCGGTCAGCGCGACCGAGTCATCTTCGACGAACGGATAAAACATCCCGGCCGAGTTCGAGCCGCCGCCGACGCAGGCGATCACTTCGGTTGGCAAGCGGCCTTCAATGTCGAGGCACTGCTGCCGAGCTTCCTTGCCGATGATCGATTGAAAATCGCGGACCATCATCGGGAACGGATGCGGGCCGACGACGCTGCCAATGATGTAGTGCGTGTGCTCGACGGAACCCATCCAGTCGCGCATCGCCTCGTTGATCGCGTCCGCCAGCGTGCGCGAACCGCTCGTCACCGGCCGGACTTCGGCCCCCATCATTTTCATGATGAAGACGTTCAGCTTCTGGCGGCGAATGTCCTCCTCGCCCATGTACACGACGCAATCGAAGCCGAACCGCGCACACGCCACGGCGGTCGCCACGCCGTGTTGACCGGCACCGGTCTCGGCAATGACTCGCTGCTTGCCCATCCGCCGAGTCAGCAGCACTTGGCCCATCGTGTTGTTGATCTTGTGCGCGCCGGTGTGGTTTAAGTCCTCTCTTTTGAGGTAAATCTTGGCACCGCCGAGATGCTGCGTCAGCCGCTCGGCGAAGTAGAGCGGGTTTGGCCGGCCGACGAAGTTCTTCAGCAGTCCATCCAGTTCGCGATGAAACTCCGGATCGCGTTGAGCCTTCTCGTACTCGGCGGTGAGTTGCTCGAGCGACTGCATCAACGTTTCGGGAACAAAGCGGCGGCCGAACTCGCCGAAGCGACCGCTGATGTCGGGCACATGCGAAGAGGCGGAGTGGATTCGAGTAGCAACGGCAGCAGTCATCAGAGAGCTTTCTGGATTGGCGTAGACCGGACGCCTACGTCCGGTCGCAAAACAGTTCGGACGGTAGGCGTCCGAACTACGAGGTAATCGTACTTAGCTTGAAAGTCGTTCGCCCTGGCGCCGGTTTGGTCTGGACTGGGCGGTCTCGGCGACGTTCGTCTCCAGGAATCGGGCAAGTTTGTAGAAGTCGCTTTCTCGACCGATTAAACGAACATGAGTCGTGAGCGTGGCCTGGTCCACCAGTTCCTCGAACGGAACGTACTTGAGATCGAATTGTTTTTCGACCGAGACCATCACGCCACTCTTGCCTTCCTCGACCAGCGCCCGGTAGGCACCAACTCCCAGTTGGCTGCCAAGGATGACATCGTAGGCGTGCGGCCTGGCGCAGCGAACTTCGTACCCGAGTTGCACACCGTTGATCTTGCGCTTTGAGTCGGTGAGGGCAGCGTATCGCTTGGCGACGCGCTTCGCGATGCGTTTGCCGAGATCGACGCTGGAGGACGAGATGTGGCCGAACGGATCGTACTCGACTTCGATCGGCGTCTCCTCGGATGCAGGTAACGTGAGCGGATAGAGCGATGCCAAGCCCTCCGCCAAGACGACGACGCCGAACTCTTTTCCTTCTGTCTCGCGAAATCGCATCAGATTGACGATACGGTCCACGATCATGTCGAGCTTCATGATTCGGTGCAATTCTTTTTGGCCGGTGACTTTGTTGTCGATCTCTTCGGTAGTGAGCATGGATTCGTCGAGATCCTCGATGCTCATGACGTGACTGGCTTCGCCGGCCATTGCGGCTCCGTAGGCCAACCAGCCAGCACCGCGGCCCATCGACTCGACGATGAAGTACGCTCGACGGGCTTCGGCGTCAGCCAACAAGTTGCGAATCTCGACAGCTAGCGTTTCGACAGCGGTGAAGAAGCCGAACGTGAAATCGATGCCGAAGTAGTCATTGTCGATCGTCTTGGGCACATGCACGATGGGAATCTTGCGACTGCCGGCTGGGAGCGTGTCTTGAAACAACTTCATCTTGTTGGCGGTTCGCAACGTGTCGTCGCCGCCGATTGAAATGAGGGCGTCGATCTCCAGTGAGCAGAACGCGTCGTACACGGTCCGTAGCCGGACGCACTTCTTGGCGTCTTGCAGATCGGCGAGCGTGTCGACTCCCTTGCCAGGATTTTCGCGAGCGGTCCCGATCATGATGCCCGGAGTATTCCGTGTGCGTCGCAGGCGATTGGAATCCAGCGTGATGTAGTCTCGGCCATCCTGCATGGCTCGGTCGGGGCCGAACTTCACGAGATTCGAGTATCCGTTCTTCATTCCCAAAACTTCGATGCCATTGTGATTGAACGCCGCGGCCGCCGTCGAAATCACCGCGTTGGCAGCCGGTGCGGGACCTCCGGAAAACAACATCGCAACTCGTTTAATCTGGGATTTTGCAGTATTCGACATGTCTGGACTCCTGAAGCCGGGATGCGGCTGGCAGCGGGTAATCGCCCAGGCAATTGCCCGTCTAGCCGTTGGGGCCGGGATGTGATTGAGAGCGCGAGTTGGCGAAGCGATCACTCGTCAACGGCGCGGCGGATTGTGGTCGTGAACTCTTGCGCGAGCAAGTTTCGCGACATGAAAAGGGATTGAGCTGTTTCCGAAAGACGTCGTATCAACTGCTCCCCTCCGGATGGATCTCGCCCGAGTTCCGCCTCATTTCCGCAAACCTTCTCTCCCTCACGGGCTCGGTATTCCAATCAGCCGTGGATCGAAGAGCCGCCGCGAGTGGCGTTCGCCGCTCCGCTACAAGCTCCACCTGCCGATGAGGACAAAGTCCGACTAACTTCGGGAAATAAGTCGGATGAGAAGAGCCAGAAGTAATTCGCATTGTCGAGCTTCTCTGCCGATTCTGGCCGCGCGCGTGACCTTTCCGGTTGCTCCGCCAAAAAGAGATTCCTTTGTCGCTTGCAATGGACGAGACCGATATCCGGGATGAATGGATTGGTTCACGCTGGCATGAGTTGCCGGTGCTGATGTTGTCATGCAAGTCTCAGGGGGGGGTACGGAGCATGTTGGACGCTCTCAAGTTTTGCCTGATCCGCAAAGTCGCGGGTCTCTTCGCAGTCGCCACCTTGGTGGTTGGAGGGGCGTCGCTGGCGAAAGCGCAAGTCGTTCCAGGTACCGGCGAAAAGATGGCCGAAATCGGTGACGACTTCGAAGATGCCAATTGGTCGTACGTCCCCAATCTGCCCAAGAGCAGCAACAACATCGACAAGCAAGTTCGATACCCGTCGGGGATGTCAAACAACAATCGCTGGTTCGAGAGTCTGTTACGGGGGCAGCCCGACATCGTCGAACGAGTCGAGACTCCAGAGGGAGGCCTGCCGAACAGCAAAGCTGCCATGAAGCTGCGTTCGGTGCAGACCGGAATTCCCGGCGCACCGAGCTACAAGATGCAGCAAGACGACTTCATCATGAATGGAAACAACCGCTTTGGCGGAACGATTCCCGCCATGTGGACTCCCAACGCGGTCGCTCGCATTTACCTGCCGACGTTCGATCAATGGGAAAAGCGGACCGGCTCGTCGTTCGGCTTCCGCATCGAGACGCTGACGCATGTGATGAAGCCGGTGACCGATCGTAAGCTCTTCAAGAAGATTGGAAAAACCAAACAACTCGACCAAGCCTGGCCGGGCATGTTTTTGCAGCTCAACAGCAAAACGGATGGTCAAAATAAAGAGGACACGGCCGTCTTCGTAATTCGCGCCGATCAGTACGGCCAAGATTTCGTGGCCGGCCCAGTGATCAAAGAAACTGGCTGGTGGACGCTGGGCATGACTCTCTCGCCGGATGGCCGCGTGCTTTATTACGCGACCAAAGGGACGGGGCCGCTCAAGCCATCCGACCACATCGCCACGTCCATGCCGTACGGCGAGCCAAACCTGCAAATGAACACGCTCTTCTTCAATGTGATGAGCGCTGACAATGGCCGGACTTGGTCGACGGAATGGATCGTCGATGACGTCGAGGTCTTTTTCCTGCGACGGTAGAGCCGTCAGAAGGTGATTCCCAGGCGAATGATGGCTGTGCTCGGCAAATCCATATCGCCGACCTTCGACGTGTACTTCAATGTCCGGCTGAAGACGTATCCGGCCTCGACCAGCCAACTCCGACCGCTCACCCATTTCCGCTCGTAGCCGGCCATAAATCGATAGTCGCTGAGCGTGGCGACATCGTTGAGACCGGATGCTCGGCGAACCGCCCAAGTGCCGCCGCCGAATTCGCCGACCAGGTAACCCCAACGAGCCGAGTCGTCGTCGTGCGAGAATCGCCACGCGATGCGCGGACGCGGGGCTGCGAGTTCAAACTTCCAATCCTCGTTGGGATTCCAGAGCATTCCCGCGCTGGGAATGGCTTTCACGTCATCGCGGTCCAAATACAAGATGCCGCCGGTGAACGTCAGTGTGTCGGAGTACTTCCAGAACGCCAAAGCACGCCCCGGCAATCGCATAGCCTTCCGGCCGGTGTTCTGTGAATCCGTGAAAAACGAGGGAGCGATCGCTGCTTGCGCGAACCAGCGTTCACCGATCGGCAGCATTCCGATCGTCTCGAACGAGGCGTCAAACAACTGCGTCGGCAGGTCGGTGGCGGTCGAGCCGCTGAGCCAATGTGCAGCAACCCTTGGCACGAACCACAGCGCTTGAAAATTTGGAAACTCAATCGAGCCCCGAACATCCAAACTCGTCACACCCAGACCGCCAGATTTGGGGGCAATCCAGGTCGCGGTGCCGACCATTTTCTTCCATTCGATCCACGGAGCCTCGTCGCCGGCGAAGCGGTCGTTGGATTCCGAATCCGATTCTTCTCGCATGGTATCTGGGGAATCCTTTTCGAGTCGCCGCCAATGATCTTCACGGGGCAACAGGTCTTCGGAGTCCTTGCTCAGCGGATACTGATCTTGATACGCCGTCCGCCGGATTGAATTCGGCTCGGAAGTCTCGTCGAAATCTTCATCCTCCCAGACGAATCTCACAGGCGAACGAGGCTCAGCGGCGGAACTGGCTGGTCTAAGGAACGGTTCATGCCACTGCGGAAGCGCGTCTTGTCCGTGGACCGAGGAGCCGATCAACAGGCTCGCCAAGCTCAGCGCGAACGAAGTGTGTCGTCGCGCAAGGTTCAGTCGTTCGAGACAGCCGAGTTGCACAGGTCAAGTCCTCACGATTCAGCGCACTCCGTGATCCCGACTTGAGAATCGTCCGACCGCCCCGGTCTATCGAGCAAAACCGGAAGGGTTTGCCGTGTCTTCTCGAAAGGAGCCGTCCGCGCACCCGGCATCTCCGGCATTTTGCCCAGTCTTTCGGCGTCGAACCGGTCGCCATAACCGCTTTCGTGGCCCTTGTCAGCACAACCCGTCGATAGCGCTGAGGAAAAATCATTGCGACTCGCCGACTTATTTCGGCGATGGATCACGCGTCAGGAGGACGAGATTTTGCGACGGCACGGAATGCTTTGGATGATCATTCTGCTGGTGACGTGCCGTCCGTCGCTCGGCCTCGCGCTTGCTCGAGAAGTGACCGTCGAAACACGCTTCGACGATGCTGCCGCGTATCCTCCCCTTCGGCTGATCGACGAACGATTGGAAGACCCGTCGTTCGAGGATGACAGGTTCGATCAGTTTCGAGTTGCGGGCGATCGTCCAGTTTTTGACGACGAGCCTGAACACCAATTCGGTAAAACTTTCGGGGTTCAAATTCTGCCGAAGGGATTGCTCTATCGGTCCTACATTGCCGGCGAAAAGGAGCCACGTTTCAACGCCGTCTGGCTGAAAGAGAAGAGCCGAGGGCTGGTCTGGGAAACTCAGATGGGCGGCCGAATCGGATTACTCGGCAGCAGCAATCATGACGAGGCGAATCCTCGAGCGTGGCAGTTCGACATGGAGGGAGGAGCGCAAGCCCGTGTCGATCCGCAACAGAATTCGGACCTTGAAGCCGTCGACTATCGTTTTGGTTTGCTCTTAACTCGGAGGGTCGACCGCAATGCTTACAAGGCTGGCTATTACCACCTCAGTTCGCACATCGGTGACGAATACTTGCTGCGGAATCCGGGTTATCTTCGTCTGAATTATGTCCGTGATTCGTTGATCTTCGGCATGACCCACAACCTGACCGATGACATGCAGGTCTACGGTGAAGTCGGCTATGCCTTCGGGAACGAAGGGGGTGCGGAACCGTTAGAATTGCAATACGGCTATCAATACACACCGCTGCGAGCCGATGGCCTGAAAGGCGCACCGTACTTTGGAATCAACGGCCATACGCGCCAAGATTTTCATTGGATCACCAGCGTCAACGCCGTCGCCGGTTGGCAATGGCGAGGTGCAGAATCGAAACATCTCTTCCGTGTGGGTTTGCAGTACTACACCGGTCCCGCCCTGCAATGGCAATTCGCCGGTCTCAATGAATCGCTCTGCGGAGCCGGGATGTGGTTCGATTACTGACCTTCCGATCTTCCTCTTCCACCAGCATTGGAAACAGGCTGCCATGACGATTACTCGGACTTGTCTCCTGATGAAATGGTTGCGTCGTGCCGTCGGCGACTTCCAGGCACGATCCGCAGAATTTGTGGATCAGTGGATTTTCCCCCTTCATCGTTCGACACTTGTTGCGTATCCTGTCCGTACCCTGGGGGCGATTGGACTCGACTGGGTCACCATAGATGATGGTGGCGTGCCGTGGTTGATCAGCAGGCCACGTTAAAAGCCGATCACATAATAATTGCCAATCGGCAATTCTCCTTGGCAGCCTAGTGCTGCTGCGGACCTAGGAATCCCCGTCTGAGGAGTCCGA
>CAMDRI010000217.1 GCA_945906725.1 Candidatus Kuenenia stuttgartensis | reverse complement strand
TCCAGGCGTTCCAGAGCAACTCGGCCGCGCGTTGCGTTTGGTCTTGGTTCATGAGTGGTTCATGCCTTCGAAAAAGGTGAGGGAACAGCCAATTGAAATCACGAGGTCCGTCGTGCAAAAGCCCGCGAGCCACTGAGCCAAGCTCAGTGGGGTGATTGGCAACGGGCAATTAGTCGCGTTTCGCAAATCTCGCCAACGTATATCGGCTGGCGTCGAGATGCGGTACGGCTCCGCCGAGTATCTCGGCGACAAGCTTGCCAGTGGCGGGAGACATCGAAACGCCGAGCATGTTGTGGCCGGCGGCGATCAGCACGTTGTCCATCGTGGGGCTGCGGTCGATGATCGGCACACTGTCGGGAGTCATCGGTCGCCAGCCGAACCATTCTTCTTCGATGGGTTCGGAGACCGGTTCGCCGAAGTAGTGAGCGGCCCCGGCCGTGAGTAGCGTGAGGCGGCGACGATTGAGCGTCGCGTCGTAGCCGGCGAATTCCATCGTTGAGCCGAGTCGATAGCCGGACAACATCGGCGTGATTCCAACTCGGTCTTCTTCGCAGAGCATCGGCAGGACCGGACATTTCGCGGGGCGGCGCATGGTGATCGAATAGCCTTTGCCGGGTTGAATCGGAATCTTGCAACCCAGCTCGCAATTCAGCCACGGAGTCAGCGCGCCGGCGGCAACGACGAAGGCATCCGCCGCGATTTCTTCCTGTGGCGTGATGACTCGGACGGCGCGAACACCGTCGCGGACGAAGCCCTTCACTTCGCAATCGTCTCGGATCGTCACGCCAATCCCAGCGAGAACTCGACGCCACGAGGACATCAGCTTGTCGGGCCGCAGGTGTGCATCGACGGGGTAATGCCAACCGCCGGCAAGACCTCGCTTGAGCGCAGGCTCAAGGTCACGCACTTCGTCACCAGCGTACCGATCGATCGACGTGCCGAACGACGTTCGCAGCAGTTCCGCCGTCTGGTCGTGATGCTCCAGTCCCGCTTGCGTGCGGAACGGAAACAGCAAACCGCGCGGTTGCCATTCGCAGTCGAAGGGCTCGTTCGCCATCAACTCGTCGTACAGCGACCGCGAGGATTGCAGCAGCGCTTGAATGCCTTGAGCGGACGCGAGCATGTCACGCTCGTTGCAGCGGCGAGCGAATTGAAACAACCAACTCCACAGTGCCAGATCAAATCGCGGCTTGATCGAGAACGGCGAGTTCTTCGAGATCAGCGCTTTGAGCGTCTGTCCGATCGCACCCGGAACGGTCAGCGGCAAGACATGACTGGGCGAAACAAAGCCGCAGTTCCCGTGCGAGCACGCCTTGCCGAACTGGCCACGGTCCAGCACGGTCACGCTGTCCCAACCGGCTTTCTTCAGGAAGTACGCGCACGCTACCCCGATGACTCCGCCACCCACGACGATCACTCGGCCGTCAGTCATCGACGCGATCTCCCGATGAACTCGCAGTCGATTGCCGTTCGTCCCAGGCGGATCGCAGCATCATCGCGGCGGCGTAGACCACGGCAACGACCACTAGCCAGCGGACGTACTCCAGCGGCATCTCCTTGACGAGATAGGCCGCGATCAAGACCGATGGCAGGCCGCTCAGAGTCATCGTCAACGCGGCCCGCGCGTCGAAGCGGCCTTCGCGGGCGAAGCGCATGCCCCCTACCGGCATGAGAAATGCGCACGAGCCCATCATGATGGGGAACGCCGCGCGTGGACTCATTCCCAACAGGCTCACGACAATCAAGCATGGCCCGTACAAGCCGATGCCCAGAGTCATCAAGGCTCCCAACAGAAAATTGGCCGCCAGTCCGGCCGCCAGCCAAGTCCCTTCCAAAGTGAGTGCCTCGCCACCGGCCGGTCCGACGTTGAATTGTTTCATCAGCATCAGCACCGCCGCCGCGAGCAACGCGCCTCCCATGCCGAGCTGAACTGTCCGACGTGACCAACGCGCCACGAGTCCTGCTCCCAGCCAAGCTCCCACCACCGACGCCGCGATCAGCAGTACCAGCGTCAGGGCATCGACCTCGACGATCGCGATGTAGATGAAGGCCTGCGCGACGGTCGGGATCGCGTAGCCAACGTTCAATGTTCCCGGAATCTGCTCGTCGGGCACCGATCGGCGGAACTTGAAGGCCGACGCGGTCGGAGCAAAGTTGCCGATCCCCAGCGTGTCGAAAAACGTGCAGACGAATGCGACGACCGCATGAAACAGCGTGTGACGATCTGCCGGGGGAGCGTCCTCGTTCCGTGTTCGTCGCGCCAGCCTCGTCCAAGTGACGATGAACCACACCGTCACGACGGCGAGGGCGGCGAACAGTGTCGTCTGCAGATTGTTCATGCCGAGCAACTCCTGAAAGGTTTCCCGTATCATGCCACATCCGGTGGCGTCCGCAAACCGCGAGCGAACGGACGGTCGCCCAATGGCACTCACTTTGATCAGCCGGAACGCGCTAGCGTCCGGTTCGGATACAAGAGCAACGACAAACCGGACGCTAGCGCGTTTCGGCTCAAAGGCCCTGTTTCCAAATCGCCGATGAACGAGGATACTCCCCTGCCCTGCGAGCGGCGGATCGCTGACGAACGGGCGGTGAGGGACACTCCTCTGAGAAGACCATCGCATGGATCGCGAGTCACGCATTCGGCAGTTGGAGCCGCATAATCTGCTGGCCCTGTCGGCGTACTCGGTGCTGCTGCGGTTCGCGTGGATCTTCAAAACCGAGAGCGTGATCATCCCGGCGTTTCTGGACAGCATCGCGGGAGCCGGTTGGTTGCGCGGCTGCTTGCCGGTGCTCAATCGCTTCGGTCAGAGCATGCCGCCGATCTTTTTTGCTCGGCGGTTGCGAGCGGCTCCCGTGAAGAAGTGGAGTCTGCTCGGCACGTCCGCCGGATTGGGGTTGTCCATGATCGCCGTGGCGGCCATGTGGATGCTGACCGGCGACAAGCAGCAAGCCTGGCTGCCGCCACTATTCTTGCTGCTGTATTTGTTTTTCTTCGCAGCGAATGGTCTGAACCAACAGGTCTTCGGCACGCTGCAAGGCAAACTGATTCGCCCGGACCGACGCGGCGAACTGCTGGGACTTTCGGGCATCGGCGGGTCTGTCACGTCGATCATTGGAGCTTGGTTCTTGCTGCAATACTGGCTGAGCCTGCCGGATCGCGGTTTCGGCTACATCTTCGGCTTCTCCGGTTTGGGATTTCTCGTCGCGGGAGCAACCTGCTTCTTCGTGAAGGAACCGCCCGACGTGGGGCACGTTTTCAACGTCCCCGCCCAAGAGGGAAGTGACTCTGACGGGCACGTTGAAAACGTGCCCCACGCGGACGGCGGCCTTCACGCCTCGTTTCGCTTGGTGCGAGACGATCGCGACTTTCGGCGGTTGGCAATCGTGGCGATGCTGTTCATTTCGATTCAGTTGCTCTTTCCGCACTTTCAGGCGTTGGGGCAACAGCACGTCGCACCCGATCAGATCGGCTTTCAATTGATGTTGTGGGTGATCGCTCAGAACGCGGCGGTCGGATTGTTTAGCTGGATCTCTGGCAAGCTGGCAGATCGGTTTGGGAATCGGCTGTCGTTGCAGCTGCAAGTCTTCGGAACCGCGAGCGTTCCGTTGCTCGCACTGTTATTCACCAGCGGCATTGGCGGTTGGGGACCAAAGCACTTCTGGATCACGTTCTTCTTCCTGGGGCTGACACCGGTGACAATCAAAACGCTGACGAATTACGCGTTGGAGCTGACCGAGCCGGCTCGGCATCCGTTGTATGTGGCGACGCTGCATGCCAGCTTAGCGGTGCCGTTCATCTTCTCGCCGCTGGTGGGTTGGCTGGTGGACATGTTAGGGTTTGAAAGTGTCTTACTTGGCGTCAGCGGCACCATCTTGCTCGGTGGGCTGGCGTCGTTTTGGCTGATTGAACCGCGGCACCACCAACGCGATGAGCTTGTCGAACTGCAACCCGAACCATGAGTGCGACCGATTCCCCAACGAGTGTCTATCAAGCTCGCGGCATCACGAAGGTGTACCGCATGGGCGAAGTCGAAGTGCATGCTTTACGCGGCGTCGATTTAGATTTGTACGAGGGCGAGTTCATCGTTTTTCTCGGACCGTCGGGCAGCGGCAAGTCGACGCTGCTCAACATTCTCGGTGGACTGGATGTGCCGACGGCTGGGACCGTGACGTATCGCAGCAAAGATCTCACCAGCGATGACGATGCCCTGCTGACCAGCTATCGCCGCAATCATGTCGGGTTCGTATTTCAGTTTTACAACTTGATCCCCAGCTTGACGGCTCGCGAGAACGTGGCGCTAGTGACTGAGATCGCCAAGAACCCGATGGTGCCGAAGGATGCTTTGGAGATGGTCGGTCTCGGCCATCGATTGGATCACTTCCCGGCGCAGCTCTCTGGCGGCGAGCAGCAGCGCGTCGCAATTGCCCGCGCAGTCTCGAAGCAACCCGACGTGCTGCTGTGCGACGAGCCGACCGGGGCGCTCGACATTCAAACGGGAATCGTGGTGCTGGAGGTCATCCAGCGAGTGAATCGGGAACTCGGCACGACCACGGCGGTCATCACTCACAACGCGGCGATCGCCGACATGGCCGATCGAGTCGTGCATGTCTCAGACGGCCGCATCACGAGCGTGGAACGGAATACGAAGAAGATTGCACCGAGCGAGTTGCGCTGGTGAGTGAGAGAGCGAGCGAGGCTCCCGCCGAGCCTCTGGGAACAACACAAATCGCGTGGTGGGGCTCGGCGGGAGCCTGGCCCTCCCATTGGGTTTGGAGACGACATGGCGAAGTCTTTCGTATTAGCGCTCGATCAGGGGACGACTTCGAGTCGAGCGATCGTGTTTGATCAATCGGGGCGCGCAGTCGGCTCGGCTCAGAGGGAATTTCCGCAGTTGTTCCCGTCGCCGGGGCATGTCGAGCATGACCCGGAGGCGATTTGGGACAGCCAGCTCGCGACGGCTCGGCAAGCGCTGACGAACGCGAAGCTGACGGCGGCGGACATCGCGGCGATCGGCGTCACCAATCAACGCGAGACGACGATCCTCTGGGAACGTGACTCCGGCAAGCCGGTCGCGAATGCAATCGTGTGGCAGAGCCGGATCACCGTGCCGATTTGCGATCGACTAAAAGCGGACGGAACCGAGACCGTGTTTCGGCAAAAGACCGGCTTGGTGGTCGATGCATATTTCTCTGGGACGAAGATCCGGCATTTGCTCGACACGATTCCGGGGCTGCGCGCTCGGGCCGAGCGTGGCGAGATTCTGTTCGGTACGGTCGATTCGTTTTTGATCTGGCGGCTGACGGGTGGGAAGCGGCACGTCACTGACGTTAGCAACGCAAGCCGCACGCTGCTGTTCAATCTGCACACGCTCGATTGGGATAACGAGCTTGTCAAACTGATGGACGTGCCGCGCACGATGCTGCCGCAGGTTGTCTCGTCAAGTGAGGTCGTCGGCGAGTGCGACGCGAAGTGGTTTGGCAGTGCGATCCCGATTGCGGGGGATGCCGGCGATCAACAGGCGGCGACGTTCGGGCAGGCGTGCTTCGATCCGGGGAGCGCGAAGAACACCTACGGCACCGGCTGCTTTCTGCTGATGAACACCGGAGAGAAACCGGCCGAGTCCAGGCACGGATTACTGACGACGGTCGGCTGGCGGATCAACGGCCGGACGACGTACTGCCTGGAAGGATCGGTGTTCGTCGCCGGCGCCGCAGTGCAATGGTTGCGGGATGGTTTGGGCTTGATCCAGCAGGCGAGCGAAACGGCGGAACTGGCAATTTCGGTCACGGACAACGGCGGAGTGTATTTCGTACCGGCGTTCGTCGGACTGGGTGCTCCGTATTGGGATGCAAATGCTCGTGGAGTCATCGTTGGGCTGACACGCGGAACGACGAAGGCTCACCTTGCGCGATCGGCGTTGGAGGCAATGGCGTATCAGACCGCCGATGTGCTCAACGCGATGCGACAAGATTCCGGCGTCGCTTTGCAATCGCTACGAGTCGACGGTGGAGCGACCGCGAACGATTGGCTAATGCAATTTCAGTCGGACGTATTGGGAGTTGCGGTACGGCGTCCGATCGTGCAAGAGACGACCGCTCTGGGAGCCGCGTACCTCGCCGGTTTGGCAACGGGAGTTTGGTCCGACTTGAGTGACGTCTCAAAGAATTGGCAACTCCAGCGCGAATTTGCGCCGGTCATGCCGGGCTCAGAGCGGAACACTCTGATGACGATGTGGCATCACGCGGTCTCACAAGCAACCTGTTGAGTACCTCTGGCAAGAAAAGGTTGCCTCGGTTCGTGGGCCCATGCGGTTCACCGTCGATCTTTCGGAGACGTCTGGTGCGCGGGTGAGTCTGCGGGGGCGCGGTCAATATGGTCCTCAATCCATCCGACTTAAATTACGACGCGGACAAGAAACGATTCAGTATCAAGCCGTCATGTGAATAGCTGTCTCGATTACAGGCCCAGTCATTAAAAAAGCCCGTGCAAGATGCACGGGCTTTTTGTGACCCAAACTTGAACCCACGCTCTGCGAATTAAAAAACGGGCGGCGACCGAGTCTGCTGTCCAAAAAAGGGGCCGGTGGGAGTTGAACCCACGCGTGACGGATTTGCAATCCGTTGCCAATGCTCGAAATCCCCGCGAAAAGAGGGGTTTCGCGAATTCAGTTGCACAAAAAGTTGCACACGATACGGCGGAAAACGGCTGCGAACGGTTGATATCGCTGGCCGAAACGGACCCCGAATTGGTTCAGATTGTCGCCGCGTGGGCGACGCTTTCGGCGACGGTGAAACGGATGATTCTGGCGGTGCTGGACGCTGGCAGAGAGTCGAAATCTTGAAGGGAGTTGTGACAGAATGACCGATCAATCAACACCGTCAACA
>CAMDRI010000216.1 GCA_945906725.1 Candidatus Kuenenia stuttgartensis | reverse complement strand
TGCGGTCAAAATACATGGCCGTGTCTGAAACGCCAGCCGCGGTTTACTTTAGCGACGTTGTCTGGGTGAGAATCTCGGCCGCAGCCTTCGGCGCTGTCGGCGCCGAACTTCGTGTCGCGGCCCATGCTAGCTGAGAGTCGCTTTTCCTGTACGGCGCAACTTCCATGCTCATCACGGATTTTGACACGGCTGATTATTTTGACCACACGGGTTGACGATGCCTAACCATGTGCTGCAGCGAACCCGGCCATCGCGCTGTGGATGCAATCCACGCCTCCCGCGGGCCTGATCGCTGAGCTTGGGTCGTTCCGGCGAATGAAACTCGCAGTGACTCTGTGTTAGTATCGTCCTCGTTGCTGAAGACGACGAGGACATGGAATGACCGGGCTTGTGGAGGCTCTGATTGCTTCGGGGTGGTTGAGCGGGGATGACGAAGGGTCCAAGTCATTTGCGGTGCTGCCGCTCGGTGCGGACGTTTTGCCCCTCTTGATCGAGGTGGCGCGGCAGGGGATGGAAACGCAGGCTCGCCTCAAAACCAGTAAGACCAAAGCCAGCAGCGATCCGCGTCCTCTTTGGACGGATGTGTTGGACGAAGCGATGCGGTGCGGAGCCAAGCTGACACTCGGCTGGCCGGAGTGCGAAGCTCGGCCGTTGGAACGCTGGCTGGGGCCGCGATTGATGTGGTGGCCGAGCGGTCTTCCGGAAGGACGCAAAGTCGCCTGGATCAGCTCGCGTCTGGGGCGAGCCATCGACGAGCGGCCGGATTGGTTCGCGGTTCTCCGTTCGGCGACGGCGAAACTCGATCCCCACCAAGACCTGTTGCTGACGGCATCCGGCACGACCGTCGATCGGTTTCTCGAACGAGCGGCGATATTGTTCGGCATCCGTCGCTTGCGAGTGCATCTCGACGAACGCCACACACTGGTCGATTGGCTCACACGGTTGCGACGTCAGCTTTGGCGAAGCAGCCTCGCGAGAGATGTCGAAGAGCCAGACGTCTCGCGATCGGATGTGTTCGTGTCGCCGCTCGGAGGATGGGCGCTCCTGCCCGTCCCGCATTCGGCAAGCACGGACGGGCAGGAGTGCCCATCCTCCGACTTGCCGTTGAGTGACCGAGTGCTGATCGCAGCGGCGGATCAAGTCTTCGCATTGCAGGTGCGCCCGAACGGAAATCTGCATCGGCTCCTGCGAGCGAGACTTTTGAACTCCGCCTGGCCGACGGCTTCGGTGTGGCTGGCGCTCGGCAATGCACTGGTTCCAACCGACGTCGCCGCCGAATTGCAATCGCGCGGAGCCATCGGCTGGTGGCTGTTCGTGGAGCACGTTTCCAACGTGCTCGCATCGCCGCAGGGGACGAGCACGTTGGAAACGTGCCCCACGATGACCGACATGCCTTGGCCAGACGGCGATTACTTCGTGCATTGGACTCGGCGGCAAGACGGCCCGTGGCCCGATCAATCCGAGGCAGACTTCATCGACGACCTGCTACTGCGAAAAGAGCCCACCAGTCATTCGGCATTCGCCGCGTTGTCGCGAATCGTGCAACAGCGACGACTGATCGCCTCCACCACAGGAATTCGCGGCGAGGCGTCCGTGGTGAGTTTCTCCGCCAATCCGTTGCTCGAGTTGACGAAGCAGCGCACTTTCCGCGCGCATCGCGGCCGATGGGACTGCGAAGCCTACGGCCTGTGTGTTCGCCGCGAGTGGCTGCAAACTCGCGGAGCCAAGCCGGTGATCTACGGTGACGATGACCTGTGGTCATCCCTGCCGGAATCCGAACGTGTATTCTTTCAACGAAAGATGACTCGCTCGCGTCGCGGAGCCAAGACGATCGACTGGACTCAGGAAGCCGAATGGCGTGTGCCGAACGATCTCGACTTGTCCGAAGCAGGCCGCGAGGACGTTCTGCTGTTCGTGCCGACAGAGGACGAAGCTCGACAACTCGCCGCCATCAGCCCGTGGTCAGTGTTCGTAGTTTCATCGGAGGATGGGCACTCTTGCCCGTCCCCTGAATAACGGAAACGCGGACGGGCAAGAGTGCCCATCCTCCTATTCAAAGTCCTTCGGCAGTTCCAACGACCACACCTCGCTGCTGAGCGGTTGCGCGTGACCACCGGCGAGCCAAAGCTTGTCTTGAAAGACGTAGGCCGAGTGCTCGTGACGCTCTTTCCAAGTCACCTCGGACTTGAGCTGCTTCCAGTCTTTGCCATCCTTGGAATACCAAACGTCGCCCCAATTTTTCGACGGGTTGTTCGACCAGCCGCCGAGCACCCAAATGTGATCGCGGTACACGACCGACGAGAACCACAAACGCGGCGACCAGCCGGCGTGCTCGGTGAGTTGCGTCCAATGCTCGCCATCTTCCGAGCACCAGACGTCGTTGACTCCGTGATATTTCGGGACGTAGTTGCCGCCGCCGAAGACGTACATCTTGCCATTGAGCACCGCCGCTTGATGATACGCTCGTGGCGACCAGCCAGCATTCGCCGTGTGCTGCTTCCACCCTTTGCCGTCGGCCGAGGACCAGACGTCGTTCTTCAAACTGCTGTCGTCGCCGAAGTAGTAATTCTCGGTCCCGCCGAGCATCCACATGCGGCCTTTGAACTCAACAACCGCCGCCGCGATGCGCGGAGTCCAACCGGCCTTCGCCGTCGCTTGTTCCCACTTCGCACCGTCGGTGGACCACCAGACCTCATTGCTGGCCGAGTGCCCCGGCAAGCGGCCGTTGTACCAGCCTCCCATGAACCACATCTTGTCCTGAAACGTCAGCGTCATGGGCAAGTCGCTGTGCTTCCACGGAGCCTCGTCCGTCACTTTCTTCCACGTCTTGCCATCGGGCGAACTCCACACGTCGCGCGGCGGAGCGTGAAACGAATCGAACCAGCCACCGAAGATCCACAACTGATCCTTGAAGACGACCTCGCCCTGAGAATCTCTCGGCTGCCAGCCGGCGTTGTCGGTGACTTTGACCCAGTTGTGAACTTTGTCGTCAGCGTTTGCGACGGAAACCAAACTCAGAATGAGTACGAGCGTGAATCTCATGGTGCCTCCAAGAAAAACTGTATTACGGCTGTCGGTCATCGGCTCACGGCGTTCGGCCGGCCGCCGTGAGCCGATGGCCGACAGCCGCGATACCGTTTTTATTCCGCACGAGTCGGCTTGAGTTGCCAGCGTTCATCGAAGAAATCGGCATCGACGACCTTGCCGGGATAGCGGGCGTTCGGCGGAGTGCGAACATCGACGATCGCCCAATCGGGCAGCTTCGGCACTTGCCGAGCATTGTTGAGATAGTCGTACTCGCGATAGGTGAAGCTGCTGTTGAGCACGACGTACCGATTCGGATTGAGCGGATTCGGGTAGATCGCGATGGGGGCGTGATGCTCGGCCGGGAACTTGCGGTCGCCAACGACGACTTCGGACTCACCCCAGCGAATCGGCAACTTGTCGGCAATCTTTTTCAAGACAGCGTTGCTGGTCGGGTCGCCCCAGAGGACGAGATTACTGTTGGCGATGTCGGCATCGGTGATGGCCGTGTCGTCCTTCACCTGAGCTTTGCCTCGAAATTGCTGTCGCCAGTGAATGATGGCGTGGCTGAGTTCCGACTGCGTCCATTTCTCAATCGCCTCGTGCGACGACTTGCCAGTCGGACGCACGAAGACGAACGAGTCAAGAAACGCATCGTCGATCGGCCCTTGCAAACCGGGTCGCTTGACGAGGCCGGCAATTGCTCGTGGGCCAACTTTCCAGGTGGCTCCTTGCTTGTGCAACGCGACATCCCACGACCGATCCGAACCGGCCTTCGGAGCATCAAGCGTCTGCGGTGGACCACCTTCGCTGATCAACACTTTCACGGGCGAGTCGCTGCTGAACGGTGCCAACCCCGGCGGAATCGTCAGAGCCAGTGTGGTCACATTCGACGTATTCAAGACGATTTCGGTGGAAAGCGGATTGGTCTGGATCGACGCTCGTACCGAGGCTTTTTCCCAATGCTCGCCCAGCTCACAAACCGTGACCCAATGCATTCGCGGGTAACGGAGCGTGTACGTCGTGAAGCGAACGTCCAACGGCAACGGATTACGGCCGAGCGACATGATGCTGTCCATGCGACGGTCGATTTCCTGTTTCATGAGCGGATGGTAGGCATGAGCTGTATCCGGCCCGATCAGATGCGTCAGCTCGATCCCTTCAGCCTTGAGCGCAGTAGCCATCATGTCGGCCGCTTGCTTCTGGCGATCTTTGTCTCCGCTGTAAGCGACCGTCGGCAACTGAGCGAGGTTCGCGGCCCAGTCGGTGCAGTCATACATGTGCCACAACTTCTGCTCATACCACGTTGGTTCGAGCGTCTCGCTTTGAAAGACCTTCAGGAAGTCGGGCGTTTCGGAGAACCCGGCTCCCGGAGCCGCCGCGGCCCAGCGGTCGGTGTAATGCACGGCGAATTGCCAGCAGGCAGCTCCCCCCATCGAGAACCCACGCACGGCGATGCGGTCATCGTCGATGCGGTAACGACGCTTCACCGATTCAATCGCTTCGAGCGAGTCGATCTCCCCCGCCAGCTTGTTCGCGTTGCAGTAGCGGCCGTAAGGATGCAGCACGATCGTGTCAGTCGGCGTGAACTGTCCTTTGTTCTTGCGGCGATCCTCCAGGAAGTTGACCTCACTGAGCACTTCGCCTCGGCCATGAAACCACAGGTCCAATCTCCAGCGATGTGGCCCCGTCGGCGTGAACGATTCCGGCACGACCAATCCATACGGCTGCACGCTGCCGTCGATCTTCGAGACGTACCCGCGCGGCACAAGTCCCGTCGCCGTCGTCCACGGAGCCTCGCCAAGCTTCAATTGCTCCGCACGAGCCAGCCCATCGTTGAGCAGTGATTTCGCGGTGTTGATTTCCGGTGGCTTGAAGAACTCGCGATACGTCAGCGCGTCGCTCACGGCCTTGTGATAAATCAAGACATCCGGCAACAACTCCTGCGTGCGAGCATCCTTCTTCTGCGCGAGTTCGTCGATGGAAGCCTTGAGCTTCTTGAGGCCGTCTTCCAAATCCTCGCGTTCGTCCTCCGGGACTTCGATGCCCGCCGGAGGAATGGGACGAACCTTCTCGGCTTGATTGTCCGCTGGGCCATCCGCAAAGGCCGGGGCACAACTGGTGGAACACAGAACAACGACAAAGACAGAAAGCCAAGACAGACGCATGATGCTGCTCCACAAGATGAATGGCTGAATTGGCCGCAGAGAGTATCAACCCTGTCGCGACGAAAACACGCAAACGACTACAGCGTCACAGTCCTGGCCGGGAAGATGAATGATTCACCAACGTCTTCGCTTTTGTCGCTCATGCGCTCGGACGACGAATACGGGTCCGACGTTCGTCGGCGATGGCGAGGCAGCCGGCCAATGTGGGCAGCGGGACTTCGCTGAGCACACGAGTCAGCACGGCCAACGCCGCATCACGGCTCTGGCTGGTGGGACGCAGCAAAAGAATGCCCGGATGGCTGCCGGGGACAAAGTGCCGCACATCAGAGAAGTCCAGATCAAGGGTGATGAAGAAGCGGCCTTCGCGACAGACGACCGGCCACAACTCAGCGTCCGCCGTGCCGGAAAGCCCTTCGTCCGTCACGCGATCCACTTCATAACCCGCGTCGCGCAGCAAGGCCGCAGGACTTTGGCCCAGGTTCTCGTCAAGCTTGATGCGAAACGCTGTCATCGCAGCGGGACCAATTCTTCTTCGCGAGTCAGTGCTGCGGCGTAGGCGATCGCCGCTCGAACGTCATCGAGCGTCAGCGGCGGATACTCGACGATGATCTCGTCGGGTGATAGACCCTCAGCCAGATTGTCCAAGATCACCGACACCATGATCCGTGTACCTCGCACGCACGGCTTGCCGTGACAAACCTGCGGATCGCTGGCGATGCGCTGTTCCCAATTCGACATGTTCATGCTCCTGCGGTGGGGATTGGCAAAGCAGGCTAGCCAAACTTCGCGTTGATAGCCACGACTTCTTGGATTCTCGATCTCGCGATACACCTCATGGCCAGTATTTGGGACCAATGTGACAGTTCTCGATGAATGCTTGCTGCAACGCATCCCAAAGTGACGCGATGTCGTCAATCACTTTTTTCGGATAGGGAGCCGGAATGCGAAGCTTGCCATCCTTCTCGTCCAGACCTGGAAACTTCAACCGCGACAGAGCACCGACGAGTTCCTCTCGATTTTTGGTGCGGAGAAGTAAGAGATCACCGCGGGCATGCACGATTGCATCTCGGACATGGTAGTGGTCAAGCACTTTCACCCACGTCTCGTAGCCTTCTAAATGAATCTGAAAGTTCTGTCGTAGGTGGCAGCCCGCTCTGCGCACTCCTGTATCTTTTTTCGGCAAGTCAGGCCAGTTGATCGCAATTACGCCGGCAAACTCTCGGTCGAGATGTTTACAGACATCCGTGAGAGAGGCTTCAAGGAGAGAGCATGCAGAAGTCACCACCGATGATCCTACGACAGAAGGAAACGACGAAAACCATTCGTCGAACTGTTCTTCGAATGTACCGTAAAGATGTGCCGCGTTTTCTTCATCAAGACTCGACGCTTGAATTCGGACTTCAACATCTGGACTAGCCCACGTTTTGCGTGCGCGCAACGTAGCGCGTATTGTGACGCGTGAGGGGCGAAGTTCATGTCAAAACGTCGAGTGTTTACGAGGGAGTTCAAAGTCGAAGCCGTGGCGTTGGTGTCTCGGCAAGGATTGAGTTTCGCGGAAGCGGCTCGGCGATTGGAGATCGGTCAGAACCTGCTGCGGAAGTGGCGGGATCAGTTGGCGGCGGAAGGCTCGCAGGCGTTTGCAGCCAAAGCTCAGCCGTCGGCGTTGGAGGCGGAGAACCGTCGTCTTCGATCCGAGAACGATCGTCTGCGGATGGAACGCGAGATCTTAAAAAAAGCGACGGCCTTCTTC
>CAMDRI010000215.1 GCA_945906725.1 Candidatus Kuenenia stuttgartensis | reverse complement strand
CGATGGGCCGCCGCACACCCAGAAGCCATCCGCGAATACCGCCGCGAAGAACGCCGCGACCGCTACGCCCGAAGAACCGCCCGCCGAGCTGAACGCCGGGCCGCCACGACCGGCCCAACTTAAGGCATGGTCCTGGAGGGCGCACACGTGTATGTGTCAAATTTTGATTCAAGTTTTCATCTTACTCGGCATCATGAAGAGGCGACGCGACTGTCATATCGGCGGGCCGATTCTCGGCACAATCAATTTACTTCTGCTGGCTGGTCGTATCGCTTTCGGTGCAGTGCAATTCGGAGAAATGTTTGAATTGGTACTCGGGATCGTCTTGCGACTTATCTTTATCGGTTGCCTCATTGCCCCATCTTCGGGGGATTACTGACGGAAGTGACGTGAACGGGCAAGAGCGCCAACGTACTTCAATGCCTCGACGATTCTTGTAACACGTCGGTCGTGATGCCGAGAATACCTTCGGCCTGATGCCAAGCGGCTCGTTCGACTGAGGCTCCTACGTAAAATCACGCGGCGGGCGAACTTTCTCGGGCGGCCTCAGAAAGCGGCCGGCGGCGGCGATGGCCAACAGGATCGGTAGATATTTTCGAGGGGCTCGAACGACGGCCACGATCGCCAAGACGATGACCGCCAGTTTGAGTATCGATACCTCGGCCCATTTGCCCAACGTCCCATCCTTTGGCAATGCCAGCCACAACGCTCCCAGGACCACGCCGACTCGTGAGCAGATACCCTGCCAGACATCGGCCGAGTCCTTCGGACCTGTCACCAGCGCGATCACGAACCCGGCCAGAAACGCCATCGCCAGCCAGCCGACGAGACTGCGGTTGATCGTCACCTTTTGATCCACGAACGCGATCCTTTGTTGTGCATTGCAAGGGCGAGCGGAGGACGTCAGTCCTCCGAGTTGAACGCATCACGAGAAACCATCGGACTCGGAGGGTTGACACCCTCCGCTCGCCCGCGAAACGGCCTCTTGTCGCTTCGCGGCGAGCGGGACTATAAACCTGCACGCCTAGAACGCCTACGGTTGGAGAGAACGCTCATGGATGAGCTGCTTGCGAACAACGATGAACTCGACGAGCCGACTGCTGACGATGCAGCCGCGTGGGATCAGCCGTTGCTGGCTGATGATTTGGAGGCGGCTTACCTGCGTGCCCTCGAAGCGACGGAGGCGATCGAACGCGAGATTGACACCGAGCCGTCTGCATTACCGACTTCCGACGTCCCGCCGAACATCGAATCTGTCAGCTCCTCATTACCGACCCCCTTGTCGGTGAAACACGCAGCGACCGAATCGACGACGCCTCGCGTTTCCGAAAAGCAAGTCGTCGAAGCGGCGCTATTCGTTGGCGGGATGCCGCTGACCGCTAAGAAGCTCAGTTCTTTGTTTCACACCGATCATGGTTTTGGATTCATCGAGTGCATGCTTGACGAACTCAATGGGCAATACGCCGACGAAGGAAGGCCGTACTCGATCACGCTCGGCGAAGGAGGCTACCGCTTGTCGTTGCTGCCGGAGTTCGAGTCGGTGCGCAACAAAGTTTTCGGTTACGGCCCCAAAGACGTGAAGATGACGCAAGACGCGCTCGAGGTCTTGTCGCTCGTCGCCTACAAGCAGCCGATTACGAAGTCGCAGATGGAGGCCCTCGGCAAATCGAACGCCGGTTCAGTCCTGCGGCAACTGGTGCAGCGTGAGCTGATTCGGATCGATCGAGCACACGCGCCGCCGAACTCGAAGAACAAAAACGATCCGCCGTACACAACCACGCCTCGGTTCTTGTCGTTGTTCGGGCTCGGCAGCCTGCATGACCTGCCCGTCGCTGAGGACTTTGCGTTCAAGTAGGGTGCGGTCAGTTATCGAGACCCACCAAGTCGTGGTATCGAAAGTTGGTGGGCCTCGTGCCTCGACCCACCCTACGGGAGTAAGCTGCTCACGCGAGAATCGGCTGAATCACCTGCCCGCGGCTGATGGCATGCGGGCGGTTCAAGTTGTCGTGGAACTCGGTGTCGGGCGAGTAGCCCAAGCAGTGGAACATCGTGGCCGTGATGTCTTCCGGGCGGACGAGTCCGCTGCGCGGATAGCCTCCCAGCGCGTCGGATGAACCGTGAACAACGCCGCCGCGAATGCCACCGCCGGCCATTGCTACGGAGAACACCGGTCCCCAGTGATCGCGGCCCGCTGAGCCGTTGAACTTTGGCGTGCGACCGAATTCCGCCATGCAGACGATCAGTGTGTCGTCGAGCAGTCCGCGATCCGACAAGTCTTCGAGCAGCGAAGCAAACCCGTGATCGGCGGGTGGGACGAGCACCTTGCGAAGTCGATTCGTCTCGTCGGTGTGGGAGTCCCAACAGGGATTCGCCGCCGGTTCGTCGGGGCCGCGAAACCAGTTCACTTGGACAAGCCGCACGTGCGACTCGATCAATCGCCGAGCCAGTAAGCAGCTCTGACCGAACGGCGTGTTTCCATAGCGCTGCCGAGTTTTCTCGTCTTCGGCGGAGAGATCGAACGCACCCCGCGATGCGGCGGAAGCCAGCAGCCCGTAGGCTCGCTGTTGCTGTTCGCCAAACGGGCGAGAGCGATCCAATCGTTCGGCCGCTGCGGATTGCTGATCGAACAGTCGCACGAGATCACGCCGCGCCGAGAGTCGATCCAGCGACATGCTCTCCGGCAACTGAAACTCGCTGATGCGATAATCGGCCGCGTGCGGCTGACATCGAAACAGCCAGGGGTCTTGTCCGCGTCCGAGCAGACCGCCGTCCTGCCCGGGCCAAGTCGATCCGTCCGTATTGAAAATGTGATTCGGGAGCCGCACCGATGCCGGCAGATGCCCACGCGGCCCTGCCAAGCGTTGCACGACCGAACCCCAGTTTGGCCAATCATTTGGCGGACCGGGGTTCGCGCCCTCGGCGTTCAATGGCACATGCGGCCGGCCGGTCAGCATGTAGTAGCCGCTCGACGAGTGCGCGTTGTCATTTGTCGAAACCGCTCGTAGCACCGCCAGCTTGTCAGCGTGCCCTGCGAGTCGAGGCATCAGCTCGCCGAATTGCACTCCCGGAATCTTGGTCGCGATCGGCGCGATCTCGCCGCGAACTTCGTTCGGTGCATCCGGCTTCGGATCCCACGTCGACTGCTGCGGAGGTCCGCCCATCAGGAACAGCACGATGCACGATTTCGCAGGACGACCGATCTTAGACGAAACATTCTCCGCCGACGCTGACTGCGGAGCCAACAACTGCGGCAGCGACAGTCCGCAAGCCGCCAAACCGCCGACGCGCAGCAATTCGCGCCGCGGCAATCGGTCGCAAAGTTGAACCCCTTGAGTTTGCAAGCTGAGCATCGTGGCCTCCGCGAGCAGTCACCAAAAACCATTCTTAAAACCGTTGGGGCTGAGTCACTCAGCCACCTTGGCAATATATCCTAAGAAGACGGACCAAATTTTGTCGATTCGGGAACACCCCGGCAAACATGGGGCGGCCGAGTCCGGTTGTCACCGAAGTCCGAATTTTGCCGCTTCTCGCACCATTCGGCAGCGTGGCTCAACAGCAGCCGCGAAGTCCCTATGATTTGTCGACCACTCAATTGTGTTCGGAGATTGCCGTGTCCACGCCTTCGATACCGCTGCCTTTCCACGAAGATCCAGCCGACGACATTCCTGAAGCATTGCAGGGGATCGCGCAGCGTTTGCAGGCCGCGATCAACGAAGTGCTTGTCGCTAAAGAAGCCGCGCACGAGCCATCCACATCCGTCCAACTTTCCGATGTCGGCGAACGAGGCTCAGCCGCAGACTCGGTGGTTGCGGCCGGAGCAGCAGTCGATCGGCGGCTGTACTTTCCGGATTCGGAAGGTTGGGAATGCCGAGTGAAGTCCGGACCACGCGAGTACTGTTCTCATCGCAATCCCGGTGAGGAGTGGTTTCACCTGTTGCTCGACGGCGAACTGTTCCTGCAATTCGGCGAGGAGAAAGTCTGCCTCAACTGCGCGTATCGATCCGGTCTCCTGACGGACGACCGCTTGTTCTGGCAGAAGGGACATCGGCGTCAACGGATTCACCCAGTGCCAGATACCGCTCCTGAAATCGACGCGAATTCTGAAACTTCCGCCGAACATCCCGAACAACCGCTGACCACGTACGACATCCTTGAGAATCCGACCGAGAGCCAGACATGACGCACCCCATGGAGAGTTTGATCCGAAACGATTATCGAGCCGATGACCTGCGAGCCATCACGCGGCATTTGATCGTGCATGGCACCTTTCAATTTCCGACGTTGTCCAGCGGGTTGTTCTCGGCCGCGCTCGCGCAGAGCCAAGACCTCGAATACACCGGCTACCAAAACGTGTGGGTCCGCGACAACATCCACATCGCGCATCACTTTCATGTGTTGGGCGAGCACGATCGCGCGGTGCGGGCGGTTTCGGCGATCACGCAGTTTCAGCACACGCAGCGCGGCAAGCTGCGCGACATCATCGTCGGCAGGGCAAGCCCGCAAAACGTGATGCTCCGGCCACACATTCGTTTTGACGGCGACAAGCTCTGCGAAGTCCCCGAGCAATGGGCTCACGCGCAGAACGACGCGATCGGCTATTGGCTGTGGCTGGCGAGCAAGCTGGCTCGCGAAGGTCACTGGCAACCGAACGGCGACGACATCAAGTTGCTCTCCAACTTCGTCCAGTATTTGGAGGCAATCCGTTTCTGGGAGGATGAGGACAGCGGCCATTGGGAAGAGGCTCGCAAGGTCGAAGCGTCCAGCATCGGCGCGGCAACAGCCGGACTAACCGCGCTGCGGGATTATTTCCTGACAATGGCCTCCGCCCAGATGCCGCTCGGTGCGACGAAGTCGTTCATCGATCAAACCTGCCGACGTGCGGAAGGGCTGATCGAGCGCGGGCAGGCCGCACTCAAAGCGATCCTGCCGAGCGAGTGCGTGCAGGACGATCCGGCCAAGCGAAGGCGATGCGACTCGGCGTTGTTGTTCTTGATTTACCCGCTGGAAATCGTCGACCGTGATCTGGCCGAGACCATCGTCACCGACGTCGTCACGCAGTTGCTCGGCCCATACGGTGTGCGGCGATACCTCGGCGATTCGTACTGGTGTGCTGACTACAAAAAACTGCTCGATCCGGCCAATCGCACGGTCGATGTCAGCGAAGACATGTCTGCTCGCGACCGCTTGCTGCAACCGGGTGGCGAGGCTCAGTGGTGCCTCTTCGATCCGATCATTTCGGTGATTCACGGACTGCGTTACCAGCAAACCGGCGACACCGGGCAGCTCGAACTGCAAACGCAACATCTCAACCGCAGCTTGCGGCAACTGACCGGCGACGACACGCCGTTCACGCCGTTGCGTTGCCCGGAGTCCTACTACCGCGAGAACGGCGTGTGGGGGCCGAACGACATCACGCCACTGCTGTGGACTCAAGCAAACCTGCGGCTGGCGTTACACTTCATGGAGCAAAGTTTGCTCGCTCCCGGAAAGGTTGTGGCTCCCTGAAATGTCGAAGCGTGTCGTCCTAGCCATGAGCGGCGGAGTAGATAGCTCGGCCGCTGCGGTCTTGCTGCAACAGCAGGGCTACGAGGTGATCGGTCTTTTCATGCGATCCGGCGCGACGGAGGAGCCGCAGGTCTGCAAGACGTCGCTCGGCCACGACCTGCCGATCGTTCAACCGAAGGCTCACAAACAGGGCTGTTGCAGCGCGTCGGATGCGGCGGATGCTCGGCGAGTCGCCGATTCGCTGGACATCCCGTTTCACGCACTCAACTTTCAAGACGCTTTCACGCGGATCAAGGATTACTTCGCCGACGAGTACCTCGCAGGCCGCACTCCGAACCCCTGCGTGATGTGCAATAACTGGCTGAAGTTCGGCAAGCTCTGGGAATTCGCGCAGTCAGTCGGCGCGGATCATATCGCGTCGGGACATTATGCGAGAGTTGTGGGTGACGAGTTGGCAGTGGCGAGCAATGCAGAGTCTCCGACAACTCGCCACTGTTTACACCGCGGCCTCGATCGCTCGAAGGATCAGTCGTATGTGCTGTTTGGCATCCGCAAGGAGATCCTCGACCGAATCCTCTTCCCGGTCGGTGGCTTCGCGAAGACGGAAATTCGTGAACTTGCTCGGCAGACGGGACTGCGAGTCGCCGACAAGCCGGATAGCCAAGAAATTTGCTTCATCCCCGACAACGACTACATCGGTTTTTTGGAACGCTATCGAGGACACCACGACACGGCCGGTGAAATCGTGGACACCGAGGGGAACGTGCTTGGCCGACACGAGGGCTATCAGCAGTTCACGATCGGTCAGAGAAAACGACTCGGCATCACGTTCGGCAGTCCGCGGTACGTCGTCGCCGTGCAACCGACAACTCGGCGAGTCGTCATCGGCACGCGCGAAGATCTCATGGAGCCGACGCTCGAAGCCGATCGCCTGAACTGGCTGATCGACGATGTGCCCGACCGGTTCACTTGCCAAGCTCAGATTCGCTCGCAGCATCAATGTGCCGAGGCCGAAGTACAGGTGCTCGACGAAGACCGCGTGCGGGTTTATTTCACGGAACCGCAATTCGGCGTCGCCCCCGGACAAGCCGTCGTCTTTTACGACGGCGACCGAGTGATGGGTGGCGGCTGGATTTGCTAGTCGGCCGAACGATAGGTCAGCCTTTCCAGGCTGATCCGATCGGGAATCGGCGCGATGTGAAGCGTTCGGGTCAGGCTGGAAAGACTGACCTACTGCCTTTGATATCTATGAAAGAGCGATTGTTGCAGGGCATACGCAGCTAAATGGATGGAGTGTAGTAGAAGTTGGATGAGGTAGTTGTTGTCCCAGCCGGCGGTTTTGCGTTTGCAGGCGATGCCGGCTTTGACCGTCTGGTCGGCTTTCAAGAGTGTGAGCCCGATGCGGTTGAGAAGAGCCAAGTTCTCGGCGGAGTGCCCGCTGCGCAGGCGACAGAGGTCTTCGTGGAAGCTGACATCCAAGACCCAGTGCAGGTTGTT
>CAMDRI010000214.1 GCA_945906725.1 Candidatus Kuenenia stuttgartensis | reverse complement strand
CCCTTGTCGGCCGTGATGACGCCATCGGCCACCGACCAATTCACGTCACTGTTCGGCTTCCAACCGAAGAGCGTTTCGCCGTCGAAGAGTTGGATCCAGCCAGCCGCGATCTCGTCGGCCGTGAGAGACGGTTTGGGAGGCTGTATCGTCGATGCAGTCTTCTTGTCGGCATCCTTTTTCGGTGCCGCCGAGTCTTTTATGACCGTGCTCTCTTTTGGCTTTTCGACAATGGCGGTGGCAGGCTGATCTCTTTTGACACATGCAGCGACAAAAAAGAGTCCACAGAGTCCACAAAGACAAATCGTGATCCACAATCGCATGATTGACTCTCGTTGGTTTGGGAATGATTGGCCTAGATGTGGTCTCAAAACTAGCACGACGCGCCAGCGAATGGCTGGAATCTTGGAAAAGCAACCACTCGTGCTAGTGTCTAACCTGCCCTAAGAACTCGGCTTGAACCGTCGCAGCCGCAGGCTGTTGGTCACGACCAGCACACTGCTGGCGGACATCGCGGCGGCGGCGAAGCCGGGAGGCAGGATGATTGCGCCGAACTCTGAAAGCAACCCGCTCGCCAGCGGGATCGAGACCACGTTGTACGCGAATGCGAAGAACAGATTTTGGCGGATGAGCCGCAGCGTGCGCCGAGCCAACTCGATGGCGTGCGGCACGGCTCGCGGGTCGCTGCCGACGAGAGTCACGTCGGCGGCCTCAATGGCGACGTCGGCTCCGGCCCCGATCGCGAAGCCCACATCGGCGGAGGCCAACGCGGGGGCGTCATTGACTCCGTCTCCGATCATGCCGACTCGACGGCCGATTGCTTGCAGCGAGCGGACGACGTCCGCCTTTTCACTGGGCAAGCGTTCGGCTTCGATCAGCGTAATTCCGAGCCTGTGTGCGACGCTTTTTACAACGGCCATCCGATCCCCACTGACGACGCCGGTGTCAACGTGCAGAGTTCGCAGCATCAGTGTCGCCTCGGACGCGGTCGGTCGCACCCGGTCTTCAGCGGCGAGCACACCAAGAAGCTGACTCCCCCGCGCGACAAAAAGCGGCGTGCGGCCGAGTATTTTGGAGGATGGGCACTCTTGCCCATCGGTGTTCGTTGGCTGATCGAGTCGGCCAGGAGTGCCCAACCTCCGCAGCTCCAGCCAGCGCCAACTTCCGAGCAAAATTGTTTCGCCGTCAAACTCCGTTTGCAGGCCGAGACCCGGTTCCGAATGCACATGGTCCAGTGCCGCGCCGAGCGGCACTGACTCCTGCTTCGCGAGTGCGACGACCGCTCGCGCGAGTGGGTGAATCGAGCCGGACGCGATTGTCGCCGCGACGCGCAGCAACTCGGTGCGCGAGACACCTTCCGATGGCAAGACCTCGACGATTTCCGGCCGGCCTTCGGTCAGTGTGCCAGTCTTGTCGAACAGAGCAATCTGCAACGACGCAGTTCGTTCGAGCGCGGCTCCGTCTTTGAAGAGCACTCCGAATTCCGCACCCTTGCCCATCGCGACCATCACAGCGGTCGGAGTCGCCAAGCCCAGAGCGCACGGGCAGGCGACGACCAGCACCGCGACCGCTCGCGAGATCGCCGTGTGAACGTCGGCGTGAGTCAGCCACCAGATCAAGGTCATGGCGGAAATCGCCAACACGATCGGCACGAAGATGCCCGCCACACGATCCGCCAGCCGCGCGATCGGAGCCTTGCTTCCCTGAGCGTCTCGCACCAGCGCGACGATGCGACGCAACGTCATCTCGTCGCCGACTCGCTCGGCGCGAAACCGAAAACTGCCCGACTGGTTGACCGATCCGCCGAGCACGCGATCTCCCGGCTGCTTCCGAACCGGCAGCGGTTCACCGGTGAAGCTGCTCTCGTCGATCTCGGTGACGCCGGCCAAGACGATGCCATCAACAGGGACACGCTCACCGGATCGAACCAAGACGATGTCGCTGACCGCCACTTGGTCGACCGGAAGTTCGACCTCGCTTTCCTGAGCCAGCAGGTCGTTGGACGATCGCAACACATGTGCGGTCGGCGATTGCAGTTTCAACAGTCGACCGATCGCGTCCGACGCTTTGCGACGCGCTCGCAGTTCGAGCGTCCGGCCGAACCGCACGAAGACGACGATCAACACCGCGGCGGTGAAGTCCGAACCGCATTGGCCGCTCGCGGCGGAATGACCGACGTGGCTCAAGCCAGCTTTCGAAAGTTCCAGAAACGACCAGACACCGGCGAGGTACGCGGCACCGGTACCCAGAGCCACCAGCACATCCATGTCGAGCGCCGCGTGACGCAGCGACCGGACGGCGTTGAAGAAGAACTCGCGACCGCTCGTGAACAGCACCAACGTCGCCAGCAGCAGCAGCCAAACCGCCGCTAGCGGCACGGACTCGACGAAATACGCTAGCAGCACAACGGTGAGTGCCGGCGTAGCGGGTCGAAGGAGTTCTTGAACTTGGAACGCGGACAGCGGCGTCTGGGCTTCGCTGCCGGATGTCAAATCGACCGTCGTCGGCAATTCTTTGGCGTTATAGCCGACCGCTTCGACCGCGTGAACGACGTCTGGCAGAACGTCATCGTCGTGCTGCACGCGAGCTTCGTTCGTCGCCAAGTTCACGGCGACGGCCGCCACGCCTGGCAACTTGCCGATGGCGGTCTCGACTCGCCCGACACAGGCGGCGCAGTGCATTCCCTCGATCCGATAGCGCAGGGTTTGAGTCATTGTGGTCCGAGAGCCTGCGAATTGCGTGACTGCAAATTTGGAACGTTCTGGAACGTTCGCCCTCGCTCACGCTTCGGGTTTGTGAGCGAGATAAATTACAGTGGCCGACGCACGGCGGGGAGCGTGCTCGTGATGTTAAAGATTACTCGGCTGGAAACGTTCGTGATCGGCGATGGTCCGGAAGTCGATCCCGACCAGGGGGGCGTCGAGCCGCTTGCATGTCTGCGCGTCCGAACCGAAGACGGCCTGACCGGCTTCTCGGAGGTCTTTCGTGTTCCTCCCGGAGTCGTGCAGGCGACGGTCGGCGGGCCGGAGACGCATTTCGGACGGCTGCTGATCGGGCACGAGATCACGCATCCGGAGCGACTTTGGCAACACGTTTGGGACTCGCTGATCCACACGAATCGCCGCGGTTGGGAAGTCATTATTCTCGGTGCGCTCGATGTCGCGATCTGGGACATCTACGGACAGTCGCTCGGCCAGCCCGTCTGGCGGTTGCTGGGAGGAATGCAGCGCGGGCCGTTTCAGACGCACAATGAAACTCGATCGACGAGCGTCGTACCGTATTGCACGTTGGTCTCGGACGTCTGGGGCGGCGAGGCCATGATCGCTCAGCAGGCGGATCGCGCGGCGCGGTTGCGTGACCTCGGCTATCGAGCGTTCAAAGTCGAGCCGATGATGTCCTCGCCAAAAGACGTCGTCGAGATGGCTCGCCGAGCGAGGCAGATTCTCGGCCCCGAACCGACACTGATGGTTGATGTCGGCTACCTGTTCAACGACGTGCCGACGGTCGCTCGGATCTGCCGCGAGTTGGAGCAATTCGACATTTTCTTTTTCGAGACGCCGTTCCCCGTCGATTCGCCGGAGCCGTATGCTCGACTCGCCGAGCGGACATCAATCCCGCTGGCGATGGGCGAGCACGGTGTGACACGCTGGGAATTTCTCGACATGATGGATCGCGGCAAGGTTTCCGTCATGCAGCCGTATATCACGACTTGCGGCGGTCTAACCGAAGCGAAACGGATCGTCGATCTCGCCGTGTCGCGCGGAGCATTGGTCTGTCCCGGCAATTGGTCGACGCAGATTCTCGGCGCGGCGTCGGTTCACTTGGCGGCGTATTCGCCAATCACACCGTTCATTGAATTTGCTCCAGCTGAAGTCTTCGATTCGCCGCTGCGTCGAGAACTTCAAGAAGCTGGCTTCCCCGTGAAGAACGGCGAGATCGAATTCCCTGAGGCTCCCGGAATTGGTTATCGGTTCCCGGAACATCTGGCTGCGCAATTCCAAATCGGATGAAAGTGACACCGACTCCATGACCAACACCTCCGCCACGAGTTTGCCGTCTGCGTTCGATCGTTGGCGGATTGTCTTCCTGCTCATGGGCTACACAGCGCTAGCGCACTTCAATCGTGAAGGGCTGGCGGTTGCTGGGAGCGAAGTCTTCATCAAAAAGTTAGGCATCTCGGAAGTGGAGATGGGCTGGGTCTACACGTCCTTTGGGATCGTGTACACGACCGGCATGTTGCCCGGTGGCTGGCTGGTCGATCGTTTTGGGTCGGCGAGAGTTTTGACGTGGCTCGGCCTGACGATGGGGACTGTTGTCGCACTGACCGGGTCGCTGATCTGGCTCAGCAATATTCCGGCGAGTCTTTTTTTGGGACTGCTGCTGCTGCGTGGTCTGACTGGTGCCTGCAGCGCGCCGCTGCATCCGGGAGCGGCGCATGTCGCCTCCGATTTGATGCCCGGCCGCCATCGAGCGACCGCGAACGGCATGCGTACGGCGGGAGCGTTGATCGGCATCGCGTTCAGTTACCCGATCTTCGGCTGGCTGATGGATACGCTCGGCTGGCCGTGGGCGTTTGTCGCTAGCGGTGCCGCTTTGATCGCGTTCGGCGTGCTGTGGAAGAGCGTTGCGTCTCCGTCTTTGCCGGCACCGCAACCGTCGGCCACGGCGGTGACAGCCAAGACCGATTCCCGCGCGGAGTGGTTGCTGCTGAGAGACTGTGGTCTCTGGCTGCTGTCGCTCAGTTATGCCGCCTACAGCTATCTCCAATACCTCTTTTTTTATTGGTTGGATTACTACTTCAAGGCAGTGTTGCAGGTGTCCGATGCCGACTCGCGGCGAGCTTCGTTCTACATTTTCTTGGCGATGGGAGCGGGCATGGCGATCGGCGGCATCAGTACCGGATTCATGTGCAAGCTGTTCGGGACGAATCGCGGGCGACGGTGTATCGTCATGACCGGCCTAATCCTGGGTGCGCTGTTCGCTCGACTCGGCGTGACGATGGATGACTACTTTAGCGTTTCCGTATGCCTCGCGATGTCGATGGGGTTGTTGGGCATGTGCGAAGGGGTCTTCTGGACGACGGCGACCGACATCGGCGGAGAGGCGCGAGGTTTCGCCGGAGCGTTCCTGAACACCATTGGCAACATTGGCGGGTTCATCGCTCCGGTGCTCACACCGATCATGGCCCAATCCATGGGCTGGCCTAATGCGATCACCGTGGCCTGCGTCATCGCCGGCCTCGGAGGACTGATGTGGTTCTGGATCAATCCGCCGCCAACGTAACCGTCATCTAAGAAACGGATCGCTCATGTCTAAACACGATTTCTCGTCCGACGAATTCGCTTTCCGACGATCACGCACGCGTGAAGCGATTGGTAATGCCGGGCTCGATTGGATGCTGCTGTTTCACCCGGTGTCGATCCGCTGGCTGACGGGGACGGACGCGAAAAGTTATCAGGAGTTTCAGTGCCTGTTGATCTCCGCCAAGCCTGGCCCGATCAGTGTGCTGACACGCAATGGCGAACGAAACGAATTCCTGGACGACGCGCTGGTCGATCAACTTCAGACCTGGGGCGGCGGCGAACCAGAAGACCCGATCGCGGCTTTTGAACGACTGGCTGAATCACTCGGCGTGAAGGGTTCGCGCATCGGCATGGAAGTTCCCGGCTACTACCTGCACCCGCACCACTACGTGCGGATCAAGCAACTCTTCGGCGAGTCGCTCGTGGCCGAGGCGACGAACTTGATTCACGACCTCACGCTCGTCAAATCGGCAACCGAGTTGTCGTACATCCGCGAAGCCAACCGCATCTCTGACTTGGCCATGACGAGATTCGCGGACTCACTGACCGCCGGCCGTAGTGAACTCGAATTGGCGGGTGAGGTCCATCACGCTCTGCTGACGTCTGGCAGCGGACTCGCGGCCAGCCCAATCAATCTTGTCTCCGGCGAACGCTCGAGCTTCAGCCACGGAGCGCCGACCGATCGACGGTTGCAGCACGGCGACTTTGGAAACGTCGAATACGGAACGACCTTCAAACGCTACACCGCCACAATCGGCCGCCAGTTTGTTTTGGGTCAACCAACGCCACGCATGCGCGAGCTTTACGATCTCGTTCGCCGAGCCTCCGATGCCTGCATCGCCGAAATCCGGGCCGGCGTTCCCGCCGTGATTCCGCACGAAGCAGCGAAGCGAGTGATCGCCGACGCCGGACTCGATTCCGCGCGAGTCCACTTGTCGGGATACGGTCTCGCCCCGGGTTCGCCACCGACCTGGGCCGAACCGATCTACTTGTTCGGCGGCAGCACTTACACGCTTCAAGCCGGCATGGTGGTGACCGTCGAACCGCCCGTGTTCATCGGCGCGGAGCGTCTGGGAGTTCGGATCATCGACAACGTGCTCGTCACGCACGACGGCGCGGAACTGCTCTCACGATTCAGCCGCGATCTGATCGTGACCGAGTGAACGCTCACAAGTTGAACGGTTCGGCGGTGCGCAGCGTGAAGAACTTGCGGACGAACGTCGGCACATGCCAGTACGTTGTCAGGCCGCGCGGGAAATGAGCGACGTCGCCGGCCTTCAGCGTGTGCGTCGCGCCCCCTTCTTCGCGGATCGTGACCTCACCTTCGAGAATGCAGACGAACTCATCCCATGCAAAGACCCACTGAAACTTGCCGGCCGTGCAACTCCAGAAACCGGACGACAACAATTTGTCCTGCGACTGTGTCAACACGGCTCCGCAAGCGGTCGGCGTCCCATCCTGAATCCAGGATGGATCAATCGGCATAGGCGGCAATTCGGCGGGCGTGTGAGCAGTCGGGATTTGTGGTTGGCTCATGAGGTACTCCTGGAGTTCGAGGGTTCTAGCTTAGTTCGACTTTTGCAGTTTTTAGAGTGTTGAGAACTGATCTACGGAAAAAGCGCGAGCCTCCACGACAATGCTTGGGACATCACTCTCAGGCATCGAGCAAGGAGGCTCACGATGTAACTTGTACCCAGTTTTGCGGTTTTGTTGCAGG
>CAMDRI010000213.1 GCA_945906725.1 Candidatus Kuenenia stuttgartensis | reverse complement strand
GCGACTGGCCGTCCTGCGGACCCTGAAACCTACCAGCCACTCTCAACCAGCTTTGCCGAACTTCAAAATCACATTCTCGCAAACCGCACTCGCGACCTGATCTCGCCGATCGCAAACAACAAACCCAGACTTCTTCAACAGGCTGTTAGCCGCTCGACCAGCAGTGCGAAGAGCTGTTCTTGCTCGGCAGTGTGCTTGAGCGCCTTCCAGTGCTCGGCTACCGTGTAGTTGCCGACGCGGCCAAATTTGCGCAGGTCGATCGGTTCCTTCTCGTCAGCAAAGAGAATGATGTTCGCTTCCTCCTTCTGCTGCGATGTGAGCGGCGCTGCGTCGGCCAGCTTGGTATCCAGCGGAGGAATCGTCAGTCGAAAGCCAACCGTCAGCACTCCGGCCAGTCGCTGCGAAACTTGCTTCGAGCGACACAATAACTGATGCAGCTTTAGATCGTCACGCTCCGAGTATTCGAGACACTCTCGCTGAGCGAAGTGCGTCCTTCCTTCCGCGACCAATCGACCGAGTTCGTCCGCTTCTATTTTTCTCACTGCATTGGGATCTCGCTCTTTGAGACCTTCAGCGAATCCCGCCACGAAGCCGGCGCGAAATGACGGTGATGAGAAAATCGTCTTTTTATCGTCCTTGCTTTTCGGAAGCTCCTCTCCCCGCCGCAACAGTTCCAGTCGAGCCGCCACGCTGCGAGCGGAACGATCGGATTTGAACTCATCTTGCAGACGCGAGACGTTGGCTTTCGTCGCGTCGTACCCATCGAACGGCATCATTTCGGGATCGTCCTTGCGTGTGATGACGACGAGGTCGCTGCGGTACGTCGGCGAGCCTTCGTTCTGAGCCATGTAGCACATCGTGACGAAGACTCGGCCACCGCGACCAACGCAAACACCGACCGGCCGCGCCTGATCGCTCCCCTCCAAGAGGATATGCTCTTTCGCCGTGAACGTGTTCTCCTTGGCTTCCAGCGGATAGCGCGTGACTTGCCGGCGACACCAGCGGGCGACGAGCAGATTGTTGTCGTACTTCTCCGGAAAAAAACCGTCCGAGTAATACGTTTGCAGGACCGGCACGAACCGGCCCAGTTCTTCGTTGAGGCTCGGCAGGATGTCGGCGCGGTCGGGCGATTTGCTCTGCAACCAACCGCGCGGCCAACTGAAGTACGAGCCTTCCGTCACATGCAACAGCCGGCCGGGAACATAGGCCGACGGCAGTCCCTCGTGATCGTTGTCGTTGGTGAAGAGGTTCCAATTCTTGTCGAAACACAAGCCGCACGGGTTTCGCAAGCCGCGCGAGAAGCTCCGCAGATTGGTCCCGTCCGGCCGAATCCGAAAGACTCCGCCAACTCCGTTGTACGGCATCGTCGCCCAGTCTTTGTCACCGATGCGAACGGTTTTCTCGTAGCCCTGTCGTTCCGCGACAGGATAGCCGTCGGAGCGATCAACTTTCTTGGTAGGTGAAGGCGGCTTGGCGGAATTAGCGTCCGGTGAAGTGCGGCTTTCCTGTCGCGGAGCGACAGGGCTACTTTTGAAGAACATCGTCCAATGACCCCAGTGATCGGGCCGAGTGAAATCGCCGTAGTACCACAGTGGATCACCCACCGAGACGTAGAGGTCTCCGTCCGGCCCCCACGCGCAGGCATGAAAGCACTGATGGACGTGCCCGTTCGGCACGCCCCACAACAGCCGTTCGGGCGTGACTCCTTCACGCTTCAGCCGAGCACCGGCCAGCCGATAGACCGCGCTGACCGTGACGATGTAGAGGTCATCGCCTCGAATCTCGATGTCATTGACCCAAGTGTGATCGGGGAACTCACACAACAACTGCCGAGGCTTGTATTTCCCTGCCTCGTCGAGGTCGTAGACGAACAGCGTCTTGCGGCCTCCGACAAAAATCCGTCCTGCCGTGTCGAGCCGCACCGACAGAAATGAATCGTCCCCCGACGAATCCAGCCGCACGATTTTTAGGTCGGGATCGTGGACGCGGTAGTCGAGTTCCTCGCCGAGCAACGGAGTCGCGGACAACATCAACAGCAGAGCCAGACGGCAAGTCATGCAAACTTCTCCTGAAGGTGGTTGCGATTCAGCGAAGCAACGTCAGCGTGACACGCCGCACGTCCATGACTGATTGGCCGGGGATCTCCAACGCTCGCACAGTGAGCGGCGCTTGTCCTTGTTCCAGCGTGATCTCGCCGAGTTTTAGCGGGCGGAATTCTTTCATCGACGATTCGCCGTGCGGACGCGGCAGTGTGTCCTGGTTCGTGTAGAGCGGTGGATTCCAACCGGTGGTGACTCGGCCGGTGAGGCGACTGTCTCGACAACTTAGTTCAATCAGCGAACCAACGTCCGGTTCCGGACAGGTGTAGTCGATAACCACTTCGTACCGGCCGGCTGTGTGAACATCGAGCAGCCAGATCATGCTGTCTTCTTTCGAGGCCCAGTTCACGAAGTACGAGCAGTTCGGCGCGGGACTGCTGCGTCGGACTCCGCCGCGAGGATCGCCGTCTCGCGCGGGCAGCATCGTGATCGGAAACTCGCGATAGCCGACCGGGATCGGACGCGGATCAACGGCGTTGCCGCCTGCGGCTTTCTGTTGGCCTTTCGTTTTCGCGACCGATACTTCGGGACGAGACTTGGCAAACACATCCTGTCGCCAGGCGGTCACTGCCGCCTTCAACCGCGAGGCGATCTCCGGTTCGCGATCGGTGACCGGCTTGGTCTGTCCTGGATCGGCGAGCATGTCGAAGAGTTGTCCTTGATCGTCGAGTCGGTGCTGTTGTGTTCGCACGCTGATGCGACCGGCCCACGTCGAGAAGATCATTCGGTCGATCCAGTCCGTCGGTTGCTTGAGCAGCAGCGGCGACAGATCGCGACCGTCGAGCGGCTTGTCGCCGACTCGCGTCACGCCCGCCAGTGCAGTCAGCGTCGGCAGCAAGTCGATCGCACCGGCGATTTGTACAACCGTATGACCGGCGGGCAATCGCGCGGGCCAACGGAGGAAGCAAGTCGAGCGCACGCCCCCTTCATCGGTGCTCCCCTTGCGACCCTTCATGCCGCCGTTCCAACGCCAACTGTTCGGGCCGTTGTCCGAGAAGTAGAGCACGATCGTGTTGTCGGCCAGCTTCAACTCGTCGAGCTTCGCCAGCACACGGCCGACGTTCGCATCTTGGTTTTCAACCATCGCCAGAGCGCAGCGTGTCTCGTCGAGCACCTCCTTGTCCGCATCCGTCGCTCGCTGCGTGATTGGCTTGTCTTTGAAACGTCGCCAATCCGATTCCGGCGCGGCCCACGGTGAATGCGGCGTCGTGAACGGGACGTAGCAGAAGAACGATTTCGATCGGTTACGGTCGATGAAGTCGAGCGCCTTGTTCGTGCAGAGGTCCACGATGTAGCCCGGCTCGCGGACCATGTGCCCGTTGTGTTCCAGCGGCGGATCGAAGTACTCGCCCCAATGGCCCGAGCTGTGTCCGTAGTACTCATCGAACCCGCGAGCCATTGGGTGATACGGCCACTGACTACCGTTGTGCCACTTGCCAAACGCGCCGGTCGCGTAGCCCGCCCCCTTAAAGGCTTCGGCGATCGTTCGCTCATCAAGATCGAGCCGCTCCTGTCCGGTCGACACTCCGCGCACACCGCCACGCGGGTGATACCGACCGGTCAGCAACTCGGCTCGCGTCGGCGCACACACGGGACAGACGAAGAAGCGGTCGAGCGTTACGCCGCCCCGCGCAATCGAGTCGATGTGCGGCGTGTTGACCTGCGTATTGCCGTTTCGGCTGTAATCCCCCCAGCCCGCATCGTCCGCGAGAAAGACGACAACGTTTGGTCGAGTGGTCGGGGCTTTGGCCGCATTGGCTTTGATGGGCCAAGCCAAGAGACACAAGCCGCAAGCGATCGCGGCGACCAATTTGTCGTTCGTCGTTGGCATCTTGTGTCCTCGTTCTTGGAGCGGGATTGCGGCCGATCTCTGCCACGGCACCGCGCCGCCACGAAGTTCTCGGTCGCAAACTATTCGGTTTTTGGCCAGAATCCCACGTCGAACCAATTCAACAACTCATAGCATTGAGCGGTGAAGGATGACGGTGAAGTCTCCCAAACGAAACCCAAAGTTTAACAGCCAGGACATTCTGCCATGATCGCTCGAATGATGCTCGTTCTCGTCCCCGCCACACTCGCTTGCTGTGCGATTGCCAACGCGCAAGACAAGCCGACAGCTACGAACTACTTCGAACAAGAGGTCAAAGATTCCAACCCGCTGCGAACCGAGCAGGCTCGGGAGTTGGACAACTACATCCTCGCCTTAAAGAAAGACAACAGCCGGCTGCAGAAGTTGCTGCCAACGGATTATTCCTCGCCGCAGGCGTTTGAGAAATCGGCGCAGCGTTACCGGCAGGCGTTCTGCGACAGCGTCGGCTATCCGCCACCCGGCGATGTGCCGCAAGCCGCCGCGACGTTTACCAAGCTGGGAGAAGACAACATCGGAACCTACTTCCGAGCCATGATCCCGATCCTCCCCGGAATTCACGCCGAGGGGATCTACGTTGTTCCGAAGTCGCTGAAGGAGAACGAAAAGGCTCCGCTCGTGATTTCGATGCACGGTGGCGGCGGTTCGCCGGAGGTTGCGCTGTTTAAAGGGGGCGCGAACTATCACGATATGGTGCGCGGCGGAGTGAAACGCGGATACGTCGTCTTCGCGCCGCAACATCTCTTCTCGGCAGAGGGATTCCCAAAAGACGTTCGCAATCGAACCGATGAGCGACTGCGACTGGTCGGCACGAGCCTGACGGCGGTCGAGATCGCTAAGATCACTCGCAGTCTCGACGTGCTGCTGAAACGCCCTGAAGTCGATGCCATGCGCGTCGCGATGGTCGGCCTGTCGTATGGCGGTTACTACGCGCTCGTCACGCCAGCGCTTGAGCCGCGCATCAAAGTCTCGGTCTGTAGCTGTTACTACGGGGTCCAAGAAGCTCGCTACGAACGGGACGAACTTTCGATTCCGAGCGACTTCAAATTCAAAGACCGCTTCACGCTGTTCCGCGATTCCGACATTGCCGCGCTAATCTGCCCGCGTGCATTGCAGATTCAGGCCGGAAGCAAAGACGGAGTCGATCATCGAGACGGCGGCAAGCCACAGGCTCCACAGTCGGCCGCGTACTACTCCAAACTCGGCCTGGCCGATCGCTTCGAGCATCTCATCTTTGAGGGTGGCCACGAATTCCACGACCCATCCGCATGGGAGTTCGTGAAGAAGCATTTGTGAGCCAGTAGCGTTTTGGTCGGCACTTTTTCACGTTGCTCAAACAGCTTGTCATCGCGATCGTCCTGCGGTTGTGACAACAGCGGGGGGTTCGCCTGTTTACGACGGCTAACTCTGGAGAAATCGGGTGGCTTATCACATCAACAAGCAGTAATCTTTTGCGGGTGATACTGGGGATTCGATGACACGGGTGACCGGCCTTGAAGCGGCCCAAATACGGTTTGCGGGACGACGCTCTCAGGAGCCGTCCGGTCGGACCGAGAAACACGGCCAGATTGGTTTGGGGATTGCTCTTCATGCTGACGATTCACGGATCAATTCGACGGACCTGTGATGGGCACAGCCGCCGTGAATTGTTGCAAGCTGGCGGCGCGGGGTTGCTCGGCCTGTCGTTGCCGAAGTTGCTGGCGGCCGAGTCGCATGCGTCGGACGTTGTGCCGAAGGCCAAGTCGGTCATTTTCCTCCTTTTATTTGGTGGTCCGAGCCAGCTCGAGACGTACGATTTGAAACCTGATGCTCCTGAAGGGATTCGCGGGCCGTTTCGGCCGATCGCCTGTCGCACGCCGGAACTGTTGATCGGTGAGTGTTTGCCAAACACGGCTCAGGTCTCGGACAAGTTCTGCGTCGTGCGGACGATGACGCACTCGTTCAACGATCACAGCGGCGGCGGGCATTACCTGCAAACTGGCAAACGCTGGCATGTGCCGATCGGAGGCGGATTCAGTCCGACTCCCAAAGATTGGCCGTCGATCGGCTCGGTCGTGGAGTACGCCGATCAGCAACAGCAAGGACTCAGCAGTCCGCTGCCGTCGTACATGGTCGTGCCGAATTCGTTGGGGCGGTTGCAAGAGAAGGGTCAGTATCCACGTCCCGGTGAGCATGCCGGTTGGTTGGGCCAGCGCTACAACCCGTTGACGACGCAGATCGACAAGCAATCGCTGACCGACAATCCGTACTGGCGAGACTGCTCGGACGAGGAACTCAATTTTCAAATCGCCGGCATGGCGGCTCGCGAAGGGATCACGCTCGACCGGCAACGGACTCGTCAGTCGCTGCTGGAGCAATTCGACGTCGAACGCCGCCGCTCGTCACGCACGAAAGCACCTGCTGGCTACGACGCGTTCCAAGAACGCGCCTTCGCACTTGTGACCTCAGAAAAGACCCGCGAAGCGCTCGACATCCGCCGCGAGCGAGCCGAACTGCGCGACCGATACGGCCGACATCTGTTTGGGCAATCCTGTTTGATGGCTCGGCGATTGGTCGAGGCGGGAGTTCGATTCGTCACGGTCCATTACGACTGCGTTGACGGCTATAGCTGGGACTCGCACCGCAACAGCGATGACGTCAAGAAGTCCTTGCTGCCGACCTTCGATCAAGCGTATGCCGCATTGATTCGCGATCTCGACGAACGCGGCTTGCTCGCCGAAACGCTGGTGGTCGCAACGGGCGAGATGGGACGGACTCCGAAAGCGAACGCCCAATGGGGCCGCGATCACTGGAGCACGCTGTTCTCGATGACGCTCGCAGGCGGCGGCGTGGTTGGCGGTCGAGTCTACGGAAAGTCCGATAAAGACGCTGCATACCCGATTGAGAAACCAGTCTCCCCCGAAGACCTCGCGGCGACGATTTATCATGCGCTCGGCATCGACCACGAACTCCGAGTCCCCAACGCCGAAAACCGTCCGACACCCGTCGTCGAAGGTGGCGAACCTGTGACCGCCCTGTGGAGCTGAAGGAATGCCGAACCGATCCTCCCAATCCGAATCGC
>CAMDRI010000212.1 GCA_945906725.1 Candidatus Kuenenia stuttgartensis | reverse complement strand
AGGACAAATACGATGCGAATGACTTTGCGATCAAGAACCTGGGCTGCGGGTCGGTTGTGGCCTGTGGTGTTGTGCGGTTTGTTGTTGGCGGCGATGAGTGGGTGTGGGCAGGCTCCCGCGGGGGATGCTCCGGATGGCAAGTTGGTTTCCGTGAAAGGCCAAGCGTTGTTCTTGGACAAGCCGATCCCGAAAGCCACCGTGACGTTTCATCCGCTCGCCGCAGCGGACAATAAGGCCAAGACGCCGTTTGCCGTCGTGAAAGAGGACGGCACGTTCTTGTTGACGACTTATCGTCCCGAAGATGGTGCTCCGGCCGGTGAGTACTCCGTCACGGTGTCGTGGTTCAAACCGGCCAAGGGAACTTCCGCCGACGACGGAATCGGCGAGGAATTGCTGCCGGCCAAGTATCAGCGCCCCGAATCGTCAGGGCTGAAAGTCACGGTTAAAGCCGATTCCTCCGAAGCGGTCGTCTTGAAGCTGACTCGCTAACGCGGTGCGCGTACTCGCGCTCGAAATGGCTCTCGGTTCTTATCTCACGAAAGGTGGTTACTCCATGCGTTCTTTCCAGAAATCGGCGGTGCGCCGAGGTTTTACTTTGATCGAATTGCTGGTGGTGATCGCCATCATTGCGATCTTGATCGCGCTGCTGTTGCCAGCCGTGCAGCAGGCACGCGAAGCCGCGCGGCGCAGTCAGTGCAAGAACAATCTCAAGCAGATGGGCTTGGCGTTGATGAATTACGAAGACACTTACAAGATGCTTCCGCCGAGCCGGATCAATATCAATCCCACGATCTATGGGACGGTCTTTGAAAAGTCGTGGCAGACAATGGTTCTTCCACAGCTCGACCAAGCCCCGCTGGCGAAACTCTACAACGCGAATATCAGTTGGTTTCTGGCCGCGAATGACGTGGCAACCACCAAGCAACTGCCGGCCATGCTCTGCCCTTCGGCCGGGTCGTCACGGCTTCTGCCAACGACGGCGATTTACACCGCGTTGGGACGCACTCCGGGGCGACCGGTGTGGGGTTATGCGGACTACGGTTCGGTCAACGCGGCTCGCAATTCGTTGTTCACTTTGGCGGGGACGCCGTTGCCTGCGGGGACCAAAGAAGAGTTGGGAGCCATGGGACGCGGTCCTGGTGGCGTGAGAATCGCCGAGATTAGGGACGGAACGTCGAACACCCTCTTGATTGGCGAGGATGCCGGTCGTCCGACTCAATTCATCGGCGGAAAAGAAGGTCTCAATCCGCGTGTGGGCAACGTGGCGTTCGGAACGCCGTACACGGCCGATGGCTGGGGTTGGGCGGACATCAACAGCGGCTTCAGCATCGACGGTGCCAACATCTTGGGCCTGCAGAATAACACGAGCGGTTCGGGGGTAGTCACGATGGTCGGCAACTGTCTGATGAATTGCACCAATGATTCCGAGATTTTCTCGTTCCACAATGGCGGCGCGCAGTTTGTCTTAGCCGACGGCTCCGTGCGCTTCATCAGTCAAAACCTCTCGCCCGCGACGCTGGCAGCGCTCGTCACTAAAGGCAAGAAGGATCTCCTCGGTGAGTTCTAGGTCTTACAGTTCACAAGGATGATTTGATGTCCGATTGCCAAGCTCTCGCCGCTCGGAAATTCCGAGCGGCTTTTTTGTTGATCTCGTTGTCGTGGCTGCTCGTGCCCGCCGAGGCTCGCACTGAGATTCGATTGTTGGGCGTGGCCACGATCCCTGCCGATGCGTCGGACCAGAGTGGATTGCCCGAAACGCTGGTCGGCGGCGTTCCACAAAACCGACTGGCCGGATTCAGCGGCATCGAATACTCCGGCCACGCGAATCGCTATTTCGTCCTGCCCGATCGCGGGCCGCTGGATGGAGCCGTGCCATTCCCTTGCCGGCTGCAAGAATTTGAAATCGTCATCGATCTCAATTCGCCGACGCCGGTGCGGGCGACGCTCGTCGGCACCAATCAGTTGAAGACGGAACGTGGCGAGCAACTCGTCGGCTCCGCAGCGGCGTTTGATTCGCGTGACCCGACTCGTTCGCTGCGGTTTGATCCCGAAGCCGTGCGTCGGTTCGGTGAAAATCGGCTGATCATCTCCGACGAATACGGGCCGAGTCTCAGCGTGTTCGACCCTGCCCGCAGTCGTACGAGCCAATTGCCGGTCCCAGAAAAATTTTGCGTCAAGCATTTGGCGGCAACGCCGAGCGACGAGCTCGCGGGCAACTCCACGGGACGGCAGCCCAACGCAGGTTTCGAGGGGATCGCGATCAATCCGAGTGGCGAAACTCTGTACGCGATGGTGCAGCGTCCGCTCATTCAGGACAGCCAATCGGGGGTCGGCGACAAACGGATCGGCGTCAACTGCCGCGTCCTGGAACTCAACCTCAAGACCTCGGCGACGCGCGAATTGGTCTATCGGCTCGACAATTCCAAAACGGGTGTCAGTGAATTACTCGCCGTCGGACCTCGGCAATTGCTCGTCATCGAACGGGACAGCGAGCTAGGCGATGCGGCTCGGTCGAAGAAGATTTACAAAGTGAACCTGTCTGACACGACCGACTGTTCGCAAATCGCGTCGCTGTCCGCGGACGAATTGCCGAACGACGTGCGGCCGATCCAGAAGCAATTGTTTCTCGATTTTCTCGAACCGCGCTGGGGATTGGCCGGCCCGAACTGCCCGGAGAAGTTTGAGGGCCTGGCGTTCGGCCCGACGCTGCCCGACGGTCGACGACTCCTGATCGTGACCGTGGACAACGACTTCAAGCCCAATGCACCGAGCCTGATTCTCGCGTTCGCGGTGGACCCGGATGACCTGCCGGAGTTCGGCTGGGACCGGCGTGCTTCGAGCGCTGGCGGCCGAAAGTAGCTGCAACATCTTCGCAACGCGGGCCGCGCTTTTTGCCCATCCTCACCAAAAGCTCTCGCGAACCTCAACAAGGCTTTACGGTCGCCGTCGATACTGCTTGACGAAACGATCCGCTGTTGGAGGCGACTCACGAGAGTTGGCTACTCGGCGAGTTGAGTCGTGAAAGCCGTCGGCTTGATCGCCCTGGCCTTCGCGATGCCCGTTGGGAACGAGGCTTCTGGCGAGAGGATGCGCACGATGTTGGTTCGCTCGGTCTTCGTGAGTGATCTGCACCTCGGCTGCAAGTATGCGAACGCGAACGCGCTGCTGGCGTTCTTGAAGCAGCATCAGCCGGAATACCTTTATCTCGTCGGCGACATCATCGACGGCTGGCGGCTGCAACGCGGCTGGTACTGGGACGACTCCTACAGCTTTCTCGTGCGGCGCATCTTGGGGATGCTCAAAAGCGGCACGATCGTCCGCTACACGCCGGGCAATCACGACGAGTTTCTGCGCCACTTCATCGACAGTCTCGGCAGCGTGCAGATCGCGGATGAGTTCATCCATCACACGGCCGACGGGCAGCGAGTGCTGGTGATGCACGGCGATCAGTTTGATTCGGTGGTAAAGCACGCGCGGTGGCTCTCGCTTGTGGGAGACGTGGGCTACAACGCGCTGCTCGCGCTGAATCGCTGGTTCAATTTGGTTCGGCGGCGCTGCGGCTTCGGTTACTGGTCGCTAAGCGCGGCGATCAAGCGGCAAGTCAAACAAGCGACCAATTTCATCAGCGACTTCGAGGACGCGGTCACTCGACACGCTGCCTCGAAGGGCTGCGACGCCGTCCTCTGCGGACACATTCACACGCCGATCATCTCTCAGCGAAACGGCGTGCGCTATCTCAACAGTGGCGATTGGGTCGAGAGCTGCTCGGCGATTGTTGAGTATGCCGACGGAAGCTTTGAACTGATTCAGCGGCCGACACACAGCGACGAGTTGCAACCGGTCGCGAGCGAGACTGGCTTCTTCGGCGAGTCCACGCCCTTCGCGGAAACGTGGGGTCGCGATCCGAGCACCGAACGAATCCTGGAAGTTCCGTTGGTCTAACGAAAGAAGGAGAAAACCATGAAACTCAACGACTGGTGGCAAGGGCGAGTGTTTCAATTCGTGCATCAACACAACCTGGTTTACAACACCTGTTGGGAAGACCCACGACTGGATCGGATGGCTTTGGAACTTTCACCGACCGACCGCGTGTTGGTCATCACTTCAGCGGGTTGCAACGCGCTGGACTACGTGCTGCAAGAGCCGGAGCACGTCTTCGCGGTGGACTTGAATCCCGCTCAGAACTCGCTGCTGGAACTCAAACTGGCGGCGATTCGCGGGCTGGAATACGACGACTTCTTCGCGATGTTCGGCCGCGGCCGGGTCGCAAATGCTCGCGAGTTGTACGCCGACAAGTTGCGTCCTTCGCTGTCGCCGGGCGCGAGCGAATACTGGGATCGGCACATCGACTTCTTCTCCGGCGAGCGGCGGCGGTCGTTCTATTTCCGAGGCAGCTCCGGTTGGTTTGCGTGGTTGGTCAACCGCTACATCGACCGCGTGGCCCGTGCGCGAGACAGCATCGAGGCGATCTTGCACGCCGGCTCGATCGCAGAGCAGCAGTCGATTTACGAGTCTCGATTGCGGCCGATCTTTTGGACGCGGTTCATTCGTTGGATACTCAGCCGCGACACGACACTGTCGCTGGTCGGAGTGCCGCGCCCGCAGCGTGAGCAGGTCGAGCGACACTACTCCGGCGGCATCGCCCAATTCGTCGAGGACAGTATCGAGACGGTCTTCACGCGGCTGTCGCTGCAAGACAATTACTTCTGGCGCGTGTACCTGACGGGCGAGTATTCGCCCGATTGTTGTCCCGAATATCTGCGAGTCGAAAACTTCGAGCGGCTGCGCGGCGGACTCGTCGATCGCATCAGCACTCACACCGCGTCGGTCACGCAGTTCTTGACCGAGCAGTCGCCGGCGATCTCGCGGTTCGTCTTGTTGGATCACATGGATTGGTTGAGTACCTCTCGGCAGCCCCTGCTCGCCCAGGAATGGCAAGCCATCGTAGATCACGCGACTCCCGATGCTCGTCTCCTGTGGCGCAGCGGGGGGCTGCAAACCGATTTCGTGGATCGCACGCGAGTTCAGCACAACGGCCGCGAACGCGAAGTCGCCGAACTGCTGCACTATCAACGCGGTCTCGCCGACCGTCTACACGCACACGACCGAGTCCACACCTACGGCAGTTTCCACATTGCTCACATGGCAACGTAGGTCAGGCTTTCTAGCCTGACCCGAACGCTTCAAATCACGTCGATTCCGGATCGGGTCAGCCTGGAAAGGCTGACCTACGTTGGCAAGGAGACTCTCATGTCCACGATTGCTGATCTTCGCACGTTGTATCGTCTGACGGTCGCGCCGGTGCGGGGCCGCACTCATGCCGAGCGCATGGAGAGTTTCTATCACCAGCAAGCCGGCGACTACGACTCGTTCCGCGAGCGGCTACTGCCCGGCCGTCGCGAGTTGGTCCAGCAGCTTCCGTTGCGCGAGGGGGCCGTGTGGGTGGATCTCGGCGGCGGCACCGGAGCGAACTTGGAGTTCGTACGTGACCTCGTGCCCAAGCTGAGCAAGGTCTATGTCGTGGATCTCGCGCCGTCGTTGCTGGAGCAGACGCGGCAGCGTTGCGAGCGAAATGGCTGGACCAACGTGGAAGCGATCGCGGCCGACGCGACTCGGTTCGAGCTGCCCATCCAAGCGGATGTCGTCACTTGCTCATACAGCCTGACGATGATTCCCGACTGGTTCGCGGCGGTCGATCGCGCGATCGAACTGCTCAAGCCCGGCGGCGTTTTCGGAGCGGTCGATTTCTTCGTCTCACGCAAGCATCCAGAAATCGGATATGCCAAACATTCGTGGTTCACCCGGACATTCTGGCCGACGTGGTTCGCGTTCGACAACGTGCATCTCCATCCCGATCACGTTCGCTACTTGCATCGTCACTTCGAGTGCCGACGGTTCTTGGAATTCACGACGCGATTGCCCTACATGCCGTTTGCTCGCGTGCCGTGGTATTTGTTCGTTGGCCGCAAGGCGTGAGCAGGGGAGACAGCCGACTTCAATGTCAGTGGCACGCAACGGGAGATTGTCGATCCCGAGGACTCACTCTCGGCCGGCTTGCGTCGCGGAGACCGAACTCGATCGAACGAACGTAATCGAGCAGACGCCCCATCAGGAATGGTTTGCGAAGGTAGCGAAACACGCAGGGCATTTCGCGCAGCACGGAGACATTCTCGTCCGGCGTGTAGCCAGTCAGGATCACGTTGGGGCAGCATTGCAAACCGGAATCGTCGCTCAGGCAATCCAGCAAGCCATCGGCTCCGCCCCACGGCATATTCTCCGAGGCGATAATCACGGCGGGAGATTGCTCGCGAATGATCGACAGGCATTCGACACCGCCGGATGCGCTAAGAACTCGGTAGCCGCACCGATTCAAATAGTGTTCGTACAACCTGGCCGATTCGCGATCTTCGTCTGCAATCAAGATGGTCGGTGACATCACAGTTGTCCTTTGAAGTTGGGAGGCACGAAGCTGACAGGTTGATCTTGCGCGACAAACATGAACTCGCCGAGAATGTCCGTTGAATTTCCGCCGACTCGCGGCTGGCGGTCCTGCCCTGTCACTCGTTTACAAGTGGCGAGTGGCTTTGGAGATTCATGACGATCCAGCGTGAGACTCCCGCTCATCCGCCAACCGGCCGTGTCCTTCACGAAGCCCGCGACGATTGGAAAGATCGACGAGATGCCGAACACGGGAGATTGTCGTTCCCGTCGGCGCTGCACTCGGGCATGTGGACTCGCACGACTCGTCGCGCCGAAATCCGACAGCACCAGCTTTAGCTATTTCGACACGAGCGGAAATTCAAAATGCGTTTTGTCCGGGCTGACATCGACAGAGAGTTCAGACTTTTTGTTGTACCGAACGGGAACCAACTCGATGGGACGGGCCGTTGTCGTGGCCGCCGCACCTTCACTGCGCCCCTCTTCACCGCCACCCTCTTCTTCCGTATTCAGCCCCAGGATTTTCCGAGTGGTACTGATTCGCACGGTCTTCTTTCCGGGAATCGCTCCCGATTTGACGGAATCGAACTGGAGAGAGAACCGGCCACTGGCGTCGGTCAACCCGTAGGAAAACTGACCGTCCTCAGAGTCGAAGGTTACAACGGCCTCTGGCAGTGGTTTGCCATCCAAAGTGACGGCTCCCGAAACGCTCAACAAAGACAACTTGCCGTAGTTCGCGGAGGACGACCCGCCGCAGCCTGACAAACACATCAGGCAGCACGCGGCCAATGACAATCCGATAATGGCTCTCATACGAAGCAACTTTCTTTCGAGGAGGTGATTGCAGATCGATTATT